>NZ_CP141213.1:1517024-1820429 GCF_035610345.1 Sinorhizobium meliloti | reverse complement strand
CTGCAAGTGCACCTCGTCGACGTCTGCGCCGGCGCGCACGACAATGTCGCCAATGACAACCTCGATCACCGCTTCGCCAGTAGACGCCGCGGCTATCTCACAACGCGCCGGTTCCGTGGAAACCTTCCGAGCGTCTAAGACCGCACGACGCCAGCCAAAGAGCTGCGACGGGTGAATGCCGAGCCGATGCGCAATCGCCGAGACGCTCGCGCCTGGCTCCAATGCCTCCGCCACCGCCCGTGCCTTGAACTCATCCGACCAGCGTCGGCGAAGCTGCCGCGGCGCACCCTCAAGGCGCTCGGCAACGGCTTCGATCATATGGAAGGTTCGAGTTCCAGAACTAGGCGCAGACATAGAAGCTCACAGCAGCTCATCGTGTCCGCTACCAATATCCGACCGCTCACCCCTTCCGCCAGACGGGATCTGCTTGCCGCTTACATCGGCCCCGTGACGGGCCCTGGTCCTCCGTTTGCCGGCGGTTTGGTGGGCGCGTCGGCTGTGGCCTGTTCGACCTTTGAGGGCACTTCCACAGCCGCCCCGAGCCCAGTTCTCATCGGCATCCGTGCGCAGCCCCAGAGGATCCTTGAGCTCTCCGTGGAGTTCGAGGATCTGAACAACGTGCCGCGCTGCGCTTCGATTGCGATTTTGAAAATCGCAGGAGATCACAAGCAGCGTCCTTTCGACTTCTTTGTCTCTGAGATTCAGCAGATACTCCGGCGCGAGATGTATGGCGGCCGCTTTGCTTCCGGCAAAATCGATATCGCCGCCGGCCAAGATGTATTTGCGAACGACGGGTCGATAGTAATCGATCAAGCCCAGGTAGGGACACATGCCTTTGAGGGCCAACTCGCCATGGACGTCTTTGTGTTCGCTGCAGAGGTACGGCTCAATCAGTGTCGCATCGCGGTGCGCGCCGCAAGGTCCGACCACGAACAACACGGCTCCAACGTCGTCATCACCAGACCGCAATATTTGGCGCGCAAATTCGACCTCCTGTTCAGAAACAGGACCGTCGTCGACACCTTGCGCGCGATCTCGAATGCTGTTGATGTTCATGTGTTGCTGCGGCTCATTTGAACTCCGATCCACGATTTGGAGACAAGCTGGCGCCATTAGAAGGTATCAAGCAGATAGACCCGAACTGGGAAAGCGCGACCACCCTCTGACCGTCGTCTATTCGGTAGGGTGGTCGCCTTCAAGCTTTATTGCCCAGAAGGTAGCGGGCAGGAAAGATCTCCCTCCTGGCAATTTAGATACGCCTTAAGTGCCTTCGTTCTGTCTGTCGTCAATTCGGTTCTGCAGGCAGCGACGAGCATAGGGTAGGCGCTACCGTCCGCACTGGCTGATGTCTGAAATGCACACTCGTTGTCGCGGAAGGAAATCCATGCCCTTTGGGCGGAGACAAGCAGCTTTTTCGTGCCGGCGTCGTCGCCAATCCGTGCCTCGATCTCCTTGAACGTCGAATTCAGTTCGTTGTCAGCCGTAGCGAACGCCTCGTCGCCTTCGGCTGCGACAGCCACAGCTCCCAACGAACCGATAAGCATCACGGCTGGGATCAATAGGATACGCATTGAAAGCTCCTCTCGTTCGACAGTTGTAGCAGCCACCGATGGTGACCGGAATAAGACGTTCGCGCAGGAGTTTAGTCAAATCAAGTCGCCAAATCTGTCCCCCTCTCGCCGGAGAGCGGATGACCGAAGTTCAACGACGGAGGCAGGGCAACTGGTAAGCCGCATGGTGCATAACCACGAAGACCGGTTCGATTCCCGGGCCTGCAACCAAAGCGTCGCCGCGACCACCCTCTGACTGCCGTCTATGCGGGAGGGTGGCGCCTTCATTCCGCTTAGAGGTGGTCGGATGTTTTTCTCAGCGATCCTGGGTTTGTTCGGCGGGCAGGTACACCTTGGATCCGACCCGCTCCCCATTATTCAGTGAACCTCCTATCAGCAGGTAGGCTGATATTCCGAGGACCACGAGTAGCAGAATGCTTACCGGAAGTGCCGCCGAGGCGTGGTGTTCCGGTTCTGGATAATGCCGTCCGCTCATTCGAACGTACTCCACTCTCTAGACACAGAGAGAACGTGCCAACGATGCAGAAAACCCTGCGCCGATGGTGGAACCTGGGTAACAAAGGTTGAGAAGTTTCAACACACTAGCATCATACCATGCTGGTGAGCAAATTGCCTGAGACTACAGGTGGTACGGCGCAATCTGCCGCCACAACGTTCCCGATATGTTCATAGCTATACAGGCGCACGCAGCGCGGCTTAGTCCGCGTTATGCTGCTCCTCCCATAGCAGTTCCATGATCTCGTTCGGCGTTTCGTGAACCTGCAGCGTCACGCAGGTCCCGTGGTTGGCCGCGAAGGCAATGAGAGTGGTACGTCGCTGCCCTTCAACCCGCTGGAAGTGGACGACATTGTCCATGTTGACGAAGATCGGGCCGTTATTGTCGCGCAATTCAAGCCACATCCGTTGTGTCCTCTTTGAGCGTACAGCAATCGCTAAAGTATAGCACAGGGGTGCCCGAATGTCGGCGTACCCGGTAACTCGCGTAGCTCGCTCTACGCAGGTGCCACTGAATGACCGACGTTTTGTGCGACGGCCGGCTTATTCAGGGCTCACCGGGCAGCTATTGCTCAGTATGCACCTTGAACTTCGGAGCGTCTCCGCCGGTCCCTTCTGCAAGGAACTCGAGCAACACCGAAATTAAGAACTCCGCGGCCTCTTTGTTCACCAAAAGGTCGATGGTGCCCAAGTCGGTCTCAAGGTTGAGGCGCCCAATCAACGGCTCTGACGAAATTGTCTGGAATTCACTGTCTAACAAGCGGTTCTCTTCCAGCTCTGACATTGTCCCCTCCTGCTTAGAACGACACGATGCGCAGGAGTTCTGTTGATTGGCAACCAAAACAAGGCCCGCGCCGCCTCTCACAGAAGCGCACCGTTGCGGGCTACTTATCGGGAAGCCAATTGAGCCGGGCTCGCTGTCCATTAAGCTGGTAGACCGCAACTCGCCAGCCCAATTCCCGAGCCGGACGGCGGCGTGGAAGGACACGCAGGCGATCACCGCCAGCTTGATTGAACGCGAAGCGTCGATGCTAGATGCGTTCGGCCGCTGGCAGCCGGTGTCAAGCCCGGCACGTCCTGACATTCCCCAGCCCCGCCGCCGTAACAGGGAGCGGGGCTTCATCATTTCAGGAGATGAGCATGTACCTCTTCATCGAGTGTCGTCCCTCCGAAGCTGAAGCCCTGATGGATGCTGTTCAACTCGACGCTCAGGCTCCGGTTTGTAGATTTCAAATCCGCGTGCCGTAGATTCCGTGCCCACTTTGCGAATGAACTCCAGGTACTGTTTGGAAACATTAGGATAGAGTTCGGCAATGGTCATGACATCGCTGTCGGATGCCGGCTCCAGCGATGACAATTCGTTTTCTCGGTCAAGATCGAGCAACTGGCTGAGTTCGTTGATCATGAGATTTGAGTTTCCTCCACGATTAAGAGGGAATGAAGCAAAGCGCTGCGACGTTGTCGAGGGAGGTAGTGCGCGTCAGCTATTGTCGCGTCTTAGAACCTTTGAGGAGGCTCCACAAAAGCCCCGAGCTTTTTACGCGGGACGACTATCGCACTCTGCGATTGTTTGCCCCTCATCGATCAGCTTCCGAAGCTGCTCCCACTCAATTAGGCTGCCCGTTATCGCGTTGCGCTCGCATACCCGTATGAAGACATTGAAGGCCGCTCGATGGCGGCCCTTCCTCTAGTGTGGCGATTGCAGAACCGCGAACGTCCACCTCGCGAGGAACCGGGACTGCCCCAACTCTAATAGCGCCACCTAGGTTCACGCTTGACGTTGTGAAGCAACTCGGAAGCCGTGCCGCCTGGCGCTCACCTCCTCTGGCGACGAGCGGGACTGAACTGATAGCGCGCCAATATGGGCGTGGCCTGCACTGAACGGCGCTTTGCTGCGCGACTTCACTTTCGCCATGCGGCAGGACATCCCGGTCAAAATCATGTTCGCCGACTACGTCGCCGGCGATAAGGCAAACACAGTAAGTGGCCACGCAGGATCAGGTCGCGCCAAGACGATAGCAGGATAGGCCGGCTAACGCAGGAGCTTTTTGAACAGGCTCTCCATCGGACTGTCTGCCTCATTGCCGGGCAGTGCAGTTCCGTTTGCCGGTTGTTCGGCGGGTGCGTCGGCCGTGGCCGGTTCCTCGTTCGAGGGTATTTCCACAGCCGCCTCGTCCGGTTTGGGCGCGCCGTCGCCGCCAATTATCTCCTCGATCGAGAGCTGCTGTTCTTCCTGTTTGAACGCCTTGTCTTTGAGCACCTTTCCAACGGCGCCGCCGAGCAGGTCCTTCACCGAGCCTCCCGAGCCTCCTCCTTTAATGAGGTCGCCGATCGGCAGCTTGTCGATCGGCAGTCCGAAACCTTTAAGCTTTGCCAATGCGGCATCGGGGTTCTTCAGCAGGTCCGAAAGGTCCGGATAGATGCGCGGTGCGGCGAAGCTGCCTTCGACCACCACGGGGACGCCGATGCCGTCGGTGGAGATCTCGGCGCCCTGGCCCTGTAGAGAAGCGACGAGCCGGGGCTCGAGCCGGAAGTTCAGAGTGCGTTCGGCAAGATCGGCCGCACCGTTTCCTGTCATGCGGACCAGCGGGCCGACAAGCTTGATGTCTTCGGTGCGGGCAACGCCGCCTTCGATGGCAAAGGATGCCGCAAGCTCGGTGAATGTCGTCGCTTTGCTGCCGTCCTGCTTGAAGCCTGACGACATCAGGCTCACAAGATTGTTGTAGACGTCGGCGATGTCGATGCCGCGAATGGCGCCATCGGAAAAGGCCACATCCGCTGTGCCCTGCAGCGACTTCGCGAGCGTCCTGGTCGTGCCGCCCGCACCCGTTACGTCGAACCGGGCTTTCAATGCGCCTTCGAGATATCTGAAGCCCGCCATGTCCGTCAAAAGCGGTGCGGCCGAGGCTCCGGAAATGGACGCCTGCAGGGCGATCGAGGGTTCGGCCCGGGAGCCGTCGGCCTTGAGGCTCGCGACAATATGGCCGCCATAGAACGGGCTTTCGGGCAGCGTCAGGCTTGCGACGCCGTCGGAGACGACGAGACTGGTGGCAACCGGTCCGGCAAAGACCTTGCCGTAGCCGAGCTTTTTGGCATTGAGCTGGACGGTCGCATCGACCGACCGGAGCGAAGAGAGATCCAGCGGAGCGTCGGCAGGTTCGGCCCCTTTCGCCGCTTTTGCCTGCGGAGCGGGGGATTGCGCCCCGGCCAGGCGCGCAAGGTCCAGCTCGTCGAAGTTCAGCGCGGTCGTGATCTTCAGCGGGGTCGCAAATTCGACAGAGCCGCTGCCCGCGCCTTCGACGCCGTTGACGGTTATAGTCGCCTTTTGAAAGGAAACGCTCGTCGTGCCCGCATCGACATGCCCGTTGAACGCCAGCGGACCGATGCTCTCGGCACCGCTCTGCCCGAGGCCCGCGAGGAAAGCAGAAAGGTCGGCGGTGGAAAAATCGAGTTTTCCCGCATAGGTCCCCGGCAGAGCAGCTTTGCCGTCGAGCGACAGGCTTGCGTCGGGCAATTTCACCTGAAGCCTGAGGGGGATCCCCTCGGCGGCGAGATTGCCGGCGAGAAGTGTATCGGCGGCGGGAAGTTGCATATCGACATCGACCGGTTTGTCGCGCCATTCCAGGCGGCCGGCCACGCGCAGCGGCTTCGCGAGGCTTTCGATCCGGGCCGTGATCTTCTTCGCTTTCACCTCGCGCATCGTCTCATCGGCAATGCCGGGCATTGTATAAGCCGCATCGCGAAGGCCGATCGTTCCCGCCAGATCGACCGTCTTTCTGAAATCTTCCGCATCAAGACCGCGAAAGGCAAAGCCGGCGTCGATCGTCAGGGCTCCGGAAAGCGGGACGGACTGGCCGGCCAGGACGGAAAGCTTGGCTATATCGAGACTTTTGCTGGTGATCCCGCCCCGGAAGACCGGATCGTCGACCCGGACGTCCGTAGCGACATTTGCGGCGACGACGCCAGCATCTATCCCCAAATGCCCGAGCTCGGCAACCAGCTTCCCGTCCTTGAGTGCGGCCGAAAAGGAAACGTCCGACGCTGAAATATCGCCGAGGGTCAAAGCGGCCGCGTTGAGGCTCATATCGGCATCGAAGCCGGCCAGGAACTGCAAATTCGCCGGCTTGGCTGTGTCCGCGGCCGGCGCTCCCGACTGCGACGTTTCCGGAGTGGCGTCCATGAACGGCGTCAGGTCGAGCCGGTCGGCTTCGAGGTCGACAAGAAAGCGCGCACGCTCCCCGGGGACGAAGAGCGCATTCAGGACAAAGGCCTGTTCGCCGGCTTCCACTTCGCCGCCACGGATTTGATAGCTGCCATTGGCGTTCAGGGTGACTTGCCCGCTTGCCTCAAAGGTGGTCAGGCCTGGCGCGGGAGCCGGATCCGCTTCCAACGTAAGGGCGACATCGGCGGGCTGGCGCTCGAGCAGCGACCGCAGGGTCGAGATGGTGAAGCTCGTCTCGTAACTTTGCTCCCCCATGCGGGCGGATGCGGAAAGAGAGAACTCGTCATCGATGTCGGGAGCCGTGAGCGTGAGCTCGACATCGGAAACGACCTCCTCGGGGTTGGCTGCGCTTCGCCGTACGAACGTGCCGGAGGTGATGGAGACTGACTCGATTGCGCTTCGTTCGAGAAAGGCGACGAGGGCGGGAAGCGGATCGCCGGAACCGGTCTCATCGCCGCCGTCCGGAGCCGGCGTCGCCTCGCCCGGCGCCTTCTCGTCGAGAACGACGACGGGACGGTCGAGCGCGATCTGCTTGATGTGCAGCCGGTCCGACCAGAGCGAGGAAAGCGCCACTGAACCGGCGACCTCCGCAAATTCGGCGGTGATCCCTTCCGCTTCGGCCGAGAGGGTCACGTCTTCCGCGACGACCGCAAGATAGGGAAATGCCGAAAGTTTCACAGGACCGTTGAACGCGATCGAACTGCCGGTCGCAGCCGACAATTGCCGACCGAGCTCGGCCCGCATCCAGTCGCTGGAAATCAGGCTCGGCAGAATGGCGATTGCAGTGACGGCGAGCGCGGCAACGCCCAGAAGACAAAGAATGAAGCGCCGCATCACTTTCTCCTGGTTGCGAAAGCTGTTGATTCGCTATCGTTTTCCAGAAAGCGCGATTTCGCAAATGTCTTCGCGACGCCGGCGTCAGATATTTTCCGGCGTATAGATGTCGAAAGGCAGGAAAGTCTGGCCGGGGACGCTCGAAGCACCCCGGTCGATCGCGCCGACCATCAGGTCTATCGTTTCCCGGGCCAAAGCAGGAACGGGCGTCGAGACCGCCATCAGCACCGTTTCGTCGGCAAGGGCCGCGCGCGATTCCGGCGTCAGCTCGTTGACGACGGCGAGCAGCTTGCCCCCGAGCTTTTCCTCGCGGATCGCCGAGATGGCGCCCTCCATGCCGCCGCCGCAGACGTAAAAGCCCAGGAGATCCGGATGGCGCTGCAGGAGATCGAGCGTCGCCTCATGGGTGATCTCGGGCGTGTCGAGGTTCACCATCGTGTCGAGGACCTCGAACTCCGGTGCGTTCTCGCGAAAATAGGAGCGAAATCCGATCTCGCGGAGTTCGTGCCCGTGGAACCGGTGGCTCCCGACGAAGGCTGCGACCTTTCCCGGCAGCTTGGCCGCCTTGGCGATCATCCAGGCAGCGGTCCTGCCGACTTTCTGATTGTTCAAACCGATATAGCCTTCGCGCACGCCGGCCGCGAAATCCGACAGGAGGGCGAAGACGGGGATGCCGCGCTCCTTCAGTTCCTCGATTGCCGCAGTCACGGCCGGGTAGTCGGGCGACACCAGCGCGATCGCCTGATTGCGCGCGGCGATCGTCTTCAGCTTTTCGACGATCGCGCCGGGCGTGGAGCTTGCGACGAAATCCACCTGCGCGATGGCACGGACATGGCTCACCGATAGCGCCGCGTTTTCGATCTCCTTTGCCAGGGCCTTGTAGAACGACTGCTCCGGCTTTTGCAGGAGAAAGCCGAGCCGGTATTGCGGCAGATCCTCGAAGACCCTTTGGCGCAGCAGGCCGACGGCATGATAGCCGATCGCCTTTGCCGCATCGTAGACGCGGCGCGCCGTTTCCTCGCGCACCGGATGGCGGCCGTTCAGCACCCGGTCGACCGTTGCGACGCTGACCCCGGAGGCGCGGGCGAGATCCGCGATCGTCGGCCTCTTCGTCATGTCTCCTCCCTGAAACTATTCCCTCATCGTTGAGGCTGTCATGCTGATAGGATTTGAGAGAATATATCATGACTGCATTGAGAACCGTCAGAAGTCAACCTATCCTCGGTGCATCGAATGAAGGCGCCGATCGGGAGTGGCGCCGGTTGATTAGGCTGCAGCCGCATTGCGCTCCCCGTGAGAGGCGCGGCGCTGCAGGGGAGGCGGGAATGACGACAGTTGCGACGAAGCGCGATTACAGCCTGCTCGGCCGCGATGCCGAGGCGGCGGTTGCAAGCGGCCTTGCCGCGGCCGAATGGTATCACACCGACATTCCGCGCAAGCAGGTGAAGGAGCTGATGAAGCGGGAGGACGGTCCCGCCATCCGCGACACCGCGATCTGGCTCGGCAGCATGGTTTGTCTCGGCGGCGTCGGCGTCTTTTTCTGGGGCAGCTGGTGGGCGCTGCCCTTTTTCCTCGCCTATGGCGTCCTTTACGGCTCCGCTTCCGACAGCCGCTGGCATGAATGCGGCCACGGCACCGCCTTCAGGACGATGTGGATGAACGACGCCGTCTACCAGATCGCCTGTTTCATGATCATGCGCAACCCGGTCACCTGGCGCTGGAGCCATACCCGCCATCATACCGATACCGTCATCGTCGGCCGCGACCCGGAAATCGCCGTCATGCGGCCGCCGGATCTCATCCGCCTGGTCCTCAATTTCTTCGGCATCATCGACGTCTGGCATGCCGTAACCGACATGGTCAGAAACGCCTTCGGCGTGATCAGCGCCGCCGAGAAGACCTTCATTCCGGAAACGGAGCAGCCGAAGGCGATCCGCGTCGCCCGGATCTGGCTTGCCATCTATCTCGCGACGATCGGACTTTCGCTCTATCTCGGCTCGATCCTGCCCTTGATGCTCATCGGCCTGCCGCGGCTTTACGGCGCCTGGCATCACGTGCTGACGGGGCTTCTGCAGCATGGCGGCCTTGCCGACAACGTGACCGACCACCGGCTGAACAGCCGCACGGTCTACATGAATCCGGTCAGCCGCTTCGTCTACTGGAACATGAACTATCATGTGGAGCACCACATGTTCCCGATGGTGCCCTATCACGCGCTGCCGAAGCTGCACGCCATGATCAGGCACGACCTGCCGGCGGCCAATCCTTCGATCCTGCACGGCTACCGTGAAATGATCCCCGCATTCCTGCGGCAGCTGCGCAACGAGGATTACTTCTTGAAGCGCGAACTGCCGCCGACGGCAAAGCCCTATCGCGAAGAATTCCACAACGACCGGCTCGTTCCTGCCGCGGAGTGAGGCAGCGCGGGCGATCGCAGCAAACCATCGAATGGAGGAAAGAGATGAGCTCGAACTGGGTGGAGGTCTGTGCGGCCGAAGAGATCGACGAGGAAGACGTCGTGCGTTTCGATCACGAGGGACGCACCTTTGCCGTCTATCGCAGCCCGGATGACGAGTATTTTGCGACCGACGGGCTCTGCACGCACGAGCAGATCCATCTCGCCGACGGCCTGGTGATGGGCGACATCATCGAATGTCCGAAGCATAACGGCCGCTTCAACTACAAGACCGGCCAGGCCAGGGGCGCGCCAGTCTGCGTCAACCTCAGGACCTATCCGGTCAAGGTGGAGGCGGGGAGCGTGTTCATCGGGCTTTCGTAGTCTAAGGGGGTGAGCTCTCGGCGGGCTGCCCCTCATCCGCCTGCCGGCACCTTCTCCCCGCAGGGGGGGAGAAGGGACTCGCGGCCCGCCTTGCGCTCGGTTCCCTTCTCCGCGCAGGCGAGAAAGAAGGGGGGCGCGGCTCGCGATGCGCTCAAGTCCCCTCTCCCCGCGCGCGGGGAGAGGGCTAGGGGTGAGGGGCATTCGCCGGGCTCAAGCGTCCCGCCGCCAAAGCCTCGGAAGGAGGAGAGAGCATGACGCATATCGCTCATCCGCCTGCCGACCCTTTCCCCGCAGGCGGAGAGAAGGGAACTCGCGGCTGGCATTACACTCAAGTCCCCTCTCCCCGCGCGCGGGGCATTCGCCGGAGCTCAGGCGTCCCGCAGCCAAGGTCTCGGAAGGAGGAGAGCATGACGCATATCGTTCGTCCGCCTCCCGGCACATTCTCCCCGCAGGCGGAGAGAAGGGAACTCGCCGCTCGCTTTGCGCTCAAGTCCCCTCTCCCCGCCTGCGGGGAGAGGGGTAGGGTGAGGGGCATTCGCCGAGGCTCAAGCGCCCCGCAGCCAAGGCCTCGGAAGGAGGAGAGAGCATGACGCATATTGTTATCATCGGTGCCGGCGAATGTGGTGCGCGGGCAGCTTTTGCCCTCCGGGAAAAGGGCTTCGGCGGCGAGATCACGCTGATCGGCGCCGAACCGCATCTTCCCTATGAGCGGCCGCCGCTTTCCAAGGACGGGCTCGCGGAAGCCTCGCTGCCGAAATTCATCGCGGGTGCTGCGCGCTACGAGGAAGCGCGGATTGCGGTTCTGACCGGCGTCACGGCGCAGAGCATCGACCGGGCGCAGAAGAGCGTCACGCTCTCGGACGGACGATCCCTCACTTACGACCGCCTGCTTCTGGCAACCGGCGCCCGCCCGCGCCGCTTCCCGGGCGTGCCGGAAAATGCCGCGTGCATCCGCATGCTGCGGACGCATGCCGATGCGCTTGCGATCCGCGCCGCCCTTACACCCGGTGCAAGGCTCGCCGTCATCGGCGGCGGCTTCATCGGCCTGGAGCTTGCCGCGACCGCACGCAGGCTCGGCGCCGAAGTCGTGCTCGTCGAGGGTCTGCCGCGCGTTCTCTCTCGCGGCGTGCCGGAGGAGATCGCCGCCGTCGTCGCCGCGCGGCACAGGCAAGAAGGCGTGGAGATTATCTGCGGCGCGCAGATAGCGGCAATCGAGGAAGCCGCTGACGGCGCACGCCTGCTGCTTACCGACGGAGTCGGCCTTAAGGCCGATATTGTCGTCGTCGGCATCGGCGCGGTGCCCAACACCGAACTTGCGGAGACCGCCGGGCTTGCGATCGAAAACGGCATCGCCGTCGACGAGAGGCTCTGCACCTCGGACCCGGACATCTACGCGGCCGGCGACTGCTGCTCCTTCCCTCTGCCGCATTATGGCGGCCGGCGGGTGCGGCTGGAAGCCTGGCGCAATGCCCAGGACCAGGGCGCGCTGGCCGCCGCCAACCTGATCGGCGCGGCAGAAACCATGGCCAGCATTCCCTGGTTCTGGTCGGATCAGTACGAGTTCACCCTGCAGATCGCGGGGCTTGCCGACGGTGCGGAAACGACCGTCCGGCGCGACATGGAGGAGGGCGCCTTCATCCTTTTTCATCTAAATGGCGAGGGACGGCTGATCGCCGCGAGCGGCATCGGCCCCGGCAATGCGGTCGCCCGCGATATTCGCCTTGCCGAAATGCTGATCGCAGCCAGGGCAAAGCCGGATCCGCTGGCGCTTGCCTCGCCCGAAACCAGGCTCAAGAAGCTGCTGGCGGCCTGAGAGCCGCCGCGCCCCCGCCCTCGAAATCAGGAGAACCCGATGAGACACCGCCGCCCGACCGTTGCCGATCTCCTGTCGATGAAAGGAAAGCGTCAGCTCACCATGCTTCGGGTCGTGACGCTGGAGGAGGCGGAGGCCGCCGAGAAGGCCAGGATCGACCTCGTCTCCGTCCCGCCGGCGCTGCTCGGCCCCGAATTTCGCGAGGCGGCGCCTTCCGTCTTCGCCTTTCCCGGCCTCGAATATGGGGACCATGTGACCGCCGAGGATTACATCCGCGCCGCCTTTCAGGCGCTGAAAGCCGGCGGCGATGCGGTCTACTGCGCCGCGAGCCTATCGACAGTCAGGCGCATGCGCGAGGAGGGCATTCCCGTCTGCGGCCATGTCGGGCTGATCCCTTCCAAGGCCACCTGGACCGGCGGCTTTCGCGCCGTCGGCAAGACGGCGGCAAGCGCGCTCGAGATCTGGCGCCAGACGAAGGCGCTGGAAGAGGCGGGCGCTTTTGCGGCCGAGATCGAGGTGGTGCCGGGCGAAGTCGCCGCCGCGATCAGCGCGCGCACCTCCATGCTGATGCTGTCGATGGGGGCGGGGACGGGCTGCGACGCGCAATATCTCTTTGCCGAGGACGTGCTCGGCGCCCACCGCGGCCATTATCCGCGCCACGCCAAGACCTATCGCAACTTCGCCGCCGAATACGACCGCCTGCAGCAGGAGCGCATCGCGGCCTTCTCCGAATTCGCTTTCGACGTCCGCTCCGGCGCCTATCCGGAAAAAAACCATCTTGTCGGTATTGAGGAGAAGGAGCTTGGCGCTTTCCTGAGGGAACTCGAAGGCGAGCGCTGAGCAGGACGAGCTCACCTCCCAGTGGGGCCGCCTGGCCGCCTCGACCGAAAGGTTCGGGGCGGCCTTTTTTGTCTGGCAAGGGAGATCGCCAAAGATTTGCCAGCAGGAGCGGTTTGTGGAATATGGCGGCGGGATGCAGGCGCCGCCCCTTACGCCGCAGCATGCCGCCTGTCCCTTTTCCCGCCTGTGGGGAAGGTGCCGGCAGGCGGATGAGGGGCGGCGGCCAGGTCATCCATGGCAATACAGTTGAGGTCGGACGTGAATCTCATCCAACAGCACCTGAGAGTGACGGCAGCGCTGATCGTTCGCGAAATGTCGACGCGCTTCGGCTCGAAGCCGGGAGGCTATCTCTGGGCGATCTTCGACCCGGTGGCCCATGTCGCGTTGATGACGCTGATCTTCCAGGCGATCGCCCGGATGCCGGCATTGGGCCTGAGCTTCCCGCTGTTCTTCGCCAGCGGCTATCTGCCCTTCGCCTTTTATCAGCGCATGTCCGCCTTCATGGCAGGCACGGTGAAGGCCAACAAGGCGCTCTTCTCCTACCCGATCGTCACCCCTTTCGATGCGATTGTCTCGCGCTTCATCCTGCAGTTGATGACCGATACGCTAGTGACGATCCTCATCCTGATGATGATCATCGAACTCGGCGGCGTCACCCAGCCGATGAACGTCGCCGGCATGATCGAGGCCGCGGGCGCCGCCGCCCTGCTGGGCCTCGGCATAGGCACGATCAACATCGTGATGTTCGCCCGTTTCCCACTTTACGAACAGATCTTCGGCATCATCAACCGGCCGCTCTTCATGATATCAGGCGTCTTCTTCCTGCCGGAATCACTGCCGAATCCCTTCCGCGATTTTCTCCTCCACAATCCGCTCGTGCACATAATCATGTGGTTCCGCGCAAGCATCTACCCGGAATACCGGGCCGATTTGCTGGACAAGGGCTATGTTATCGAATTCGCGCTGGTCTGCTTTGTGGCAGGGCTGCTGCTGTTGACGGCCTCGATGCGGGAGATACGGGAGGATAGGCTTTGAGCGGTTCGCGGCGGCCAGCAATCTTCTTCGGCTTCGAGCCCTGGAAAGACTACGTTCAGCGCTGGTTTCCCGACCGGGACTGCAAGGTGGTGAGCCGCAAGCCACGCGATATGCTTCTCCGGGGATGGCCGCTTCGGCTGCTTTTCTACCGCAGCCCCGAAGTTTTTGTCTGGGGCTTCAAATACCCGCCGTTCCTCAAATGGTTCTGCCGTCGCTTCGGCATTCCGTTCTATCATGTCGAAGACGGTTTCGTCCGTTCCGTCGCGCTCGGCGCCCAGAGATCGCCGCCAGCCTCGCTGATCATCGACTCGCGGACGCTGCACTACGACGCGCAGAATGTCTCTGACCTGGAGCTGACGCTTCAGACCTACGACTTCGCGGCCGACGAGGTCCTGATGGAGCGCGCCGAGAAATGCATCCGCATGCTACTCGACTTGCGCGTGAGCAAGTACAATCTCGGCAAGCGCGTCGACCTTGACAGCCTCTTAGGCTTGAAGACCAAGCGGCGCGTGCTGGTGATCGGGCAAGTGGAGACTGACGAGGCGATAGCTTTCGGCTGCGACCGCCCCGTCACCAACAACGATCTCGTTCGACTGGCGGCGTCTGAAAATCCGGACGCGCGGATTATATACAAGCCGCACCCGGCGGTACTGCATGGCGCCCGTGCGGGCGTGTCGAACCCTGCGGACGTGGCGCATCTGTGCGATATCCTACGTGAGGATATCGCCCCCGCCGATGTATTGGAGGGGGTCGATCACGTTTATACGATCACGTCACTCATGGGATTCGAGGCGCTGCTTCGCGGTATTCCCGTGACTTGTTACGGGTTGCCCTTCTATGCGGGGTGGGGGGCGACCGACGACAGGCAGCCGTGTCCCCGGCGAACCCGGCGCTTGCAGGCGCACGAAATCTTTGCCGCCGCGTATTTGTTGCGTTCGCTATATTTCCATGCAGAGAACGGGGAGCCATCGGGATTGGAGGCTGTCAGTAAGCGGTTGGTTGATTTGATAAGCGTCTAATACATCACTTTGGCCCCTGCCTGTGCGAGATGCTTTGTACTTGCCAGCGCCGCCCACAGTGACCGGGATTCCGAGTCCAGGATACAGACGTTGTTGGAGTTCCCGGGCGATCGTTTGCATTCTTCGTCGCGTGTCGCGGTCCTTTGTTCGACCTAGACCTTTTTGGCGAGGTGCACAGACCGAGTGAAATTCACATTCTCCGTGAACACAGGCATTTGCTGGATCACAGTCGCGTCATCAGGAACAAATCGCAACCCGCACTCTCTGAAGAGCTCTTCATAGGCTTGCCGCGTGCGCGGTTTGAAGTGCGCTAGATGGTCTGAGACCGTCTCGACAAATGTTTCGGTGAAAACGAAAAAGCTGTTGGGCTTCATAGCCGACGCAATGTTTCGGACGGCTGCCTTCCACTGCGCGTCGTCAACTATGTGAAAGAGTACTTCCGACGCGAAGATAATATCGCTCTTCTGCGGGATCTCCTCGACGATGTTGCGCACAATAAGGTTAGCCTGGGGCGCCAGTTTTAGCGAGTCTTCAACAGCTACTGGCGAGAGGTCATAGCCGGTGTAAATGAAGCCTGTTCTCGTAAGTATTGACGCAAGAAATCCGGTACCAAAACCGATATCTAGAATTTCAGCGGCGCGGTCATCACCATTCAGCGCCGCCCCACTTAGGAGTTGAGCGAGGCAAGCGAAGAAATAGGCTTGGTATATCTTGCGCTGCCTCATTTCCTCCGGTGATCTAGATCTGTTACCGGTTGCGCGGTGATCGCCACGCAACTCTTTGTGGCGCTCGACCCAGTAAGAGACTTGATTGAATCCACCGCTTGCCATTCCGTCACCTCGTGTGGTTGATTTGGCGCTGATTTGTATCGTGGGCTTTACAAAGTCGCAATGCTCAGTTGCTGCTTTGCTGCGTTGCTACGGTCGTGACCGCGATTGTGGGCGGGTGTTCAAAAAGATGAAGTGGACGATCAGTGGAAGTAGACATTCTGATAGCGAGGCTAGAGAGCGCGGAAATGGGGGAGCGGGCGATGGACGCCGCAATTGGCCGGCTGCTTGGATGGCGGAAGAAGGTCGAATACGTGAAGCACAGCGACGATGGTGCCGCTGTCAGGCGAACATTGTGGGTAGTTCCGGCCGGCAACGAAACAGGAATCGTCCCACAGTTCACGACATCGATTGACGCGGCCATGTTGCTGGTTAACGAAATGGCGGCGGATGGCGCGGGCGGAGTGAGCTGGGCGAACGGGAAGGGAACGGCGATAATTGGCGACGGGCCCTATTGTGTGGCCGCAACGCCGGCCCTGGCCTTGTGCATCGCGGCTCTAAGGGCGAAGAAGGCGCGAGTCGCCGACGGCGCATGAACGGACGCCTTGGTGGCCTCTGGATAGCGCGAAGAGTCTCGTCTCCGTCCGATTGGTACTTGTAGGGTACTTGAATTTGAACGACTCGATTCATTATGCGTCCGACATAATAGCTTTGAACGGGCAACATTCTCTTGAAGGGCGGCGTCGATAGCGGGCTCGACAGCCCGCTTCCCTCACCAAAGATCTTGCTCACTTGGGAAAAGCTTGCGGATTCAGGATGTCATACCCGTAGTACTGAAAGTCTTCAGCGTAGATTTCATTCACAATCTCGATCGATCGGCGATTGTAGTGCTTCACGTATTTGAGCGGTGCGCGCGACGCGTCTCTGACGTTCAGATCTTCTGTTTGAAGGAACTCAACGTCGAGGAGTGTTTCCAGTTTCTTGGCGTCGTCCCACAGACGTTCAGCCTTGCCGATAAAATCAACGAAGATCTTTCCATCACGATGGGTAAATTCATTCATTGGGCAAAAGCAAACCCAGAACGGATCATTACGAATATCGGCAACAGTCACATATTCTTCGATGTATCTGTTAAAGTTCTCTCCGATTTTGTCGAAGATCGGTTTCTTCGCCGCTTCCCAATGCTTCAGCTTGTAGGCCGCAAGAAGATCTTGCTGGAATCCCGAGTACAGCCTATCGTATGGGTTGCGGACGAAACTGAACTTAAAGAATTCTTCGGCCAAGCTGGAATGTTGCGATTCCAGAAAGCGTCTGATGGGAACGTGCTCAGAAAAATGCTGCGTCGGGCGCTTAATATCGACGTAGGGGCTTAGCGCTTTTCTTAGTGTAGCAGATCCGGTCTTCGGGATCACGAAATATATGAACTTCTTTCGCAGGGATATTCCCATTCTGTTTTCCTACTGGTGCTTTACCACCCGATGCATACGCTTGACGTCGTGCTCGTTCAAGGGAGCGGCGCGTGCTGGGAACGCTTTCGGAACTCTGGAAAGTTGAGTTTTCATCTGCTAATGCTCATTGCTCACAACTTAAAACTGCTCTATCCCTGCTTACATTCGGCTAGGGGGCAAACATGGCAAAGATTTCAGTGGCGTCGAACTATTCGCTCGACATGAGTGCTTTCGACTTTAGTGCAATTTATTACGGCGCATCATATGTTCAGTCGGGGACGCTCTTCCGGGTCAATTATGGTGACGGAACGGTGGAAGAATTTCGGGGCACGGGTTTTCGTTACAACTCTTCTGGTGAGCCGACCGCTGGGACGGTGACGAGCTATGCTGCCTTCTACGGCGGCCAACGTCTCTTCTACGTTGAAGGCGGGAGCGTCGCCGCGACCAAAATCGTTGCTGCGGCTCAGACCTACAGCACGAGCGATGATCTGGGTGTGATCGTCGAGGTGCTCAAGGGCAATGACACGATCGCCGGCGGCAATCTTGCTGATATTCTCTATGCCTTCGACGGCAACGACGTCATTAACGGCAATGGAGGCAACGATCTCCTCTATGGTTATGCCGGCAACGACACGATCATCGGCGGAGCCGGTGGCGACAGAATAGACGGGGGCGGCGGGAACGACACTGCGTCCTATGTCACGGCCTCGGGCGGAGTTCTGGCAAGCCTTATCGCTCCGGCGACGAACACCGGCCACGCCAGCGGTGATAGCTATTACAATATCGAGAATCTTATCGGATCGGGCTACGGCGACATTCTTGTCGGAAATGCCGCGGCAAACATCCTGAATGGCGGCGACGGAAACGACACGCTCGTCGGCGGTGCTGGCGCGGACAAGCTCCACGGTGGCAACGGTGTAGATACAGCCTCATACGCTGATGCCGTAGCCGGCGTCGCCGTATACCTGGGGTACCCCACCGGAAACACCAACGATGCCGCGGGTGATAGATATTCGTCTATCGAGAACGTAGCCGGATCGAACTATGCGGACCGGCTGTACGGCACGGACGGTGCGAACAGCCTCCTCGCTCGAGGCGGAAGTGACACTCTCGCGGGAAACGGGGGCGATGATGTGCTTTACGGCGGGGCCGGCATCGATCGCCTTTATGGCGGTGCGGGCGCCGACACTTTCGTGTTCAAGGCAACGGCCGAGTCGGGCGGTAAGAGCTTCGACACGATTTTCGACTTTGCGCCCAGTGAACAGGACCGTATCGATCTATCGGCGATCGATGCCAGCACGGCCGGTTCCGGTAATCAGGCGTTCTCGTTTATTGGCACCGTAGCATTCACCGGTGCCGTCGGCGAACTTCGATATATCAAGGGAGCATCCGGCACCGCCGTCTATGCGGATGTAAACGGCGACGCGATCGCCGACTTTAAAATCCTGTTGGATGACGCTTTTACTCTCAGCAAAGATTATTTCATCCTCTAAGCGACTTGGGATGGAATTACAAACCCCGTTTCGGCGGGGTTTTTTATCGCGTATAGGGCAGAGACTTCCTTCTTTCCTTCTATACTATAATCATTTGTAAATTGCTTGTGTTGGTCCTCCCAATAGGAGATCGTGTCAAAGGTATGGCCGGTGGTATCCAGCGCTTCGTCCGCGAATGACAAACCAACTAACGGTCTTTGCAGCCCAGGAACGATCGCTTAAAACGAGCGATCGTGAAAGGGTTAAGCTACTAACGTCGACGCAGATTTGAATCGGAACAATCGCTCTTCGTCTCGCAAATATAAAAACATCTGCTTCTTTGCGGCTCCACCAAACCTCGTCTGCGTGCCCGTGGTGCGATACTGGTTGTAAAGATATAGAGGCTTCTCGAAGTGGATTACGTTGCTCCCGCTGCATTGATCAAGCAAGGGAAACATAAGGCCAACGTCGCTGCAGTACCGCAGCCAATTTCCATCACCATCTTTTAGGTTGTCTTCCGTGACGGCATCATACAAGTGTCTTTTGAACGTTCTCAGATGCGTCATAAGGAACTTATCCATCCTGCGATAGGATCTAGTATCTATCTCTTCAGCTGTGTAGCGTCCCTCGGTGTTTAGACGTCCATGTTGGTTTACCCAGTTTCCATAAGTCATCAGGCAATCCGGATTCTCGATGTAAACTCTTGCGATATCGTACAAAGCTTCCGGAAGAAGCTCATCGTCCATATCTATTAGAACACAAATTGCATCAGGGTTGTTTACCTGCCGAATTAGCACATCCCTTGCGTATGCTGGGCCCATATTTACGGATGAGGATTGACCATACATTCTGACGTCGGCGCTCAATGCATTGAGCTTATCCGGCGTCCCGTCGGTCGAGCCATCATCATGGTACCTGATTTTAAGGCGATATGGTCCCGGTTTTTGCCTGGCAATCGATGAAATGCATTTTTCAACATGGTCGCGACAATTCCAACCAGTCACTATTATCTCAAAGGTTAGAATCGGATGACACGGTTCGAAATTGCTGGTTGTACCGGTAATATTTGCTACGCTCTGAATGCCTCTATTTCGGCATCCTAGCTCCGTGTACATATCATTCACGTGATTGCTTATGTGGCGGCGCGGCGAGTTCTGTAGAGCAGGCAAGAGCTTGTCAGTAAGAAGCTGGCTCTCCTTAGTATCGTCCACTTTTACCGCATTGAATATTGTGTGTCCGACCTGCGGCAGCGGCTTAAGCCATCCTTTTGGGCGCCGAACTGCCAGTGAGGCGAACCCCTTTTGCGCGCTAGCTCTAGCCAACCAAAGGTCAAGCATACCGGATGTTTCGATATCTTCCCATCTGATAGGCCTCATAGAAGTGTGGAAAGCTACGGTGCCGCTGCCTAATTGGTCGACCAACGCGTCATCAGAGGCATCCTTAAAATGGATCACCGATCGATCTTTAATATACGATTGCGCAGGGTCCTGATAAGTCGTCCCGTGAACACCCACAACGGACGTAAATCCATATCGTATAGTCGCTTCCTTCATGCTTTGAGCATAGTCCGGCGGATACAAGATGTCATCGTCGCACAAGAGAATGAAGCAATTGCCGTATGCATCTATATTGTAGAGCTTTCCATTGTCTTTGAGGTCGCCACTATGCTCGTGACCCAGGAAAGTCTTTATTTTATCCCGTTTTAGAAAGGTGGGAACCTCATTATATTCGTTGAGGTATACATGGATTTCATCGACCTGAGGCAACAGGCACTGTATCACCTTCTCCAGGTTCTCTTCTCGGGGAGGGAATGTTGCGAGTTTTGCAATTATCGGATCACTGGAGTGACGTGTCAGTGGGCTAAAGATGTCGCCATTGCGCCGGTCATTAGCGCTGGCAGCAGCGCTAATTCGCAAGCGCTTTAGCTCGCCGTCTACTTTTCTTTTGTACTGAGCAAACGACTGGTAAGGTGGCAATAAGTCAATCTTAAAATATTTCGCCAGGAATGCTCCTAACCGTCCGCGCATGGAGGAAGAGCGCTGAGCCATCAGAAACGATATCTTTTTATTGTGCCGCTTCGCGATGTATCTTAAACGCAATGCCTCGTCCTCGAGGATTTTCTTCGCCGCCTTTTCAGCACTGATTTCCGCCTTGGCAAGCTTGCGAATCTGCTCAGCCTCGCGCTTGGTCTTCTCTGCGTCCCACTTGGTCTTTTCCGCGATGAACTTTATCCTGTCGATCTCGAGTTTAACTTCGTCGGCTTCGAGTTTCGCCTTATCGCCCTCGAGTTTGGCCTTGTCAGCTTCGAGTTTGGCTTTGTCGGCCTCGAGTTTCGCCTTCTCGGCTTCGAGTTTGGCTTTATTGGCCTCGCGCTTTTCCTTGTCTGCCTCGGTCTTAAGCACGTTAGCCGATTTGCGAACTGTCTCGGCGTCGCGCTTCGTAGTATCTAGCTCGCGCTTAAGTGCGGTTATGCGTCTGTCTATTAGAAGATCTTTATATTTTTCTTCATTTAAACTTAGAAGATAATCCTGTGAGTTAAAGCGACCATCAAAAAAGACATTCTTTAGGTGCCCCTCGGTAGCGAAGACATAGGTCGGTGTTGCATTAAAGCGACCGATTGCAAAATATCCAAGGCCACCAATTTCCGACTTTACATCGAAAAGCGACCTAAAGCTCTGACATTCGATAATGAGAAGAGGTTGATCTTCTCTAATTGTGTTCAATGCGCCCCGCAGTGCGGGGAGTTCAGCCCCTTCGACGTCTATTTTTAGCAGCGCCACGGCTTTTCCCGCCGCCAACGAATCTATCGTGTCGGCTTCCACGGGGCCGGATGGATCTTCTTCGAAAAACGCTCTTCCCAAGTTGGCGTCGTCGGGCTCAACGATGCTGCCTGCAGTCCTGTGTGACCAAGCGGCCACCGCGCGCGGCACGATCTTCTCTACTAGATCGTTCAGTTCGATATTCTCTTCCAGCAACATTGAAGCTTCTGGCGAAGGCTCAATGGCTAATGTTCTCAGTCCGAGAACTCCAGAAAAGAATATGCTGTGGTTGCCGATATTTGCGCCGACATCAATGGCCCAAGAGTCCTTAAAATCAAAGCAAAGAAGCGATCTCAAGATTTCTGATTCATAAAAGCTTCCGCTTTTGCGAATGATTTTTGCTATATGATCGTCAGGATTGTTGATTGCGATTTGGAAAAGTTTGTCGTCAAAGTTGACCTTGAGAATTTGCTTTTCCGTCATCATTTCCTCAATTCCGTCACCAAACGTAGTGCTGGGGGAAGTCCGAATAACTCGGAGATAATACCCCGGTCCATTTTGCCAACCCGGCCCTGCAAGATAGAGACCGCAGCTCGTATCGTCGCAAACATGCGCCGTCCGATCAGAGCGGTTCAAGGCGCAGGCAATAATGCAAGGCTCAGGAAAAGTCAAAGCGACAAGGGGCATACTGTGGATGCCGGCCTCTGGCCGCTTCGGGGCGAAGCTGGCAACTCTCAAACTTAAGAGTTCGACTGACCCGAATATGTGAATACGGATCAGTGAGACCGAGCGTCCGCACTCTCTCAATGGAACGATCAAGACTTGTGGCCTGCCCGGTCCCATACGCAATCTCGGAGCCAGGCCAATGTGATGTTGTGCCGTCGACAGACTGGAATTATAACCCGGTAAATGGGCCGGCGCCGGCTCTGGTACCAACTTTCAACGAGGTCTCAATTGCATATCAGCAAACGTGTTCGCTTCGCGTATCTGCTCTCGAGCAAGAGATTTGCGGAGGCACTTGCGACCATTGAGGAGAAAGATTTCTCAGGGGCTCGGGACGCGGCATGGGCCCTTTTCAAACTCGGATGCTATCGCTCCGCGATTGCCTTCAACCGTAATCCTCGCAGCGGGCGAGAGGCGCTGGCGCTTGGCACATCGTTGGCAGCCTGCGGGGATATTGTGAAGGGTTGCCAGCTAATTCGCGACGCCTATTCGGAAGGCCTTCTTAATTCAAAGTTGCTGAACGAAACAGCGTGCGCGATTGCGCAGTATAGCCCGACTGCTGCTCTCGAACTCATTGAGAAATCTCCGTCGGCTAAACCAGAGCTGCTCACCGCATTGTTGGTCGCGCACGATCGCATCGATGAAGCGATCGTGGTGGTGAAAAAGACGCTTGCCAAGAATCACAGTGTAGTCGATCCGGATATGTTCTTGCTGAAGGCGAACCTTGCGTCCGACTACGCGGTGTCGCTTGAGCTGATGAATGAGTATCTGGCCGCGTATGGCTTATCCCCGGTGGGCATCAAGAACGTCCTTGCATCACCATCTGCGGGCAATCTAACTTCGACAATCAAAGCGGGTTCTGTCCGGGGACCGCTGGTGACCGTCACAATGCCAGCCTACAATACCGCTAAACGTATTGGGGCCTCCATCGAATCCCTGCTTGCCCAATCATATCGAGACATTGAAGTACTCGTAGTTGACGATGGCAGTACGGACGAGACTGTAGACGTTATTAGAGCGCTCGCCGTAAGAGATTCTCGCGTTCGCCTCATCGAGCGATCTGAGAACGGTGGCCCTTATGCCGCGCGAAATATGGCACTCGCGAACGCGCGTGGCGACTTCGTGACGTGCCATGACTCCGACGACTGGGCACATCCCGAAAAAATTTATAGACAAGTTACGCCTCTGCTGAAGGATCCCAGTTTGATTTTTACACTCTCTACATGGGCTCGCATCCAAGATGATGGCTTGTTTTACGCTAGACAAGTCTATCCACTGACGCGGCTGAATCCGGCCTCGCCGTTGTTCCGTAGGGCGATAGTGATCGACAGAGCTGGGTTCTACGACAATGTTCGTACGGGGGCAGATAGCGAATACATTGCCAGACTTAAGTTGATATTTGGCCGGCGCGGCTGGCGAAAGCTCAGCGAGCCGCTGGCATTCGGTGCCCACCGCCCCAACTCGCTAATGACCGACAGCGCCACCGGGAGTGCACGAGGCAGAGCTATGAATGTGCAACGCCTGGAATACTGGGAGACTTGGATGAACTGGCATGTAAATGCGTTGCGCAATCGTAAAAGCCTATATCGACCGTTCGAGATGTTTAATAACGAGGAAAGAGTACGCGTGCCGAGTGCCCGGGAATAGTTCAAAGCCCTAGGGTATGCCCCGACCTTAGATGCGATCCACCAGAGCGTCAGGCTCTGTCACGTATGTTATAATAGCTCATCACGGCGATCCCCCAGGCAAAGAGCAGCCCGAATGCCACAAGAAAAGCGTTCAGCAGCCGGCTCGGATATTGCGCCATTTGCGAAAGCGTCGGTTCGATGAAGAGCGCGAGATAGCGCTGCCGGTTGTTTGCATCGATGCGAGCCTTCTCGAGAGAGCCCAAAGCCGCAGTATAGGCGCGCTCGGCGAACTCGCGCTCCGTTTCCAGCTCCTCGAATTCGGCGATTCGGCCGGCAACGTCGGGCGAGTTGGGATCACCCGCAGCCGATGCGCTTTCACCCGCGCCCAGCCGCTGGCGCTCCACTGCAAGCTGCTGCTCCAGGCTTTCGATGCGGGTTTTGAGCACGCGAATTCGCGGTGTATCCTCGCTCATCTGGCTTTTAGCCGTGGCGAGATCGGCATTGAGCTTCGTCAATTCTGCTTCCAACCCGCCGATGAGCTGTATCGCGAGCTTTGCGCCTTCTTCGGGGCTGATTTCCTGCGATTTGTCGCGATAATCGCGCAGCCCCGCGCGAGCCTTGGAAAGCCGCGCTTCGCCCGCCAGCACTTCGTCCTGCGCGGCGCGTAGGACGTCGTTGCGCGCCGAAAGCGAGAGGCTGTTCACGAGATTGTCGCTCTGGTTGACGATGAACTGGGCGATCTCCTGCGCCCGTTTCGGCTCGAAGGCCTTCACGGTCACCTGCATAATGCCGGAGGAATGGTCGAAATTGACCTTCACCATGTCGCGCCAGTAGGCCAGCTTGTCCTCGATCGGCAGGTCGGAGCCGATGCCGTAGAAAAAGTCGAGGCCGCGAGTGGCGTAGACTTCTTCCAACTTGAAACGCCGATCCGCATCCGCGGCCATCCGCTCGCTCAGGATATAATCCATGAGGATGTAGCTGTCGGAAGCCGTGCTGCCACCGGAAGCTTGCGTGAACATGCCGAGAATGTCGCTCGATACGCCGCCTTCTATGCTGCGCACAGCGAAGGATGCCGTGCTGTGATACTGGTCGGCGGCGATGAAGGCCATGTAAAGCGAGGCAAACGTGGCCGGAAGAGCGACGAGGCCGAGAAACGAGCCAGCGATGATGGTGTGGCGAAATGACAGCTTCTTCAGCCATTTCGGTCGCAAGTCGGGCTTGTCGTCCGGCAGAACTCTTTCATGACGTTCGCGCAGCGGGATAACAGGCGCGCCCTCTCGTCCGAGCAAACCCTCCAGAATGGCAATGCCCTTGCTTTTGGCATCGGCAGTCGCAGTATTTCTGTCGGCGTGCGCAGAACCAGACCTGTCCACCGCCGCGTCGTTCCTGACTGCCATTAATTTTCCCTCATATTCTTGTCGTGTGCGCGGATCGCGTCTTCGACATTCTCATAATAGGTCATCTTGCCTTTTTCCAGCACCACGCCGCAATCACAATAGTCGCGGATCGTGCCGGTGCTGTGAGAGACCATGATAATGTCGGATTCCTGCAGCTTGGTCTGGAAGACAGCCTGGCATTTCTTCCTAAAATTTGAGTCACCAACGGCGGTGATTTCGTCGACGAGATAATAGTCGAAGTTGACGCCCATGCTCAAGCCGAAGGCTAGCCGCGCCTTCATGCCGGAGGAATAGGTGCCGACCGGCGCCTTGTAGAAGGGGCCGAGCTCGGCGAAATCCTCCACATAGTCGATCAGTTTCTCCGTATCGACACCATAGATGCGGGCGACGAAGCGCACATTCTGCTCGCCCGTCATGGATGGCTGAAAGCTGCCGGCAAAGCCGAGCGGCCAGGAGATCTTGCCGCGGCGGATGATTCGGCCCTTGTCGAGCTTGATGGCGCCGGCGATGAGGCGCAGCAGCGTGGATTTTCCGGCGCCGTTGCGGCCAAGCAGGCCGACGCTCTTGCCGCGGTTCAGCGTCAGCGATGCATCCTCGATGATCGGCTTCTCGATGCCCTTGGTGCGCGCATATTTCGTCGCCTGCTCGAACCGGATCATTCGTTTCTCAGCGTCTTTCTGGAGAGGGTGAAGACCAGCATTCCGGCAAACAATGTCAGAAATGCGATTCCGTAGAGATAGTCCATGTCGAGGCCGACCGCGCGATACTCCGGATAGAAACCCTGCCGGAAGCCCATGATGATGTGGACGAGCGGATTGATGAGCACGAGATCGCGATAGGGCGCGGGAATCGAGTCCGGCAGGAAGAAGACGCCGGATATCAGGAAGAGCGGCCGGTTGACGATGCCGAAGACCTGCTCGTAGAGCGGATATCTAAGGAAAAGCACGCAATTGACCATGGCGACGCCGAGGCCGAAGAGGCAGGCGAGCCCCACCGCTTCGAGGATCGAGGGCCAGTGGAGGTTGGTGTCGACCCGCATGGTGGCGACGATGGTGCCGAGCACGATGAAGGCGACCAGCGACGTCGTGCCCATCTGCAGGACGAAGCGGGCGACGATGGTGTCGATCGGCGCGACATTGGGGTAGCTGAGCAGCGCCTTGTTGGCCCTGACCGCGGCGTTCAGATAGCCTGTCATCGCCTGGTAGAACTGGAAAGCGATATAGCCGGTGGCGAAGAACAGCGCGAAGCTGGTGCCGAGCGCCGGCGCTCGGGCGATCGCCTGGAAGATGACCGTCATCAGCAGGATATGGGCGGCCGGATCGAGCAGCGCCCAGACATAGCCACCGGGCTTGGAGCCGAAGCGGGTCGCCATTTCGCGAACCAGAAGGGCACCGACGACACGGAAATGGGTGGTGAGATAGCCCATGTCAGTCACCCGAACGGATAGAGGATGCGGCCGATGATGCGGTATTTCCGCTCGGACAGGGTGCGGAAGAAGCGGATCGGGTCGGACCTGAAGTCTTCGACATCGCGGTCACTGCCGATCTTTCGGATCGCCGGCGTCACGAAGGCGGTCAACAGATGACGCCAGCCGAGAAGGCCGTAAGGGCCCCAGGCGCGCCATTGCGGTCGGCGCGGGCGAAGGCCCTGCGGCTCGTCGAGCTGTCTTCTGATCGCGGTCACGGTCGCTTCGAATGAGGTTTGCGCTCCTGTCTCGGGATCGAAGTAGCGAGGATAAAGCAGATAGGCGCCGGCGAAAAGCGCTTCGATGCTCAAGTGCCGGCCGCGGCGCGGGTTCGGCTGCCGGTCGTCCGTCAGGCCCCATCCGGAATAGAAGGGACAGCCGGCGGTCGTGACCCGGATGCCGCGAAGGAGCGCCTCGAAGCCCGCAAGGGAGGTGATCGTATATACGTGGTCGACGGTCCGCAGCGCCTCGGCGAGCGGCAGGCTCTCGGTCACGAGCTCGCAAAGCTGCGCCACTTCGGCGGGGTCTGACCTTGCCGGGCGGGCGCGGCTCAGCACGTCCGGATGCGGCTTGTAAAGGATCTGGGCGTCCGCTTGCTCGGACGCCGCGAGCCGCACCAGGTCGTTGTTGGTCATGCGGCTGAGGCAGCCGTAGCGGATCGAAGCATCGTCCTCCACCTGGCCGACGACCAGCACCCGCTTGCGCGTCTTCTCGCCATAGACCTCCTCGGCCGTGCGCCGGCGCGCGCCATTATATTTGCTGATGCCGCTTTCGGTGAGAAGCGCGATGCCGGCGCGCGCACGCACCATCAGCGCCGTATCCGCTTCGAAATCGTAGGTCTTGAGCTGCACTTCGAGGTCGGAGGCATGCCGGCAATCGAAATAAAGCGCCCGGCCGTCGAGCGCCAGGGAGAGGGGAGGCGTGCGGCTGGCGCTTGGGCGGGCCGAGCGAAGGAAACCGTCCTCAATGAAGGTGACGGGAATGTTCCGCGCTTTTGCCAGCGCCTCCACTGGGCCCGGCAGCTCCGGGCCCCAGGCGAGAAATTCGGCGTCCTTCTCGGCCACGATCCGCGGCTTCCAGACGCGCTCGAATTCGCGCTCGCCGACATTCATCGGGAGGAAACGGAGGTGCCTGTCGGGGAAATATCGCTCGAAAGACTCTCTCTTCCATCCGATGATCTGGACGGCAAAGGTCGTCACCGGCTCCGGGGTGGGAGCGGAGGAAATACTG
The DNA here is from genome assembly GCF_035610345.1 of Sinorhizobium meliloti. The sequence continues at coordinate 1,792,932 of NZ_CP141213.1, read as the reverse complement.
GCGAAATCTTCCCTTTGTCGTCGCGTTACCGCCATCGGCGCCTTGGATCCGAAAAAACAGACTGTTATCTACACACCCTGCGGTCGATCCGCCAGTCTCAAGCGCTTATTGATTATCACAAATTATTGGTCTCGGACGGTCGCCCGTTCAAGCTCTCCGAGTCGTTCCGTGCAAATCATCTCGACAAGGCGGAGGAGGTGTTCGGTTCTCTCGAGCAGCCAGCTAAGCGCCTCCTCGCTTATCTCGAAATGCTTCGAATAGCGTGCTTTTACATAGGCCTCGTTTAGAATGTTGAACCAGCCAATATGGCGCTGATGATCGCGAGGCCATACCTCTGCGATGCGTCGGTCTTGCCCGTCTGCGAGGCCGCGCAAATGCTTCAGATTATGGGAAGCAGGGCTATAGTTCGTCAAAACAAGCAACAGAGCGGCATAGGCTTGTTCAATCGATTGATGTAGCAAGAAGGCCGCCTCCTTCAAATCATTCTCGCCGACGCAAAAGGCTGCCGTTTTTATAAATACCCTGGCATGAGGCAGCCGATCGTCGAAATGCTCTTTGGCTAGTCGGTAGGCCTCGGTTGGCGTTTGTGGCTTGGGCTCTGCGAGTGGCGTGTCGTCCAACTCGTAGATCGCGACGCCATCGCGGCGGATGTCAACGAAGAAGGGTTGCCCTTCGTACAAGGCCGTATTCACCTCCCGACGCGAATGGACAATGAGGCTCACCGGCGTCTGAACGTCCGACAGATGCATCAGCCGGTCCTCAGCCTTTGACCAGTAGGTAGCAAAATCCGTCAGCCGCCGGTCGTTGACCACGACCAAAAGATCGTAATCGGATTTGTAGCCCTTCCTCGTGTGCGGTTCGTCGACCCAAGTACCGCGGGCGTAAGAGCCATACAGAATGATTTTGAGAAGACGACCGCGTTTCTTGAAATTGCTCGTCCCGCCCTTCAGCGCGTCTTCGAATTCCTCGTGAATGACTTCGACGATACGAGCGAGCTCGCGCTGCTTCTTCTCCGGCAGGTGCTCAAGGCTCGATCTCATTGACGACTGTGCGTTTTTCTCTTCGGCCATTCCCTTGAAACCACTGAATGAATCACTGCCATGGTAGATCGCAGTCGGTCTTGTGCATACCCGTAAATTCCTGTTGATCACGCGATACCCGGCGATCTGCGGCGGCCGCCGCGCGAGAGGCTGAATGCAGCCGCTGGCGGTTTGCGGTGTTAAGCGATGCTGTTCTCGAACGTCCTCGGATTTTTGGATGGCAGACAAGAAGTGTCAACTTAGCCTCGGGCGTTGTGCCTGAATGGGACGCGTCATTTCGCGCACCCGAACTGAAGCTGAGCCAAGGACGACGATCGCCGTTTCAGTCATAGCGTCTCGAACAAGCAGGAACGAATCTCGGCCGCTACAATCATCACAGATGTTGCAAAGTTGTTCGTGCAGCCTAGACGAGGGGTGGACCTGGGCCGCCAAGCGGAGCAACTTGCCGGGCGCAGTCGGTCCCGGCTTCCGCCATTCGGGCCGCGCTATGCTAAGCCTCCTGCGGCTGCGCTTTTAACCGGTCAAGTTGCGCGCGAACTGGCTTCGACGCTGAAGCGTCTGCGCCTGGTACGCTCATTTCACTTGCCATGGCCCTGGCGGGCCAGCTGCTGCATCCCAGGTCATCACGGTGCTGCGGGGAGGGGGCAGGTTCACTGCTCTCACAAACAGGCTGGAGCTCGGTTTCGTCGTTCCGCGGCAGGCTGTATGAGGCAAGATAGGCGGTGACTTCTCCCAGCCAGCAGTCCGGTTTTCGATTTCTTGGCTCCGGCCACGTCGATCAGATCGGCGCCAAGATTGGCACCCGCACTTCGATGACGGAGGTGAACCAACAAATCGGTTCGGAGGCACCTCTTACGGCCTAAGGTATGCGAGGAGAGGCCGGTCGTTGTGTGGGTCACTCCGTCGTGGTTTGAGAAGTCGTGGTCAGGTCGAAGCAGGTCTCGCTCCGGCGCTGCCCGGCGATGCGCTGTCCGGCATCAGGACCGTCTTTGAGGAGTTCGTCGGCATCCCGACGGGAAATCGCATGGGACGAGCCGACACTCGCGGCATGCGCCTTTCAAGTGGCCGAAGAGCTCGCTCTCGATCATATCGGGCGAGACGGCACCGCAGTTGATCGGGGATAGCAAACAACGAGAGCGGGGTTGTGTGGACGATACGTTGACGGCGCTGGGCGCGACGCGTCATCCCGACCGACCCAGCCTATCGCGGCTTCGCCACGCACGGGCTGCCCGCAACGCGCTTCTTGACCGTTGGGTGGAAGGTCAGAAAAAGATGACCTCAGGGTTAGCATAAACTGGAGCGGCGACGATCGGCTTGGATGTTGCTCCTGCTGAAGTTCACCGAAGGCTCATATTCGGCGCAGAGGAGAGAGATGCGTCCAAATAAAATGGGCGGCATTTTTTTCTCGTTTCGGTCAGCTCTTGGTTTTGATGCGATCGCCCGAAAGCTGAAACTCGGCGAAGGTACCGTGAAGATCCACAGGGCAGCACTGTTCCGAAGCCTGCGGTCAGGAACCGCCAGGAGGCCGCCGCGGCTGGGGCGCGCCTCATACCGGAACACCAGACCGGCCGAATGGCGATACGGCAGAATAACAGTTAACCAAAGTTGCTGAATTGCTGCAGAGAGGCGCACCGTTTTTAGGGAACCGCCTATTCTTTATGTGAGGTCAAGGCGCCTATCAGTCGATGTGCTCGGCGTGTGGCGACCGCATGTCCAAAGGGGGCACCATGTTCGATTCTCGCGAAAAGATCGCTCTGTTTATTGACGGAGCCAACCTTTACGCGACCTCGAAGAGCCTGGACTTTGATATCGACTATCGGCAATTGCTGGCCGCGTTTCAAAAGCGTGCCTACCTTTTGCGGGCCTATTACTACACGGCGCTCATCGATGATCTCGAGTTCTCCTCAATCCGCCCATTGATCGATTGGCTCGACTATAACGGCTACACCGTTGTGACCAAGCCGGCCCGCGAATTCACCGACTCCCATGGCCGCCGCAAAATCAAGGGGAACATGGGCATTGAGCTAGCAATCGACGCAATGGAACAATCCGCCAGGGTTGATCATATCGTTCTCTTCTCTGGCGACGGCGATTTTGCGACGCTCGTGCAGGCATTGCAGCGCAAGGGACGTAAAGTTTCCGTCGTTTCGACCATCTCGACCCAGCCACCCATGGCTGCAGACGAGCTACGCCGTCAGGCGGATCACTTCATTGATCTTATCACCCTGCGGAATGAGATTGACCGTTATCTTTCAGAACCGGCCCCTCGTCCGACCAGGCCAGCACGACAAGACGCGAACTTCTAAGCGCAGCCCAAGCCGCAGCACGAAGAAACCCGGAGACCGGCACTTCGATGTTCGCGAAGGCTGAACGTCATTTTCCGAGATCTTTGGCGATTTGAGTTCGATTGGGAACGCGTAGGCGACGTTACCGAAATTCACGTCCGCCGCCTGAGCGGTGCGGAGCGTGATCGGCGTCACTCCGGAAGTGGCGCGACGCCGCCTCCGTCCGGTTGTGAACATTCATCTTTCTATAGATGTTGCGGATATGCACTTTGACAGTATTTTCGGAAAGCCCGAGACGATCGGCGATGTTCTTGTTCTGCGTGCCCATACAGAGGAGATCGAGAATCTGGATCTCGCGCATCGTCAGAAGCCCTTCGCCAAAGTCGGTCATGCGTTCCAGATCGCTGTCTTCCGAAGACGCCTGCTTTTGCGCGACAAGGCCGCACTCTGCGGACCCTCTCGGCGCCTGGCGCCGAAGCAACGCGGCGGGAAAATGCTCACCGCCCTTCATCAAAAGCTCGATGGCGGTAAGGCATACGTCGAGATTGAGATTCAGGGGCAGCACGCCGTGAATCAAACCTGCATTGACAAATCCCGCGATCGACGAATCGAGCTCGTCCCCATTCTGCACCATCAGGCCGATCGCGGCCTTCGGATGGAGCTCCTGGATCGTCCTCAGTATCGATGGAAATGCTGCCACCGGCAGGCGATAGAGCAAGACCAGACTTACGTCGATAAGATCGCAGTCCAGGAGACGGTCGGCATCGGAAAGGCTTATAACGTCCTGACCTTGAAAATGCGCGCTGATCGCCTGCGTCAGACATTCGGCGAGCAGGTCGGATTTCGCGAGCATTACAATCTTGCTCTTCTTCGAGGATACCTTTTTGTTATCTTCAGAATTGCTCAAGGTCGAGTTTATTCGGTGCATTTACCCCTCCTTGTAGCTAGCTATTTATTAGGAAATATTGACCTCAACCTAAATATGTCAAAGCGCCACCGAGCACACCTCTAGATGCGCTCTCGAATTGTTTATTGCAATATATCTCTGACGGCAGCACCATTTATAGGAATTTAACTTACAACGTACAGTAGATCGCTAGCGCCGAAACTAAAAACGTGGCGATAATTGCGTTTTATAGATACAACCATCGAGCGCCGTTGTCATTATCGCCCAGTTTCGAAAGTTATCGCGCCGTTCATTTCTACTCAAAATGGACTAGCTCAGATCGTCGGCAATCAGGGTACGGTGCCTGAGGAGCGAGGTTTCTTTTCCAAATCCCTCGCCTTGAACGGAATCATGCGAGCGCATTGACGCCCAAGGAAAGCGTCGCGGTATTCCTCGGCCGAGCGACCCTTGACGGAGGTTTGGCGCGCGTCATCTGTCCCAGAGCGAGCAGGTTCTTCATTCGGTGCCAGTGTTTGCCGGCAAGGATGTCGTTCTGTGCCTCGCGCTCCCGGCGCGCCGTGGCATCCACATGGAGAGAAGCAAGGTGCGGCTGTTACCGTCGGGGTGGACCAGCCGGTGCGGGCTCACGAGCATCTCCTGCGACCGAGGCTCGGAAGATCGTGCTTGACCTCATACTCTGCTAAAAGTTGGCCCGACTAGCGCATCTCCTTATGTGCCGTCCCTCACAGCGGAAGTCCCATTACAGCGACACCATTTTTGATTTTGCACGCGATAATCTCCTTTTCATCCGCGACAATACCCGATGGATTGGCGCCGGGTTTTTGCTGACGATGTTCTCGTCTTTCTTCATCGGCTTGTCGGGCAACGAGCTGCGCAACACCTTCCATTTGCCCGGCGGTGAACTCGGTGGGCTGTATATGCTGGCGACACTGGCAAGCGCTGTGACCCTGTCGTGGCTTGGGCGTACACTCGACTTGATGCCCGGCGGGAAGGTGGTGCGCTTCAGCATGGCTCGCGCTCGCCTGCGTGCTGATTGCAGTCGCGCCGGATATCGCCGTCCTGGCGCTTGCGATCTATCTGTTGCGTTTGTTCGGCCAGGGAATAATGACCGAGATCGCCTTCACGAAGTTGGACGTTGGTTCGTTGAGAACCAGGCCCGGGCGATGGCCTGATCACGCAGGGCCAGCAGGTGGGTTCAGCTATTCTGCCAGCTGCTGTTGTCGGCATCACCCAGTTGGGCGGCAGCTGGCGGGCAGGCTGGTTCGTCTCGGCGGCAGCGGTCGTTCTAATCGGCTTGCCGGCGATCGTCTCCTTGATGCGGGTCGAACGCGTGCCACATTCGCACGAGGCAAAGGTCGCGAGGGTACGCACGGGACGCGATTGGACGCGCGGCGAGGTCATACGCGACCCAATCTTATACCTCCTCCTTGCCGGCACCTTGGCAGGGCGGGCGCGCTCGCCCCGCATTTCGCCGAGGCGCATCTTTCAGCGCGGCCCTCGCTGCGTCGGGTCTCGATCTGGAACCGCACCGCGGCCCGTGCCGAAGCGGTCGCCGCGCAGCTGCGCGAGAAAGGCACCGACGCTACAGTCAGCACCGATCTCGACGGCTCTGTAGCATGCGCTGATGTGGTGACCTGCGGGACCATGTCGGACAAGGCGCTGGTCAAGGGCGCGCTCCTGCGGCCGGGCTCCCACGCGCCGGGAAGCGGACGACACCGCGCTCGCGCGCGGCACGATCTTCGTCGACAGTCGCAACAATATGGAGAGCCGCGGCGACCTCTCGCAGGCTATCGCGTCCGGCGCGATCAGCTGGAATGCCGTGAAGGCCGATCTCTTCGAACTCGTCCAGGGAAAGAGCGAAGGCCGCACCGAGGCCGACCAGATCACCGTGTTCAAGAACAAAGGCGGTGCACATCTCGACCTTTTCACCGCCTCCGCGCTGGCACAGACGTTCAACTAGAGCCTCAGAGGCCGTTTGAAAACAGGGTGGCAGTTCAAGGCGATCCATGATTCAAGCTTCTGATGCGGACAGCGGTGATGCGGGCCCGGATGGCCACTGCCGGTGTTGGGCACCTCAAGCATGCGTTGTAAGGCCAGGCGACACCCTGTAGTTAGACTAAGACTAGAACTACACCTTGGAGATTGGAAACATGGCGCTCAAGCGGATGGACAACGTTGGAATCGTCGTCGAAGACCTCGGAGAGACGATTGATTTCTTTCTCGAACTCGGGCTCGAGCTCGAAGGGCGGACCACGATCGAGGGAGAATGGGCCGGACGTATCACCGGACTGGGCCATCAGCGTGTCGAGATTGCCATGATGCGCACGCCGGACGGCCACAACCGGCTCGAGCTCTCCTGCTTCCTCACGCCCCCTGTCGTCGCAGATCACCGGAACGCACCGGTTAACGCCTTAGGCTACCTCCGCGTCATGTTCGCCGTGGACGACATCGACGAGACGCTTGAAAAGCTCCGCACGCGCGGCGCGCAGCTCGTGGGCGAAGTAGTCCAGTATAAAGAAGCGTATCGGCTCTGCTACATCCGAGGGCCTGAAGGGCTTCTCATCGGGCTCGCCCAAGAACTCAGCTAAGCGCAGACGAAGACAAAGGGCGAAGAGTAACCAGTGTCAGCGAGCGCGTCCGGAAATGTTCTGGCGCGACGCTGGGGCGTCGAGCGGACCCTCGGCTGGATGACACGATGGCAGCACCCGTCCGCGATCACGAGGCCCGGATCGACGTGCGAGAAGCCATGACGCCTTGGGCGGTCTTCTGCTGCGATGTATCAGCCACTGACGTTTTTCAAAGGGACGGTCAGGCGAGGCCTGCATGCCGTTGAAGCCACCTTGCGGTCCTCGATCGAACTCTTCGACAAGTTGGTCGGGCATCCTCATCGCCTAAAAGCGCAAGGTTGCAGCCTTCGGCGTATAATGCTTTGATTAATTCAGCCATTCGAGCCTCCTGTCGGCTCCACAATCTGAGTTTTGGCGTTCGCATTTTGCTACCTAATTTCCGGATTTGTGCCGCTTTCCCAGTCCGGAGGACGGCTCACTTCCACCTCAGAGGCTGTTTCGCACAAACGGTTTGGTGAAAATCGGCGCGGGAGTTGATTGCACCGCGCAGCCTGATTTGTCGCCTAGTTGGCATTTCGGCCTGCGATCAAAGGAAGAAATCGTCGACGCGCAGGCTCGTGACGCCGTTCACCTTGATCTGGAAATCGGCGTAGCCGTCGCCATTGACGTCGCCCGAGATGATCCCCGAGCGGAAATTGAGCTCTCCGGCCTCGCCCGAGAAGGCGTTGCTGCCGACATAGGTAAAGCTCTGGTTTCCGCTCCAGGTCGTATCGGCGTCGATCGTTGAAAGGTCGATGACGTCGTATTCGGCCCGGCGGAAGTCGGTGATTACGTCGCGGCTGCTGCCGACCGCCGTTTCCCCGATCGCGTTGAAATCGAATGTGTCCGTCCCGGTGCCGCCTGCCAGATAGTCGAAGCCGCTGCCGCCGCGCAGGATGTCGGCGCCCGAGCCGCCATAGAGATCGTCGGCGCCGGCGCCCCCGTCGAGGAAATCGTTGCCGCCGAGTCCCTCGAGAATATCGTCGCCGCCGAGCCCGCGCAGCGTGTTGGCAGCGGCGCTACCAGTTATGTCGTCATGGCCGTAATTCGTGCCGGTGGCGTTTTCGATGCTGATCAGGTCTTCGCGGCGACCGGTCGCGGTGGTTGCGTACTGGTAGCCAAGGTCGATGGTGACCCCTCTGCCACGTTCCGAGCTCCAGGTGTCCTGGAATTGGTAGCTGATCGTGTCGATGCCGCTGCCGCCGTTGAAGTAGTTGTTGAAGCCGACGGAGAGGAAGGTGTCGTTGCCACTTTCGCCGTAATAGTCGCTGGCGTAGCCCTCGATCTCGAAGCGGTCGTTGCCACTGCCGCCATAGACGATGTCGTGGGAGCTCGCATCACGTGCACGGATGTCAGCAATGTAGAGATCGTTGCCGCCGCCCAGATAGATGTCGTTACCACCTTCGAAGGAGTTTACCACGAGATCATTGCCGTAACCCGCATCGACGAAATTGTATCCGCCGTAGCTGTCTGTCCGGTTCAGGTAGATGTCGTCGTCGCCGTCATAGGCGTAGATCTCGACCGCGATGTAGCCGTTCTGCTTGATGATGTCTGCGTAGTTCGTTCCGTAGATGCGCGCAGCCATTGCTGGACCTTTCAGAGAAGCCGTTGAAATCTATGGCTGATCATCGGGCAGCGAAGCTGAATGGCCGGTGAACCGATTGCGGCGCTTTCGTGATTCATGGGCGGAGGAATTGCGGCATGTCGAAGTGCAGACCAGATGGGCAATCTTTCCGGAGGATCATTTCTCGTTCAAGCTCACCCCCACTGAATCGAAGCCGTCTTTCGAACAACTTCCAGCGCGGAGCCGATGCGAACTTGCGACGTGCGGGGATGGACGCCTGACATTCAAACGAAGGCGCCAGTCACTATTGCGACTTCTAAAGGAGGGACCGCACCTTCGGCCTGACAAATGGCAGGGGGTGTGACAACGACACGTGTTGGTCTTCTTGCAGTCGCACCTTGCTCCGGATCTGAGGGGTCGTTCACTCTCAGCTCTCTTCGGATGAGCTTGTCGGACTTCACCGGTGCCTTCGCCCATTCACCACGAACCGTCGCAGCGATTGCCGCTAAGGAACGCTGTCTTCATCGCGAGCCTCCAAATTACGTCTTTATCCCGAAATGCAGAGGTGTCGAGAATTGCTGCCGCTGCATATCGATGTCGCTTAGCCGCAAGCGTTCCGCGGGCCGCGCCACGTTGCACTTCGCCTGCCTGGCAGGGCAATTGAACTTGCCGCGCCAGACACCTGCATCCCGCGAGCGCAGAACGTCTTTGCGTCGGCAAAGGCGGCCCTGCTGTCTATCTGCCAATCAACGGCATTGGTGCGCTCGGCAAGCTACGATTGGCCTCTCGGTCATGGCATCCATGGGTGGGCTTGGCCATGCTCACGTCCTGTTCATAGTTATTTCAGGCGGCGCCCTATTGAACGCAAAGGTCAGCCAATGAACTCGCAGGAGACGGAGCAACTTGCCGGGCGCAGTCGGTCCCGGCTTCCGCCCGTCGGGCGGCGCTAATGCTAAGCCTCCTGCGGCTGCGCTGTTAACCGGTCAAGTTGCGCGCGAACTGGCTTCGACGCTGAAGCGTCTGCGCCTGGTACGCTCATCACTTGCCATGGCCCTGGCGGGCCAGCTGCTGCATCCCAGGTCATCACAGTGCTGCGGGGAGGGGGCAGGTTCACTGCTTTCGCAAACAGGCTGGAGCTCGTTTTCGTCGTTCCGCGTAGGCTCTGTGAGGCAGATAGCCGCGCATTGAAGCGCACCTCCCGCGTAGCTGCGTCGTAGTACTCAACCAGCGGCTTGGCATATCCAGCAGTACCTCACTGGGAACACCGCCAAACCGCAGGAAGGCTCCTTCCAACCTCTAACTTGTTCCCAGTGGCCCCGCATGTGCGGTCAGTTCAGAACCGCCATTTGCAACTCGGCCTGTCGACCCAGTGTTGTCATCCACTCGGTGAACTGCGGTCGGCTTTTGATTTGCCGGCCATAATGGCGGCCGAGCGCTGCTGTCAGGTCGCCTTTGCGTCCAAGTTGCTCGTCGGCGAAACGGATCATCTGCGAATTCGGCCATGCTTGCGGCCGGATCACGATCAAACGGGCAAACAGGTCCTCGGCAGACTCATCTGGGTTCGCCTGCGCCATCAGTGACAGCATGGCGGCCGTCGAGCGCGACACGCCCATATGGCAATGGACGAGCAGATGGCTTGAGCCATTTGCATCCTGCCTTGACTGAAAATCCGTTCCGAAGCGGAGGATCTCTGCCACATGGTCCGGATGGGGCATCACCCGCCCAGGCGCCTCCGCAATGATGTCGTGGAAGCGTAGCGTGGTGCGGTGGTGTTTGCCGTAGGTCTGGAAGGCGTCCATCTCGGGATATTCGGGATCGATCAACGACAGGACATGGGAGACGTTGCGTGTGCTCTGGCCCGGCAGTTCCTCAATCCCGCAAACTGTCAACTCCGGTGTGAAAATGACATCCATATCCGTTCAATCCCGTTTTCCGCTTTCAGCGCTATCGCGCTCCTGAGCGACAAGCTAACGAATTTGACATACATCGGTTTGGGCGGCCGCGATAGGTGGGGTCCAAATGCTCACCCTGATCTGTTTTGCGCATCCAGTCCGGCCGGACCTGTCACTCGTCAATGTCGCGGCGACGTTTAGAACTAAGGACCGGACTTGGCCGAAATGGCCGGCCAGAAACTCGCGCCATTTTAGGCGGTGCAGGCTGTGGCCAGCCTCGCCACGGCATGTCGCCGCGACAGCGATCAGAACTGCCAGCCAAGACTTCGCCGCTCCCACTCTCAGGAAACGCCAGCTGGCCGCGCGGAGATAGGGCAGGGAGGTTGAATGCACCGCACTCGAAGTGCGGCATGAACGAAAGCCAGTAAAGGTTCCAATCACTTATCCGGACGACCTTTTGTGCTTGCCGTCCGCTTTACGCCTGCCTTACCCGGCGGCCTCAGCCTTCTTCAACGCGTCGATGAAGTGATCGTTTTCCGCAGGCGAGCCGATGCTGACGCGAATATACGTCTCGAAGCCGGGTTGTTTCCAGGGTTTGATGATGACGCCTTGCCGGAGCAGTGCTTCGGCCATCCGGGTTGCATCTGTGCGTGCGTCGAAGAACAGAAAATTGCACTTCGATGGTGCAATTCGGTAGCCCATCGTCGCGAGCTCTGTCTTCATCCGTTCGCGTTCGACCAGAGCAAGCTCGACGGAACGGTTAAGGTGATCGGTATCATCGAAGGCGGTGAGGGCGGATACCTGGGCGATCGCATTGGTGTTGAACGGAGTGCGCGCACGATTGAAAAAATCGCAAAGGCTGCCGTCGCTGACAATACCATAGCCGATGCGCAGGCCTGCAAGTCCGTAGGCTTTCGAGAAGGTACGTAGCACGACCCAGTTCAAGCCCGTCACCTTCAGCATGTCGGCCGCACTTGGATAGTCGTCGCCGGCTGCATATTCCGCATAGGCCTCGTCCACCACGATGAGCGTTTCCGGATCGAGCGCGGCGATAACCTTTTCCAGTTGGAGCGGTGTCAGCCATGAGCCGACCGGGTTCATCGGGTTCGAGAACATCAGCATGCGCGGCTTGCGGGCAATTGCGGCGAGAACGGCGTCCATGTCGACGAAGAGGTCCGGTGCAACGGTGACGCGATCGACTTTTCCGCCCATCAGGGTCGTATAGTCTTCATGCAGGGGGAAGGATGGATAGAGCGTCACCACCGTGTCGCCCGCGCGCACCACCGAGCGGCAAATGACGGCGATCAGATCTTCCGAGCCGTTGCCAAGGATAACCTGATTGTTCTCGACATCGAAGCTGGCAGCCAGGCGGGCGCAGAGCGCGCGGCCTTGCGGATCGGGATAGAGCCGGGCTAGTTCGCCGATGTCGGGAAAAAGCCCGCGCAAGGCGGGCGAGGGGCCGAGAGGGTTCTCGTTGGAGCCGAGCTTGGCGACTTCGTCGACATGGTACTTCGCCCGCACCTCCTCGAGCGTCAGGCCGGCATTATAGGGGGCGATCGAGCGAATTTCTTTCCGTATGGGGGTTGATGGGTTTGCCATTTTACCGTCTCCATGAGGTACTCTTGCTATGTGCTATTCATAAGCCGGGATTCATGATCTGTATATATGTATAGACATGTTGTCGAGATCGTGGTGTCATCCAGGTTGGAACAGGACAGGAGCCGTAATGACCCGCCCGATCTTCGACCTTTCCGGCCGCCGCGCCCTCGTTACGGGAGCAAGCCGCGGCATAGGGCAGTCTATCGCTTTCGCCCTGGCCGAGGCCGGTGCGCACGTGGCGGTGACCGCGCGAACGGTAGAGGGCTTGGCTGAGACCCGGGCACTGATCGAAAAGGCCGGCAGACGCGCCGTGGCGCTTGCCCAGGACGTACGCGACGTTGAGGCTTGCTCAAGCGTCACGAGAGCAGCGGCTGAAAGTTTGGGCGGTCTCGACATCCTGGTCAACAATGCCGGGTTCGAGAATGTCCGGCCTTCCTTCGATGTAGACGAAGCGCTCTGGGAAGCGATCGTCTCGACCAATCTGAAGGGCGCCTTCTTCTGTGCCCAGGCGGCGGGCCGGATCATGGCGGACGCAAACGGCGGAGCGATTGTCAATCTCTGCTCCCTGACATCCTATGTCGGCATTCCGACGGCGGTACCGTATGGCGCCTCCAAGTCCGGCCTACTCGGCGTAACGCGTGCCCTGGCAACCGAGTGGGCAACGCACAACATCCGGGTCAACGCCATAGCGCCCGGCTATTTCCGCACCGCCATGACTGAGGGCTTCTACGAGGACGAGGATTGGCAATCCCGCATGCTGGAAAAAATCCCTCAGCGGCGCTTCGGCAAGGAAAGCGACATCGGCGGTGTCGCGGTTTTCCTCTGCAGCGATGCGGCTGCCTATATAACGGGGCATTGTATTCCTGTCGACGGCGGCTATCTCGCCTCCATCTGATCCGTGCGCGAGCCTGCATGAATGCTCCGTGTGGGGTGCAAACCGTGCGACGGACCCGTCTTGACTGCTTGTCATTCTGTCCGTCGCTAGCCAAACTGTCAGCGGCTTTGCGCCTTCCTTTCGCATCTGCACAAATAGTTGGCATGTAGAATTGCAGTGCAAAAAATGCGCAATGCCGGTTGACGATACTTGTACTAATATGTATAGACAACTAGACGTAAAGGCTCGTCGAGTGCCTTCCCGCCGGGCCAATAGAATAGCTTCGCCGCGGCTTCATCGGTCGGAGCAAGACAGGGGAATTTAATGGGCGTTGTTGCTGTTGGTCTCCGTCCGACCGGATCCGTCAATCCGGTCGCTGTTTCCGTCAAGGACGTCGGCATGGCTTTCGGCGATGTTCACGCTGTCAGGAATGCCTCATTCGACCTCCCGAAGGGGCGGTTCCTGACCATTCTCGGCCCGTCCGGATCCGGTAAGACGACACTGCTGCGCATGATCGCCGGTTTCGACCGGCCGACCCACGGTGAGATCTTCATCAATGGGCGGCCGGTCAGTGCCGTGCCGGCGCACAAGCGCGCCATCGGCATGGTGTTCCAAAAGCTCGCGCTTTTTCCTCATATGACCGCGGCCGAAAACGTCGCCTTTCCGCTCAAGATGCGACGCCATGACGCCCGCACGATCCCGGAAAAGGTCGCGCGCTATCTCGATCTCGTGCGCCTCGGCGGCTATGGCAGCCGGCGGATCAATGAGTTGTCCGGCGGTCAGCAGCAGCGTGTCGCTATCGCCCGTGCGTTGGTGTTCGAGCCGGACCTGCTTCTGCTTGACGAACCGCTTGCTGCGCTCGATCGCAAGCTGCGCGAGGAGATGCAGCTCGAGTTCCGCCGCATCCAAAAAGAGCTCGGCGTCACCACGATCAATGTCACTCACGACCAGCGAGAGGCGCTGGTGGTTTCCGACGAGGTCATCGTCATGAATGGTGGTTCCATTCAGCAAAAGGCCCGGCCGGTCGATGCGTATCGCGCGCCGTCGAATGCTTTCGTCGCAAACTTCATCGGCGTGACCAATTTCATTGAAGGCAACGTTGTCGAACTTACTTCAGCGCGAGCCGTGTTCGAAGCCAACGGTGTGCGTCTCGTCGGGATCCCTGCCGATGCTGCCCTCGCGACCGGCATATCCTGCAGCGGCGCGGTTCGTGCGGAACAGATCCGCATCGCACCGAAGGACAGGCCACTCGAGCGACTCGAAACGGTGGTCGACGGCCAGGTCGTCGATTGCATTTTCGAAGGCGAGCGCGTCGTTTACGAAATTCAGGTTCCGAGGCTGGCCGGCGTGCTGATGCGGGTTTTCGACCACGATCCAGAATCTCACTTGCAGTTCGGTCCGGGCGACGAGGTTCGTCTCGGCTGGAATGCCAGGGATATGCATGTCTTTCAAAAATGACCCCGAGAAGGTCCAGCCAGAGGAGAATGTCTAATGCCCCATGAAAAGTTCCTGTCCGCGCAGATCCGCCGCCGGACGCTGCTTGCGTCGATCGCCGCGGCCGGCGCCTCGGCGGGCCTCTCTGCGCTCGGCGCCAGTCGCGCCTTTGCCCAAGAGCCGGAAAAGCCGGCCGAGATCATCGTTCGCGCCTGGGGCGGCAGCTGGGTCGATGCGCTCAAGGCGGGCGTCTCCGACAGCTTTACCAAGATGACCGGGATTGCCGTCCGCCACGACCTGACCGAGGACAACGAGATCCAGCCGAAGGTCTGGGCCGCTGTTGCCCAGAAGCGTGTCCCGCCGATCCACATCAACTGGGATACGACCACGAACGCGACAAAGTCGGCGCTGCGCGGGGTTACCGAGGACCTGTCGGACCTGCCGAATCTCAAGAACGCCACGGATCTTGCCAAGCCGGTCGGTCTCGACGGTTATCCGATCGTCAATACCTACGGCTATGTTTACGTGCTCGCCTATCGCCCGTCGGCCTTCCCGAACGGCGCACCAAAGTCGTGGAAGGATCTGCTCGACCCCAAGCTCAAGGGTCGTATCGCGCTGTATAACGACGGCATCGGCTTCCACTTCCCCGCCCAGGTCGCCGGCGGCGGTAAGCTCGAGGACATTCCCGCCAACATGCAGCCGGCCTGGGATTTCATCTCGAAGATCAAGGAGCAGCAGCCGCTGCTCGGCGAGGACCCGGATTTTACCACCTGGTTCCAGAAGGGCGAGATCGACGCCGCCTGCACCATCTCGACCAATGCGCGCGAAGCCAAGAAGAACGGGATCGAGATCGCCTGGGTCGTGCCGGAGGAAGGCGCAAAGTTCGACACCGACGGCCTATGGATCCCGAAAGGTCTGCCCGAAAATGAGCTTTACTGGGCCAAGAAGTACATCGATCACGCCCTGACCAAGGAAGCACAGCAGATCTGGCTCGACGGTCTCGGCCTTCCCGGCGTCATCCCCGGCATCACGCCGCCGGCCGATCTGGTGGGCGATCCGTCCTACCCGACCACGGAAGAGGACTTCAAACACCTGATCCGTATCTCGTCCAAGGTACAGGTCGAGAACGAGAGCCAGTGGTTCGCCAAGTTCAAGGAAATCATGCAGGGCTGATGCCTTGTGTGCCCGCCGCGTCCCTTCTCACGGCGGGCAACATTCTCTCGTGAAACAGGATCGATGCCATGCGCGCTTCCCGTGCCGCATATCCCCTGACGTGGCGCGTCATGGATATGCTCGAACGCCTTGCGGCTTTCGTCTGGCCCTCGAGCTTCCAGCGAGGCTTACCTTATCTCATGCTGATGCCCGCGATTGTGCTCGTGGGGCTGCTTGTGCTCGGCCTCGTCCAGATTGGCGACACGAGCCTGAGAACGCTCGATACCAATACCTTCCTGATGTCGGAGAGCTATACGCTCGCCAATTATCAGCGTGTTCTGACCGAGAGCTTCTTTGCGACCGTGGCAGGCCGTAGCCTGATCGGCTCGATGATCGTGACCGTGATCACGCTGGTGTTCGCGTTTCCATATGCTTATCTCATGGTCCGCACGCCCTCGTCCACGCTTCGCAAGTTTCTGCTGGTTGCGTTGTTTTTGCCCTTCTTCATCGGACAGGTTGTGCGCGCCTATGGCTGGCTCATCATTCTCGGCAATCAGGGCATGGTCAACGAGGCGCTCGGTCTCGTAGGCGTCCCGCCCATACGGCTGCTCTACAACTACCCTGCGGTACTGTTCGGCCTCATACAGTACATGCTGCCTTTCGCGGTGCTGATGCTCGCACCGGCTCTGACCGCGATCCCCAGCGACCTCGAGGCGGCAGCGGCCTCGCTCGGCGCGGGCTGGACCCGCACTTTTCGCCACATCGTTCTGCCGCTTTCCCGACCGGGGCTCGTGGGGGCCGGCCTAGTCGTGATGACACTGTCGCTCACCGACTTCGCTATCCCCGCAATACTCGGCGGCGGCACGCAGGACTTTATCGCCAACGCGATCTACGACCAGTTCTTCCGCACCTCCGACCAGGGCATGGGTGCTACGCTGTCAATGATGCTCGTTGCGGTCGGGTCCATGCTCGTCGGCGTCGTGTTCATGGTATTCGGCGCAGGCACGCTCGCCATGACAGGAGGCCGTAAATGACGGGCAGCAAAAGTAAATCCTTCGTTCTATGGGCTTTCGTTGCGACTGCGCTTGTGATGTTGTCTGCGCCCACTGTCGTGGTGCTCGGAGCCTCGTTTACGGCCGGAAACATCATTACCTTTCCGCCGGACGGCCTATCGCTGAAATGGTACGGGGCGATCGCCCAGGCAAGTGACCTCAGGCAGGCCTTCCTGCGTTCGCTGATCGTCGCCACGATATGCACCGTGGTCTCGATCCCGGTCGGCACGCTCGCCGGCATCGCGTTGGCCAAATATCGGGTCCGGTTTGCTCGATCGATCCAGATCTATCTGCTGTTGCCGTTCACCATCCCGCTGATTGGTTCCGGCATTGGCATGATGCTGGTCCTCGGCAATATAGGCGTTCTCGGGCGGTTGTGGCCGGTGGGTATCGCCTGCGCCGTCATTAACCTGCCGTTCATGGTCTGGGCTGTGACGGCCAGTGCCAGTAATCTGTCGCCCGACCTGGAACTGGCTGCGGCCAATTGCGGAGCGCCGCCGCTGCAACGCTTCCTCTACATCACGCTGCCGGCGGTCTTGCCGGGCGTGATTACGGGATCGCTGCTGATGTTCATCCTCGCGCTCAACGAGTTTCTGGTTAGCCTCCTGCTGGTCGACGCTCGAAGCGTGACGCTGCCGGTGCAGATCTACAACTCCATCCGCTCGATCATCACGCCCGACCTGGCCGCCATCTCCGTGGTGTTCATCGCCTGCGCGGGTGTTGCGATCGCGCTGCTCGACCGCCTGGTCGGTCTCGACATCTTCCTGAAATCGAAATGACCCTTCGGCCCTGCGAGGGCTAGCTACAAGGACAAGACGATGACCAACGTCTCTTTCTACGAATATTCCAAGCTGAACCTCGAAGAAAAGGCCGCCCTGCTGCGCCGTTCGGAAACCGACATATCGACCTTCATCGAGAAGGTCGCGCCGATCCTGGAAGCCGTCCGCACCGAGGGTGACAAGGCGCTTGCACGATTTGGCCGCGAACTCGACAAGGCCGATGTCACGGAAGCCAATCTGAAGGTTACCGCGGCCGAGTTCGATGCGGCCTTCAAGCTGGTTGATGCAAGCGTGATCGAATCCGTTCAATTCGGCATAGACAACATCCGCAAATTCCATGAGGAGCAGAAGCCTGAAGCCATGTGGCTGAAGGAGATCCGTCCCGGCGCATTTGCCGGAGACCGCTTTACGCCCATTCAGTCGGTCGCGCTCTACGTGCCGCGCGGCAAAGGTTCCTTCCCGTCGGTGACTATGATGACATCGGTCCCGGCCGTTGTTGCGGGCGTCTCCAATCTGGCCATCGTCACGCCGCCGGCACCGGACGGTTCGGTCGATGCTGCGACGCTGGTTGCCGCACGCCTCGCCGGTGTCGAAACCGTCTACAAGGTGGGCGGCGCGCAGGCCGTTGCTGCCGTCGCCTATGGCACCGAAACCATCAAGCCGGCGCTGAAGATCGTCGGTCCCGGCAGCCCGTGGGTGGTCGCCGCCAAGCGCTTGCTCTCCGGCGTCATCGATACCGGTCTTCCTGCCGGTCCGTCCGAAGTGATGATCCTCGCCGATGATACGGTCCATGGTGGTCTTGCCGCGCTCGACCTGCTGATCGAGGCGGAACATGGCCCGGATTCCTCTGCCTATCTCGTTACCCACAGCCGCCGCGTCGCCGAGGAGGCGCTCGCAGCCCTTCCAGAACACTGGGCGAAGATGACCGAACAGCGCGTCGCCTTCTCAACGGCCGTGCTGAGCGGAAAGACCGGCGGCATCGTTCTCACGTCGTCCATCGAGGAAAGCTACGAGTTCGTAAACGCCTATGCGCCGGAGCATCTGGAGCTTCTCTCGGAAGAGCCCTTCATTCATCTCGGCCACATCACTGAAGCGTCCGAAATCCTGATGGGTCCCCATACTCCGGTCAGCATCGCCAACTTTTCGCTTGGGCCGAACGCCGTATTGCCGACCAGCCGCTGGGCCCGAACGTTCGGCCCGCTGTCGGTCAGTGATTTCGTCAAGCGCAGCTCAATCGGCTATGTCACGGCACCGGCCTATCCGGAATTCGCCAAGCATTCCCACAATCTGGCGATCTACGAGGGTTTCTCCTCGCATGCGCTTGCCGTATCGCCGGTGCGCGATCGCTATCTGAAGCAGGGCGCCTGAACCATGAAGGCTGTGCGGCTCTACGACGCCAAGGACTTGCGGGTGGAGGAGGTCGCCGAACTGTCGGCTCCGCCGCCAGGCTTCGTCAACCTTGAAGTAAGGGCTGCCGGCATCTGCGGTTCCGACCTTCACAACTACCGTACCGGCCAATGGATCTCGCGCCGGCCCTCGACGGCAGGCCATGAATTTTGCGGTCGCGTGACTGCTATCGGAGAGGGCGTCAGCCACGTGATGCGGGGAGACGTCGTCTCTGCGGACTCGCGCATGTGGTGCGGCACCTGCCCGGCTTGCACGAGCGGCCGCAAAAATGTCTGCGAGGCCTTGGGTTTCGTCGGCGAGATCTGTGACGGTGGTTTTGCCGAGGCGGTGCAATTGCCAGCCCGACTGGTCGTGCGCCACGATCCTGAGCTTTCGCCCCATGTTGCCGCTATGGCCGAACCGATGGCGGTCGCCTTGCATGCCGTGCGTCGCCTCGCCATTCCGGCCGGCGAACCGGTTCTCGTCATCGGCTGCGGCACGATCGGCGGGTTGAGCGCCCTTCTTCTCTCCCGGTTGCACGCTGGTCCGCTGCTGCTGGCCGATCTGAACGCCGACAAAGCCGCTCTTGTCGCCGAGGTGACTGGCGGCGCGGTCGTTGCTCTCGACAGGGCGGTGATCGAAAAAGCACTTTCCGGCGGAAGGGTGCGCTATGCGCTGGATGCCACCGGCAGCATTCAGGCGATCGCACGGGCTCTCGACATCCTGTCGGCCGGCGGAGCGCTGGCGCTCGTCGGCATTGGCCACGGCAGGCTCGATTTCGACCCGAACATCCTAGTGGAGCGGGAGATGTCACTCGTCGGCTGCCATGCCTTTGCAGACGAGTTGCCCGAGAGCGTTGGGTTACTCGTCGATCTCGCACCCGCGCTGCAACGTTTCATCGAGGTGCTGCCGGCGCTCGACGATGTGCCCGAGGCATACGAAAGGCTGCTGAGGGGCGACAGCAAGGCGCTTAAGACGATCATCGAGGTGGCGGGCTAAGTCCGGTCCGTCATGTCATTCCGGGTGCCGGCTCATTTAAGGCGGCGGTGGAGGCAGTGAACCATGAATACGCTTTCAGATTCTGCATCGCCGCTCTACGCCAAGGTGAAGGACTTCGTCCTTGGCAACATCGGCAGCGGCAAGTGGGCGCGCAACAGCCGGCTTCCGTCCGAGAACGAACTCGTTATGGCACTCGGCGTGTCCCGTATGACCGTTCACCGGGCGCTGCGGGAGCTCACTTCGGAGGGGCATCTGCGCCGCATTCAGGGCGTCGGCACCTTTGTCGCTCCGCCGCGGCCCCAGTCGACGTTGATCGAAATCAGCAACATCATCGCCGAGATCAGAGCGCGCGGTAGCCGGCACCGCGCCGAGGTGTTCGTGCTCGAGCGCATTGCACGACCGGAACCAGAGCTTCTGATCGCCTTCGAGTTTGAGGCGGTGAAGCCCGTCGACCATTCCGTAGTCATTCATTTCGAAAACGACCTGCCGGTCCAGCTCGAGGAGCGCTATGTCAATCCCACCCTCGTTTCCGGCTATGTCGACCAGGACTTTGCCGCAGTCGCCACTTATGACTACCTGCAGAACGCAACCCCGCTGACCGAGGTGGAGCACCTCATCAGCGCTCTGCCGGCCAGTGCTGACCAGGCTCGTCTGCTGAACATTCGCCCGGGTGACTGCTGCCTGGTCCTGCACCGCAAGACCTGGACAGGACCGGTCGTCGCAACTGTGAATACCTTCACCTATGTCGGCAGCCGTTATTCGCTCGGCAGCCGCTATCTGCACGGCGGCAAGTGACCGCCGTTCCTATCCAAAAGACCCATTCGGAAAGAACGCTATGAGCCAGGCCACGAGCCGCACCGCACAAATTAGGAAGATCGCCAAAACCGGAGACGGCGTGGCGGAACAGTTGCTGGCCGAGCTGCTGCGCGACCTTTTCGGGATCGAGGCAAAGAACGTCGCGATCAATCACGACCAGTATAGCCTCAATTCCCTCAATGGATTCTTCGATACCGAAGATGGCGCGTTCTTTTTCAAGTTCCATCAGGAAGAAGGCGAGGAGGCCATGAGCGGCGAATATTACCGCGCCGACATCCTGGCCCGCGCCGGACTTCCCGTAGATCAGCCATTGCTGATATCGACTCTTCCGGGCGAACAGATCCTCGTCTATCGCCGACGCACTGATCCGCGCTTTTCCGATGTGCTGCGAGCGCTGGATCTGAATGACGATGCTGCCGCGAGGGAAAGGGCTGTTGAGGCCGAACGCAGGCTGAGCGAAGCCGTGCTTCAGGTCTATCTCGATACGCTGCATCCGGTGAATGCGGGGGAGGTTGCGGCCGAGCCGATCCACCGGCTTTTTTACGAACGGCTCATCGACCCTTCGGCAGGTACCTATCCGGGCGGGCGAATGGCGAGCTTCTATGTCGACAAGGACTTTACCTTTCCAAACCTGACGATCGATTGGGAGACGCTTTCGCACTGCCGTTTTGTGGTGAACGGCATCGAATACCGCGACAGCCTCGGTGCTCTCTTCGATGCCGCGCATGAGCGGCTGAACCCCTCGCGGCTGACCGATGCCGGGGGAGTGGTCGCGCATGGCGATGCCCACAACGCGAATGTCTGGTACGAGGAGCGCGATGACAGGGCACGCTTGTCTTTTTTCGATCCCGCCTTTGCCGGCGAGAACATCCCGACATTGCTCGCCGAAGTGAAGACGACCTTTCATAACACCCTCGCTCATCCGCTGTGGCTCTACGATCCTGCCATGGCGGCTGAGCACTACACGGCAAGCGTAATGCTCGATGGTAGTCTGCTCCGCGTCACGACCGACTTCATGCCAAGTCCCGCCAGGCGGGCGCTTCTCGACGTAAAGGCAGAGGCAGTATGGCGTCCACTGCTCCACGAACTGAAGGCGCGGGGCATGCTTCCGGCCGACTGGCGTCGGGTCATCCGGCTTGGCCTTTTCCTCTGCCCGACGCTGGTGATGAACCTGCGGGCCGGCGCAACGACTCATAACGCGATTTCCTCCCTGATAGGCTTCTCCGTCGCGGTGATGGCCGGAAGCGAGCCGGCTGCGGGAGACGATTTAATTTCAAGATTCATCGACACAATCGATCCGGACAACGGCTGACATGGCGCTGGTCAACATCCACGACTTTCGCGATCTCGCCCGACGGCGGCTGCCGAAGATCTTCTTCGACTATATAGACGGCGGCTCCTTCGAGGAGGAGACGATGCGGGCGAATCGCTCGGACTTCTCCCGCATAACCCTGCGCCAGAACGTGCTAGTCGAGCCGCAGCCGCAGGACCTTTCCACGGCTTATCTCGGGAAACGTCATCCCCTGCCGTTCATGCTCGGGCCGGTCGGCTTCCTCGGTCTTTATGCCGGCAAGGGCGAGGTCAAGGCCGTGCAGGCGGCGCATGCCGCGGGCATCCCCTTCTGCCTTTCAACCTTTTCCATCGCTTCACTAGCCGACCTTCGCACCGTCACGGAAGGGCCGCTGCATTTCCAGCTCTATGTGCTGGAGGATCGCTCGCTATGCGAGGAATTGCTCCAAGCGGCAGAACAGGCCGGCGTCGATACCCTGTTCGTAACGGTGGACACAGCCATTACGGGCATTCGCGAACGGGATGTGCGAAACGGCTTCCGATCGTTGACGCGGGTGACGCCGGATCTCTTCGCCCGTCTCGCGCTGAAGCCGCGCTGGCTCGCACAGGTGGCCCTTGCCGGCATGCCGTCGGTCAGGGCTATCGAGCACCGGCCGGAATTCGGTCGCGGCGCGCTTGAGCAGGCGGCCAATCTCTCGCGCCGAATTGACAAGACGCTGTCGTGGAGGGACATCGCCTCGCTACGCGAACGCTGGACGGGCAAGCTCGTAATTAAAGGCGTTCTCACGCCCGCGGATGCCGTGCGCGCTCGCGATCTCGGTTGCGATGGGGTGGTGATTTCCAACCACGGCGGACGTCAACTCGACGGTGCCCCGAGCACGATCCGCGCCCTGCCGAGCATTCGCGCCGCCGTGGGAACCGACTTCTGCCTTATGCTTGACGGCGGCATCCTCCGGGGCGCGGACGTCATCAAGGCGATCGCACTCGGCGCAGACGGCGTGATGCTTGGCCGAGCTTATACCTATGGCCTCTCGGCCGCCGGGCAGGCGGGCGTGGCCGAGGTGATCGCCATCCTCGAGCGGGAGATTGCGATCAGCCTTGCATTGATGGGGATTGCCTCCATCGAGCAGCTCAAGACTCTCGGCGCGGAAGCCGTCTCGACATCATGACGGGAGAGCTGCGCAGCTTGCCGGCGACGAAACGCTGATGCTGGTGGAAATTGAAGATGCGTTCAGCAGTGCTGGATTCACCTGCCGGTTAGGGGGACGCGCGTGTCGCCGGGACACGGCTTTCTAGGCTCGGGCGTCCAGAAGTGTCCCGAACGGCATTATGCTAGAAAAGCCGTTCCCCAGCAAAACTGGTAGAGACTGTGTCCAATTTTCTAGCAACGTAGCCACATCGTCATCGCTGCAGCGAGAACGCCCTGCAAGAATGTAGCAGGTGCCCACCCGGGAAAACCCCGATCTTGCGGAGCAGGTCCTTCGCGCAGGCCCAGACTGACACAAAAACAAACCTCTTGGTGAGGAGCTCAGCGGCTTCGCAACTACGGCGGAGCCCTTCCTCGATGATCATTTCAGTGGGGGCGAGTATCGGGCGTGGGACCGATGAGCGGAAGTTGAGGCATCCCTCGATTGAGGGGATCAGGGAGAGGGCCGACGATGGACGGTGTTTGGCATAGCAGTCTGCTCCCCGGATCGATCTAGGTGAGCTTGCCCACCACCGCGGCCAAGGAACTCTTTTGCAGGGACTTAGTTTAGACAAGTTGCATAAAGGGAGGAACACCATCATGAGCGATCCTGTCGCCGTTCATCAAACCCGCGAGACCGTTTACGCGCCTGATCTCTCGGCAAATACCGTCATCAACGAAATCTCATGGGGAGCGGTGCTTGCGGGTGTCGCGCTCGCGCTTGCGGTCCAATTTCTGCTGAACCTCTTGGGCGTCGGCATCGGAGCCGCCGTGATCGATCCGACAACGAACGACAACCCAAACCCAAGCACTTTTTCGATTGCCGGCGGTCTCTGGTTCGTCGTCTCTGGCATAGTTGCGGCCTTCGTCGGCGGATATATCGCCAGCAGGGTTTCCGGCCGCCCCAGCAAAACGACGGGAAGTTACCATGGGCTGACGAGTTGGGCCGTCACGACATTGATCGTTCTTTATCTCCTTACGACCTCCGTCGGCGCGTTGGTGGGTGGCGCCTTCAGCGGTCTGAGTAGCATCATCGGGGGCGTCGGCAAGACTGCCGCCACAGTCACCTCTGCCGCCGCACCGGCAATCGCCACGTCCGCGGATCCAATGGCCGACATCGAGCGGCAGGTAAGAAGTGCGACGGGGGGAAACGATCCGGCAGCACTCCGCGACGCAGCAGTCGCCGCTGTGCAGGCAGCAGTCACCGGCGACGAGGCGACCGCGGAAGAAGCACGAAATCGTGCTGCTGATGCCATTGCAAAGGCACAGAACATTCCGGTGGACCAGGCACGCGCGCAGGTTCAACAATACGAAGAGAGCTACAAGGCCTCGATCGAACGCGCCAAACAACAGGCGACCGAAGCCGCCGATACTGCCGCCACCGCAGTTTCTAGCGGGGCCATCTTGGGCTTCTTCTCCCTCGTTGTTGGCGCGGTCGCAGCTTGGTTCGGTGGTGCGTTTGGAACGCCACGTACTCTGGTCACGACTGGCGCCACGCGTCGGGCCGGCTAGTAAGTAGCCCCGATCTCCCGCAGCTGCGGGAGATCGGCGGTCGGAAACGCGTTTGGCTCCCCGCGCTGGAACGGAGAGGGCCTGGCGAGTGCTCACCATCAGGTGTCAGCGGCTACCACTGTTCCGCAAGAATGGGCGTAATCCACTGGAAGAACTTCCGACCGAAAAAGTCGCGGGTTCGTGATCGCCCCAGCCGACTCGAAAACGAGGGTTGGAGTGATTCTCATCTCTTGCTTGGAAGGCATTCTGGTCGCTGCCGTGCCTAACTGCGAGCGGTTAAGGGAAGCCGGCTGATAGCTCCATTTTTCCTGATATTCGTCGGCCTAAGGCCGTATTTGGCCGCAAGTGCCGCTTCAGAGATTGGAATTTCCCTCCGCCTCCAGGCAGATGATGAAGTCCTCTGTAACAGCTCTCTTGACCAGAACTGTGGCGCGCGCTCTTGCAGCATGAGAGCTCACATACGCGGATGTCAGCTTAATTTTCGAGGGTAGCCGGACGGTGCTATTGTGCCAGACGGGACAATGGCAAGATGATGTTCACTGATAAACCGGTCGGTCGCCAGTCATAGTTGAGGGTACCGCCGAATTGGCGGATCACAGTCGCCTCCACCAACGTGCTGCCGAAGCCCTTGGAAGCAGGAGGGGAGGATATTTCTCTCTCCCCCTCTTCATTCCAAGTGATGCTCAGGTCGTCGCCGTTGATCTGCCAGACAATGTCCACCCTGCCATTGTCGCCGCACAGCGCCCCGTATTTGGCCGCATTGGTCGCCAGCTCATGGAAGACTAGGGCAAGTCCGTTGACCGATTGCTCGCCGCATAGAATGGTAGGGCCTTCAAGAGAGAACCCGCTCTTGCCGGGAATGGCCGCAGGCTTGTGGGGCTCGATGACGATGCCCATTAGGTCCGCAAGATTGGAGGCCGCCCCTTGGACGTCGCTAAAAGATGGCTTCACCAAGGAATGTGCAGCGGCGAGCGCATGCAACCTGCCAGACAACAGCGCGACTAAATCATCCTTGCTGTCCGTGCTTCGGGCGCTAATGCGGATTATGCCGTCTACGATGGCGAAAAGGTTTTTGAGCCTGTGGCTCATCTCTCTGGTGAGCAGTTCCTGCTGTTCAAGCGCCTGCTGGAGTTCCTGTTCGGATCGGGCCACCTTCAGTGCTATACCGATGAAATCGGCAAGCTCCTGCAGCGTGGCTCCGTGACCGCAGTGGAAATACCCGATCCTGTTGGCGACGACCCAAAGGGTCCCGAGTGGCTCCGTCCGTCCCATATATAGGGGAACGAGCAAAACCTCTGGCAGCGACAAGCCCGCTGGTATCCAGTTATAGACGCGTTCCGGATGGATCGCCAGTGTTGGTGCGCTGCGGTCGAGCGTAATACCACACGGCGAGTAATCGCGGGGAGTAGTCGCCCCGTTGAACGGCGACAGAATTCCCTTCAGATTATGCCAGCGGAACACCGGGAACGACTCTGTCTGTTCGAGCAGGCTGACACCCGCGGAAATCGCGCCTGTCAGCTCCATGGCGAGTTCGACGAATTTTGGGAGCATTTCTCCAGGCGCATCGTGCATGCGTCCGGCGAGCTGAAGAAGTGCGGCCTTCTCCTGCGCGGCATCGCCGCGTGGCACTGGCCGCTCACTCAGGTCGACCGTGTAAACCGCCGAAACGTCGGGCGTGGGCACCTTCACCGCTTCCATCTTCTCGCTTCCCTCTCGGTGCGCGCAGACCCTCAAGGGTCATCGGTATCCTATTTACACGATGGAGGCAAAACAGCAGACATGGGGCCCAGTCTTCAAGACGCACCTATTTATGACGGTCATCTGCGCTCGCTTTACTGCCCCAGTAACGCCACTTGGGCACGTGTGGCATTGTGCAGGAGCTCGCAAGACGGTGCAAGCGCTTGCGCGCCAGCATGCGTGCTCGCTATGAGGCGCGGTCGTTGGCAAATTCCGAGCGATAGCGGAGCCAGGCTCAGCTCTTGTTCAGAATCCATAGCGTTCCGCCCCGGTGCGGAAACAGGAAGTTCTGCTCGCCGCGCAGTCCAACCGGCGCTTCCAATTTCGGATCAGTCTGGCAGTCGGGACCAGAGCGGCACGCTGCAGTCTTTGCGCCCCCATGCCATGCGGGTGCGCGACCGCCGATCGACGACGACCTTGCCGACGCGCAGATGGCGCATTGCCTCGTCGAAAACGTTCCTGAATATTCACCAAAGGATCACATAACATACCAAAGGGAATTGCTCGTCGAATCTGGCAATGGAGAGTCCGTCCGGTCGGACGGGAGAACAAGCGTCCACATTTGGCTGGGTCACTCCTCCGGCCTCTGAAACCGTGGCGACCACCCGCGCGAGATCCCCACACTCATGAACTGCTCGGCGATCGCAAGCTGTTCGCGCAGATGCTTGCAGTCGAGCAACGGTGTGACGATCGTTGGCCGCGGATCTCCATCGTGCCATGCGAGCGCTGCCTCGACCTCCAATCCAGATCGGCGCGGTCTGCCTCTTCGAGGTGGGATAGTCCGGTTTCTCCGACCAAGCGACCATAGCGACCCTTCCAGGATTCTGCGTCCGGGACGTTATAGAACACCAGTCTCCTGCGAATTTCGGCGGCACGGCGTTCAGAAGACAGCTTGCCACATGCTTTCCGCCGCTCCCTTCAACTGCGCCAGAAGTTGAATGGCGGGGTCTCAAGTTCTGCTCACATTAAGGCGAGGGACCGGTCCGAAGTTCAGCGCAAGCTTATTCTGATATGCGGCCTGTTTGGCCTTCGTTAGGATTGGGAGCTGCGGATACATCAATGCGGCTCAAAATATGTTCCGAGATGCTCCGCGCGATCTCCCGCTCGCCCATGATGATGAGGTTCGCTCCCAACCTTGTCAGGTAATCGACCTCAGCGTCGGAATGCGCGCGGGCGATGATCTCGAGTGTCGGATTCACTGTGCGGGCGCGCTCGATGAGGTTGCCACTTTCGAACGGACTTGGAATGGCGCTGATCAACCATTTGGCTGCGCCAACGTTGGCCGCCTCAAGTAATCCGGGCTGAGCGGCATTCCCAATAATGACTTCGGCGCCAAGCGCCCGAAGTTGATCGGCAACCGCTTGCCGCTCCTCAATTATCAGGTAAGGCAACCGTGCTTTTTGCAACGTCTCTGCAACCAGGCTCCCAACCCGCCCATAGCCGACAAGGACAGCATGGTGGGTGAGACGGGTACCCGTGAGCTCGGGTGTGTCTGTTTTGCGGTCTTCTTGTACGGCGCCGACCGGCTCGCGTTGCTTGAGCCGTGGCGTTAGGCGACCGAATCCGGCGAATAGAAGAGGGTTGATGAGAATGGACAGGATCGCTCCGGCAAGCACCAGGTCCCGTCCTGCCTCCGGAAGAAGCTTGAGTTCAACTCCCAGCGCCGCAAGTATGAAGGAGAACTCGCCGATCTGTGCGAGGCTGAGGCCGAGTGTCAGAGCTACAGGCAGGGAATAGCCGAACATGATGGCGATCGCGGACGCGGCTGTAGCATTGCCAATCACGATGATCAGGAATGTTGCTCCGACGAGCAGCGGCTGCTCCACCAGAATCATGGGGTTGAACAACATGCCTACCGAGACAAAGAAGAGCACGGCAAATGCGTCGCGGAGCGGCAGCGTTTCCTGAGCGGCCCTTTGGCTCAACTGTGATTCCGCGAGGATCATTCCCGCGAAAAATGCGCCAAGAGCGAAGGAGACACCGAACAGTTCAGCTGCTCCGAAAGCGACTCCCAGGGCAATCGCCAGTACCGCCAGACGGAAAAGCTCTCGAGAACCGGTGTGAGCAACATAGTGCAGTACCCACGGAATGACGCGCCGGCCGAAGATAGCCATCGCAGCAAAAAAGGCAGTCAACTTGGTCAACGCAAGTGCAAGCGCGCCGGACACAGTTTGCGGCTCAAGAAACGTGAAGAGGCCGCCATCGCCTGAACTCGGCCGAGTTGTGCTGCCGCCAAGACTGCCAGCGAAGGCCGGCAATAATACGAGGGCGAGGATCATGGCGACGTCTTCGACGACCAGCCACCCGACGGCAATACGCCCTCCATCGGTTTCGAGTTGTCGCTTTTCCTGGAGGGCCCTTAGTACCACGACCGTGCTTGCAACCGAGAGTGCCAACCCGAACACCACGCCGGCTGCAATTGGCCATCCGATCGCTTGCGCCACGATGAACCCGAGCGTTGTCACCAGAGCCATTTGGCCGAGAGCCCCAGGAAGCGCGATAGTCCGCACGGAAAGTAAGTCGTGGATGGAGAAATGTAGCCCTATGCCAAACATCAGCAGGATAACACCAAGCTCGGCGAGTTGGCGCGCCAGCGATTGATCTGCAACAAAGCCAGGCGTAAACGGGCCGATCAAAACACCTGCCAAGAGGTAGCCAACCAGCGGCGATAGGTGAAGTCGATTTGCCACAGTGCCGAAAATGAAGGCCAGCCCAAGGCCGGCAACGAGGGTGGCAATAAGTGGTGTGTGAGGCATTTCTCCCAGTCCGGCCGCGTTCCATTAAGAGGCCAAGTGCGGCACGAGCATAGACATAATGGACTATGGCGCGAGTGTCTCGTTATCTTTCGCTCGAAGATGTGAGGGTGCTTTCGCCGGCGTCGCGTACGGTTATATGACAATTTGGCGTGTGGGTTCGGCATAGGAGCCATGCTGAATAACCGACAGGAGATCGCCATGTGCTACCTGATAGTCGATTCCACCATCATCCGCGCCCATCAGCACGCCGAAGGCGCAAAAAGCGGGTGAAGATCAGGCCCTTGGCCGCTCGCGCGGCGGCTTGAACACCAAAATCCACATGGCCTGCGAGGTCTCGGTCACACTCACCGCAGGCCAGAAGGGCGATGCGCCGCAAGCCGACGCCCTGATCGAGGGCCTGCCCGCCGAGGTCGTCATGGCCTACACCGCGTTATCGTCTGCGCGACGCCATCGTCGACAAGGGCATTGTGCGGTGATTCCCAACAACCCGTCCCGTGCGCGAATGTACCCGCTGCACGAGCATTTCTACGCCCAAAGGCACCTGATCGAAGCTGCCGACGTCCGGACGCTCCTTCGCTGGCGCCAAAAGACGGAAGTGGTTGAGATTAATTCGGTGTTCAACCTTTAAGGATATCGTGCCGAGCACATTGGTTTAGATCTGCGTTTGTATTGATGAGCGAATTTCGGAACAAAACTATTAAACTTATGACGGTCTGCGACGGCGAGGCTTCAGTGACTGATCCTGCCCAGCGCCGGCGAAACCTTCTTTCGTCGACCCTGGAGCTCTACCGGGCTCTGGGAGGGTCTTTTGAGGAACTCGAGTCAGCCATTATGAAAGAGGCAACAGGCCCGCTCCGGCGCCTCGACCTCATAGTAGGCGATCTGATGAAGGAATTGGCGGCTATCTGTCACATCTGCGACATGGACATCATGCAGGCCGGTCACAACACACTCGACAAGCTGATAAATGAGGAACGGTCTTTTCCAACGACGGAAATGGACCGGAGCTTCTAAAAGCAGCCGTTGCGGGCGCTCGTCAGCCGCTGCAACGGTTTCGCCCATCTGCGTTTCCGAATCGCGCGCGCTGACATCAACAAGCTTAAGGCGCATAGATGAAGCCCTGACCGTTTCCGGTCAGGGAATTTCGTTGGAACTGTCGTTCTGCAGTATGAAGCAAGGACACGGAAATACGGTCCGCCGCAAAGCCCACTACAAGCACTGGCAATGCTAGAGGGTGTGTCAAAGCGTGGTCGATCTTATACGAAGGTATTAGGTGTGCCAGTAACAATTTAGGGGTTTTTGTATTCTTGTTTTACTCTTGTCGAATTGACCGGAGTGTGCTTGTCCCCCGAAAACAGCCCAAGCAAAGGCTTCATCGAACGGCAAACGTTCAGTGCCAAGCGTGCCCACACCATGGTCGACAGGAGGATCCAAGGACGCAACCCAGAACGGTCAGGATCCGGCCTTCTCGATGCGCTGGCCCACCACCCACTAGCATTGCGCGAGCGGCCCCGAGGCTGAACGTTGTTGTCGCTCGCATGCGATCCGCATCCTCCACCGCGTTAACCGAACTTCAAACTCATCTTCTTGCGAACAGGCGCAGGGGCATCAGCGGGCGTTGATACGTGTCTCTTTCCAAGCCCCATCGCCCGTGCGAGTTCCGAGCGCTGCAGAGCATAGTTGCGGGCGGTCATCGGGTAGTCGGATGGAAGCTTCCATTTTTCGCGATATTGTTCCGGCGTCAAACCGTATTTAGTCGTCAGATGCCGCTTGAGAGATTTGAATTTTTTCCCGTCCTCCAGGCATATGATGAAGTCGTCGGTCACGGACTTCTTGATCGGAACTGCGGGACGTTGCTCCTCAACTGCGGGCGGGCTCTGCGCTGACGCAGACGTCTCGCCCAGTGAGCCGTAGGTTTGCTGGATAAGGTGGGGGAGTTCGTCTGGGGCAATGATATTGCGGCTTAAATAAGCCGATACGATGCGACTGGTGAGCTCAAGCCTTCGTCCATTTGCGTGCGCTTTTGTCAATGATCTTCTCCGCAGCCTATTACAAAAGAATCGAGCCAGCAGCGTGCAGATATTTCGGTCGGAACGAAGGCACCTGACCCAGCGCTGCGCTATATATCTCTGCTCTCATCGTTACGAAGGGTTACATGGCCGAAAACAAAACGCACTGGCTCCGGAAAGAAAATACGGATCAGACGAAAGCGAGCTTTCCTGAGCTCTTTTTCGATCTCGTTTTCGTTTTTGCCCTGATTCAGCTTTCCGAGAGCCTTTCGGATGATTTCAGTCTTGGCATCGCCGCCGAAGCAGTGCTCTTCATCTTCGCGCTTTGGTGGGTATGGATCCACACGACGTGGGTCATGGATCTTCTGGATACCGAGATCTCACCGGTCCGCCTGCTGCTCTTTACGCTGATGTTTTGCGGCATGGTAATGGC
This sequence comes from Sinorhizobium meliloti, assembly GCF_035610345.1. Next base: position 1,761,624 of record NZ_CP141213.1, on the reverse strand, counting down.
CATCGCGCTGCCGGAAGCCCTCGCGGGCATGGGCCTTGTCTTTGCGGTCGCCTATTCGGCCATGCAGGTCAGCCGGTCGCTGTTCACCCTCTATGCGTTCCGAAGAGGCGACTTGGCCTCGTTCATGACCTTCTTCCGGATTACCGTCTGGCTTATTATTTCAAGCATCTTCTGGATAACGGGGGGGCTGTTCGAACCGAATCTGCGCGTCGTCCTGTGGATCGTGGCACTTGCTCTGGAATACGTAGGCCCGATGGTCAGATACTGGGTACCACCTCTCGGAGCTTCGCCGCGCGAAACGCTCGACATCGACGGGGAACACCTCGCTGAACGCAGCGCGCTTTTTGTCATTATCGCGCTCGGGGAGACCATACTGACGATCGGCAAACACACGTATGAAAACCTGGACACTGAAGGTACACCTCTGGTGCTGTGTCTTTCCTTCCTGACTACCGTTCTCATGTGGTGGATCTATTTTCACGACGGCCAGGAACGCGCTGCTGACAAGGCAGAGGATACGTCTAAACCGCAAACCACCGCGCAGTATCTCTTCACCTACGGTCACCTTCCGATCGTAGGTGGCATCATCTTCACCGCCGTCGCAGAAGACCTCAGCCTGGCGCATCCTTACCAATCCGGAACATACAATAGCGCGCTGGCGCAGCTCGGCGGACCGATCCTGTTCCTTGCAGGGACAATGTGGATGAAAGGGGTGTCTTCGCGCGTCCTGCCTTATTCGCATGCCTTTGGCATCGGCTTGCTGGCAGCCAGTTTCACGCTTGTGCCTTTCATCGCCAACTCCGCGATCCAGGCGCTTTCAGGTGCGATACTGCTCGTGGTAGCCGTCTGGGAGTATGTCGCGCTGAAGCACTTGCGGCGCAGCGCCGCCTGATTGCCACGGCTTTCGTTTCTGCTGAAAACTGCGACGGTAATCTCGCAAACAATCTATGGCCTCCCATCGACGGCGACGCCGCTGTGCGACCATGTCGTTCCCTCGGCGAGCTTTCGCTTGGTCCGATGTGATGGCGCTGCTCAGGACAGATGATGGGAGAGCGGAGGGCGTTGTGACTCAGCGTTCATCTGCAAGATCCGTTGCTCGCCAATTCCGCTGTGGCTCCGGGGGGGCGAAACGACGACGCTGTCACTGCTTCGCTGCTTCTAGGAACGGCTACGATGTAGTGGCGTTCCGCCGGTCATAGCTCATGACCCCTGTCCAAAACGGTGGGATTCCCAGCTATCCTTGAAATCGCCTGCACAAAGTAATACCTTCCGTGTATCTAGCATTACCGAGGAACGCAGATGACAACGACAGTTACAGCTAAGGGGCAAGTGACCATTCCTAGACGGGTGCGCGATTTATTGGGCATTGGTCCTGGAAGCAAGGTTGACTTTCACCGTGCTGCCGACGGCACCGTCGTACTGACGCGTGCAGACAAAAAGCAGCCAGCGAGCCGCTTTGCGAAGTTGCGGGGTCATGCCGGCAAAGGACTCGATACCGACTCCATTTTGGCCCTCACCCGTGGCGAAGCATGACGTTCATCGACACCAACGTCCTCTTGGACGTCGTCACAAACAACGACAATTGGGCAGATTGGTCGATTGCTCAACTCGAAGCGGCGAGTCTAAACGGGCCCTTGCTGATCAACGATTTGGTCTACGCGGAGCTGTCGGTCAGATACGATCGTGTTGAAGGCCTTGAGGTATTTCTTGAGGAGGCTGGACTGGCGATGACGCCAATTCCTCGAGCCGCGCTTTTCCTCGCAGGAAAGGTGTTCACGCAATATCGCCGGGCAGGAGGATCAAGGACTGGCGTCCTACCCGACTTTTTCATTGGCGCGCATGCTGCAGTTAGCCAGCTTCCGCTTCTGACCCGCGATATCGGACGGTATCGCACCTACTTTCCGACGCTGTCGCTGATCACGCCACACCCATAGCGTCTCTGAATCGGTGTGCCCGTTCCGCACGCCTTAGACAATCAGCCGCGCCGCTCGTCCGTTCTTCCGTTCCGCGGTGTTGTATTAACTCGCCGCCTGGCTCACCGACTTATTCAGTGACTGCTGCATCGCTTCGGGCAGGGGAATGCCGCGATTTGCCGCCTCGGTCAGATACCCTGATCTCAACCCATATGCCGAAAACAGCGTGGGATCGAGCCCCGCCTGTTTGCAACGAGCTGTCAGGGTCAGGTTGACCGACTGCGGCGTCAGCGCCCGCCGGTCGATACTGCCTCATTGATAGGTACGCCGAAATATCGGCCCGTCATTGATACGGAGTCCGCCTGCAACCGTTTCAAGGCGGTCACGGGCCGATCAGAAGCACGGGTTCGTTATCGTCGGCATTAGTCGTCTTGGTGCGCCCAAGGCGGATGGCGAGACAAGGGGGTGGAGGTCTTGGTCGTTCGCATCGGCGCGCACCGGCTCCTCATCTTTGAGATCCTCGACCCGAAGCCCCGCCACTTCCGAACGGCGACGACCCCCGAGGCAAAGGCAGTCAAAAGCAGCGCGGAGACCCGTAAGTCGACCAGCCGATCGCCGGCACAAGCCTTAAGAAGCTTCAGCAGGACGTCGCTGGATACCGCCTTGTTGCTCTTGCGGTGCCGCGGCCGGCTGCTTGCTTTCACCGCCAGCCTCAGCGCGCTCTTCAGCGACGGCGCGCCGAAAGAGCCTGTCAGGCCTCGCCATCGGGTCAAGATCGACCAGGAGGTCAGCCGCCGCCGCACCGTGCCTGGCGCGTGCGGACCGTCGGCCTCGGCACCACGCTTCGAGGTAGCCGAGATCGGAGGCAGGCGCCCGGAACGTGTTCTCGCCCATGCCTTCGCCGGCGAGATGTTTGAGCGTCGCGACGTCGTCGTCAGCGAGAAGGGCGGCCATTGGTCTCGCCGGTCGAAGGGCAGAATGGCGTCGAGCCCGTTAAGTTCGTCGGAACGGCGGAGCACGGCCGGGCAAGCGGAAGCGCCTGGGCCGCGATCTCCCATCATCGATTGGCTGGTTGGTGGACCAGAGCTGCGCACGCTATGGGGCACTCGGGGGAAATGGGAAAGCTACAATGCGCTGGTCGATGTCGGGGCGGTAGGCTTCCGGCTTTTCGAGGAATTCGGCCTGCATGCGCGGCCGCAACCGGACGGGCGAGCCTACATCAATGTCCCCTTTACAGCAGACACCATACCTGCAGAGTCTGCGCAGGTTGATCTGCTGCGCGCCTGATGGATGGATATCTGTGAGTCCTGAGACTGCAATCTGATATATAATTCCCTATATATCAGCGCTTTGAGGCGGTTTTGTATATCGCGATTGCATCGCCCTGAAAATCCCCTTATATATTATCCTGTATGTTTCGCATCATGCGATACAGGATAATGATATGGCATATAAAACGGAGCATGTGAGGCAGCAGCTGCGCGCTGCGCGCGAAGCGCAGAAAATAAGCCAGCGCGAGCTGAGCGCACGATCGGGCCTGACGCAAAGCCATATTTCTCAGATAGAACGGGGCACCATGGAGCCCGGACTTGGCAGCCTAGTGGAAGTGGCGCGCGCGCTCGACCTCGAGATCGTCCTTGCCCCGAAAAAACTGATGCCGGCAATCCGCAATATCCTCGATAGTGCATCGCCATCGAGTGATGTCGTGACATCCGACCAGCGCAAACTGGTGGGGCGCCTTGAGCGGTGGTTTGCGCAGCACAGGGGCGGGTTCGGTAGTGCTTCCGAGGCAGATACATTCAAAGATAGCCTCGCGCTCTTACGGCATCTTCCTCTGTCGGCCGAGGAGATGGAAACATTCAACGAGGCGACTGCACGCCTCGACCGGTGGCAGGCTGATCCTCCGTCGCGTCAGGAGCTGAGCAGGATCGCACATGTCGTAAGACACCTACGCAATGGCGCGGTGCACCGCGAGCGTGACGACGCGGTCCCTCGCTCGGCTTATGCGCTGGATGAGGAAGACGATCATGCCTAAGGTCACGGTACTCGATGTCAGGCTTTATGGGGAACCGGTTGCGACCCTGACGAATCTGCAGGACGGGCGCACCATCTTCGCGTTCAACGATGCTTATATCGAAGACGAAAAGCGGCCGACGCTTAGCCTGTCCCTGAAAGACCCGTTCGGGGCGCTCATCACGAAGTTCAGGCCGTACAATATGGTAGTCCCGCCCTTCTTCTCGAACGTACTGCCGGAAGGACCGCTGCGCAAATACCTCGCTGATCGTGCGGGTGTGAAGCCGTCGCGGGAATTCTTCCTGCTCTGGATGCTCGGCCGCGACCTGCCTGGGGCTGTGACGGTGCATCCCTCCGAAGGGGATGACGCGCCTCCGAATGACGGGCAGGCTATCGTCGAAGCGCGGCCGAACGCGCTGCGCTTTTCGCTGGCGGGTGTGCAGCTAAAGTTCTCGGCCTTTAAGAACGACAAAAAGGGCGGCGGCTTGACCATTCCGGCCGAGGGCACGGGTGGCTCGTGGATCGTGAAGTTGCCGTCTCAGCAATATAGCGGCGTGCCCGAGAATGAGTTCGCGATGATGACCATCGCCCGCCTGATGGGTATGGACGTGCCTGAGCTCCAGCTGGTTGATCTCGACGCCGTAAGCGGTCTTCCGCAGGGGGTGGGTGAACTGCACGGGCAGGCGCTGGCGATCAAGCGTTTTGACCGCACGCCGGAGGGAGCGGTGCATATCGAGGACTTTGCGCAAGTCTTCGGCGTCTTTCCCGACCACAAATACGATAAGGGCAATTACCGGGTGATCGGCCGCGTGCTGGGGATCGAAACCAGCACGGCCGACGTGGCGGAGTTCATCCGGCGTCTAGTCTTCAGCACGCTAATCGGCAATGGCGACATGCACCTGAAGAACTGGTCGCTCATCTATCCTGATCGCCGCACCCCTGCACTCTCGCCAGCGTATGACTTGTTGTCGACTATCCCTTACATCGAGGGGGAAGATACGGCGGCGCTCAATTTCTCCCGCACAAAAAAGATGGCAGCGCTGTCGAAGGACGAGCTGGCGCATCTGGCTGCGAAAGCGGAGCTTTCCGAAAAGCTGGTGATCGACACGGCGCGCGAGACGGTTGAACGTTTTAGGGCGGCATGGGATGCGGAAAAGAAAAACCTGCCGATGGCCGCCAAGGTCGCTGACACGATCGATACGCACGCACCGACGGTCGAGCTGTATCGTGAGTTCGCGAAGTAGTGCCTTGCGGTTTTGGCATCAACTTACGAGCCTTGCTGTATATTCAAGGCTTTAGCCCATCCAAACAGGATGACCGTTGGTTCGAATCCCATCACGTCAGGATTTTTGTCAACGGTCCATTCAGGTGTCATCGAGTTCTTCTTTGTAGCCGGATCCACGGTCTGAGCCCATAGCAACTACCGGCCCGTCCTCGGTCCTATACAACTCACATCAGGTCGCCGTTCTCAGCGACTGCACCATTCTCCCGCTTTCGGGGCACGGGCTCAGGAGAACGGGGCCAAACTCAAGATCGGCGGCGCCAACGCGGCGTATTGCCTTCTGACTGCTGCGACCTCGCGCATCAGGACTAAATGCACGTTCTATCGACACCGCACCTGGACGCAGCTCAAAATCCAACCTCGATCCGAAGCGCTTCACCATCCGCACGGTCCCGGCGCTTTTGGCAAAGACGACCGCTTGGGAGGATTACTGCGATGGGCGGCGTCCGCTTGAGCAGGCGATCAAGCGGCTAGGCAAGCAGAAGTCGGCCGCATGACATTTGAACGGCGGCGTGTTGGGACCACATAAGAAGTATGAAAAAGCAGACGATACCGATTGAGCAACTCGCACGCCTCCGGCGTATACGGGGCCTGGCCCGGCTTATGGACACGGCGCTCCGAATTCCCGGCACCCGCGTCTCGCTCGGCGCGGACTCCGTGCTCGGCTTGATCCCCGGCATCGGCGATTTCGGCGCTGCGGCGGTCAGCCTCTTCATCGTCAACGAGGCGCGCCGTCTCGGCGTGCCGAACGACAAGCTTCTCAAGATGCTGGTCAATGTAGGATTCGACACGGTCGCGGGAAGCGTCCCGGTGGTCGGCGACGTCTTCGACGTCTATTTCAAGTCCAACCGCCGCAATCTCCAACTGGTGCTCGACCACTTCGGACTCGATCACGCTGATCTTGATCGATCGCGATGATCAACGGCCGCCGGCCGGAACGGCCATATCGAACATCGCGGCATTGTCCTGAACTTCGCGTAGGAGGCGTGGCGCTTCTCCACGCAGCAAAAGCCTTTTTCTTCGTTCTATGCAGATCGATGCGGACCAAAGCTGGAGCTGCTCAGCGCATGGAGGCGAGCACCATTAGCAAGTCGGCAGATGATGTTGGCCATAACCCACTGGGATTCGGACCGTTACTGTTGTTCTGGCACCTCGTCTGGCCGGATCACGGGCGTTCTTCCGACGTCAGGAGCAGGCTCGACCATTTCGGTGTCGCCGACTGTTGGCGGCTTCAGAACTCCGTCGCAATCATCAAGCTTTTCTGTGAGCGTCCCCCCATTGGCGCCCGCACCCGGAGCGACGCGGCAACGCTCATTCTGCGCGCCAGTTCCGGGGTCATTGGAGAGTGCTGACGTTGGGAACAGGGCGGCGATTGCAAGCAATGGGGCGGCCACGAAATCTCTGGTCAGCTTGTACCTCATCGGACTCGTCCTTCAGTTTAGGCGCCGCGGAGTTGCAGCCCTTCCGTGGCGATAGGAAGCTGGGATCTCTAGAAAACCCGAGCTCGCCAGCAATAGTTCCGGTGAGTAGCTGCCAAGCGAACGCCAGTCACAGACAGCCCGTAATGGGTGTAGCGCCCTATCGGAGGAACGATTTGGCGATCGCCAATCGCGACGCGTTGCTGACGCCTTCGCTTAAGGTGAGCCTTCGCACCCTGGCCATCGTGCCAAATCACCTTGATCAAGCCGCCGCTCCAGCCCCGGAAGACGAAAAGAGGGCCGCTTATCGGATCGCGCTTCAAGGTCTCCTGTACCATTAGGACAGGCTGGGAAAGCCTCTCCGGATGTCCGTATAGCCCCTCGCCAACCAGACCTTCACACCGCTCGGGACCGGGATCATCGCCGCTCCAGCACATCAGAAATCCGACCGAGCGCTTCGGGGTCGACGTCACTCTCGACCCGCAGGCGACGGCCTCGGCCAAGCTCGATCGTGACGATACTTGCTCTTTTGCGCGGCCGGGAGACCGGCGGCTCGACGATCTCTACCGGAATGAGCTGCGGGACGGACGGCGCGGATATCTGACAGAGTTCCTTGCGCCAGCGAAAAGCTGGTTCACATGGATACCGGCCGTTCGCGCGATCTCGGAAACGCGCGTCTCCGGCATGAATGTCGCGGCGACGAGCCGTTCCTTCTCCTCGCGAGACCAGCGCCGACGCCGCTCGACCGACGTGATCACCTCAATCTCATGCCTCGTCATAGGACTATAGTTTCGAGCATTGAGGTCTCGGCCGCAAATTCTACAGGTGAGTAGTTCATCTTCCGACGCCAAGTCGCCCATTTCACAACCTCGATATCTCTGAATTGCTGTCCGCGACAGTCGCCGGTTATCGTCCCACAAGTCAGTTCGAGCGCCGCTAATGTCCGTGGCGAGTGGTAGGAACCCTCATCCTCTCAATCGATAGGGCAGGGCAGGCGTTGGCACATTCGATGCCGTTCGGGGCCGTCCACCCCAACAGAAGCGGTGCGATCAGAGCTTTAAATGGTCGTTTAGTGCCTCGGCGTTAGGCCTTGGCTCTCCTTGATGTTGCGCACTGAGCCAGGCTCGGGAACCTTATCACCGGGGCGCAAACTAATGCGAATGTTTGCTGCCCGTGTTGTCCTCACGCGCTCAGTCCCGTCGTTGAAGTGACCTCGGAGCCGGGTGGCCCCGCCAGATCTTACGCGCAGGCTGCTGGAGATATCGCTCGGTTGATCGCCATTGAAGAATTTAGGCATACGAGTATTATGGTACACCGTAATATCGCTAGCATCGGCAGACGAACCGATATTGAGGTAAGAGGATGAACGCTGATTTGCGGGAGACCGACATCCGAGTAGAGCGTCCGGCCAAGACATTGAGGGAATTAGCACTCGAAAAGGTCCGGGATGCGATTGTAGACGGCTATTTCAAACCTGGCGAACGTCTCGTCGAGCGTGATCTCTGCGGTCAATTGGGCGTGAGCCGCACGGTCGTCCGTGAGGTGCTACGTCATCTCGAATCCGAGGGGCTCGTAGCGAGCTTACCGAACAAGGGACCGATCGTCGCGCTCCTCGACTTGGATGAGGCAAAGCAGATTTATGAAATCCGTGGTGCCCTCGAAGGAATGGCTGCGCGGTTGTGCGCGGAACGACGCGACCCGGCCATCGCGGAGGCTCTCGAAGCGTCGTTGAAGGGCATCCGCGAGAGCTATGCCGCCAAGGACATGCATGGCGTTCTCAGCCAGACTTCCGCTTTCTATCAAACATTGTTCACCCGGGTTGATCGGCACGTCGCCTGGGGCGTCGTGAATCTTCTGACCGTCCGGATCAACCATCTGCGCTCCATGACGATCAAGACCAAGAATCGCGACGTCGAAGGACCTGCGCAAATGGAAAAAATCGTCGATGCGATCAGAAGGGGCGACGGCGAAGCGGCCTGCAGAGCCGCCCTTGACCATGTCGCCCGCGCCGCTGCCATCGCCGAAACGCTCATCGCCGCTCAGCAGACGGGCGAGTGAATAGTTACGATGGAAGGCAGAATGGCCCTGCCTTCCCGAGACGATGCTGTCGACCTGGCCCACTCCGGTTATCCGGGAGCTGGTCACCGATCGCTTCTGCCAAGGCCACGGCATTGTAACCGAGCCCGCGGCACCTCCGTTTCCTGCAATAGCGCCCCACACACATCGGACGCCTAGGCAGCGGCCGGCGCGACCAGTGTGGCGTTCGGCCCTGGGTATGTCTGACAGGTTTCGCGCATCCCCGCCGCGACATGAGGTTGGCTCCTCTCCCGCAAGTCGCCGACCAAAGGCGATTTTCGTCAATGTCATCCGTTGCTTCCGACGTTTCTGGCTCGGCTTCGAGGGGACGCTTGACACTGCAATATTATGGTATACCATAAGACGTAATAGATAATGATAGGGAAGAATCTCCAATGCCCGTTCAGATTCGCAAGACGCTCCTCCAGATCGAAACGACCTTGATCGAGGGAGGCAAGGCCACCCCGCAGCCGTTGAAGCTGTTTTCGGCGCTGGCGGTGGTGAAAAATCCGTGGGCGGGGCGGGGTTTCGTGGAAGACCTCAAGCCGGAGATCCATGCGGCAGCACCTGTGCTTGGGGAGCTCCTGACCAGAATGATTATCGAGGCCGTGGGCTCAGGCGAAGCGGTCGAAGGCTACGGCAAGGCCGCCGTTGTGGGGCTTGACGGTGAGATCGAGCATGCCTCGGCACTCATCCATACGCTGCGCTTCGGCAATCACTATCGCCAAGCGGTCGGCGCCAAGTCGTACCTCGCCTTCTGCAATACGCGCGGCCCCGCCAATGCCACCGTCATGATCCCACTGATGGACAAGAACGATGAGGGTCGCCGTTCTCACTACCTGACGATTCAGACGGCGATGCCCGATGCGCCGGCCGCCGATGAAATCGTCGTGGCTCTTGGCGCATCGGTTAGCGGACGCCCGCACCATCGGATAGGCGACCGCTATCAGGATCTGAAGGACCTCGGCCAGGACGCCGCCAATCCGGCCGGCGTGTAAACGGCAGGCACTTCGATGCAGACGGTCACATCAAATACGTCCGGGGAGGGCGGCACTGCGCTGCCGCGCAAGACGACTGTGCGCGGAGCCGCCTACCTCGAAGCCGGTGAGGGCGAGCCGTTGATCCTCATTCACGGCGTCGGCATGCGCCTCGAGGCCTGGGCGCCGCAGATCGAAGCCTTCGCCAAGACCCATCGCGTCATCGCGGTGGACATGCCCGGGCATGGCGGGAGCGAGAAAATAGCGGCGGGTAGCACGGTGCGCGACTTCGTCGACTGGTTCGGCCGCTTTCTGGACGATATCGGTATTGACCGTGCGAATCTCGCGGGGCACTCGATGGGTGCGCTGATTTCCGGCGGCGCGGCGGCAACCTTCGCCAACCGCATCACGCGTGTCGCTTATCTCAACGGCGTTTACCGCCGCGATCCCGCGGCAAAGGCGGCCGTTCTGGCCCGCGCAGCGGCAATCCGAACAAGCGGCGTGGACACGGCGGGACCGTTGCTGCGATGGTTCGGCGATGATCCGCAGAGCCAGCGAGCACGGGAATTGACCCGCGTGTGGTTAGAGGTGGTCGATCCGGAAGGCTACGCGATCGCTTATACCGCCTTTGCAAACGGCGACGAGGCCTATGCCGATTGCTGGCCTTCCGTCACTTGCCCCGCCCTTTTCCTCACGGGTTCGGGAGACCCGAATTCGACACCGGAAATGGCTGAGCAGATGGCGTCGCTGACGCCGAACGGATGGGCTCGCGTCGTCGATGGTCACAGACATATGGTCAATTTGACCGCGCCTGAAAGTGTCAATGCGCTGATGGCGGAGTGGCTGAATTACCGGGAGGAGCCGGCATGAGTGTGGAAGATCCAAGAGCCTTGCGGGACGCCTTTGGCGCCTTTGCGACCGGAGTGACGGTGGTGACGGCGAACAATCCGGCGGGCCGCCCAATCGGTTTTACAGCCAATTCCTTTACGTCGGTCTCGTTGGATCCGCCCCTGCTGCTCGTGTGTATTGCCAAGACCTCGCGCAATTATGAGACGATGACCGGAGCGGAGCGTTTCGCCGTCAACGTCCTGTCCGAAACACAAAAAGACATCTCCAACACCTTCGCCCGGCCGGTGGAGGATCGGTTCGCGGCCGTCGACTGGAGGAAAGGGCCGAATGGTTGCCCGATCTTTTCGCAGGTCGCGGCCTGGTTCGAGTGTTCGAAGCAGGAGCTCATCGAGGCTGGCGATCATGTCATAATGGTTGGGCGCGTAACGGCCTTCGAGAACAGCGGGCTAAATGGCCTCGGCTATGCCCGCGGCGGCTATTTCACGCCCAGGCTGGCGGGCAAGGCCGTTTCCGCGGCCGTCGGGGGCGAAATTCGTCTCGGCGCAGTGCTCGAGCAGCAGGGCTCAGTATATCTCGTGGGCGATGAAACGCTGTCGATCCCGAGTTGCACCGTCGAAGGCGATGACCCCGCCCGGACCCTGGCGGCGCATCTCGAGCAATTGACCGGACTGAACGTCACCATCGGCTTTCTCTATTCGGTCTATGAAGACAAGAGCGATGGACGGCAACACATCGTCTATCACGCATTGGCCAGCGACGGTGCCCCGCAAAGAGGCCGGTTCCTGAGGCCGGAGGACGCCGCCCAGGCGAAATTCTACAGCACCGCGACCGCCGACATCATCAATCGTTTCGTGCTCGAAAGCTCCATCGGCAATTTCGGTATGTACTTCGGCGACGAGACCGGCGGCACGGTTCACCCGATCGCGAAGAAGGACGCGCGCTCATGAAATTCTCGCTTTTCGTTCACATGGAGCGCCTGGATGCCTCCCAGGCCCACAAGACGCTGTACGAAGAATTCGTCGCGCTTTGCGAAATCGCCGACCAAGGCGGCATGCACGCGATCTGGACCGGTGAACATCACGGAATGGAGTTCACCATTGCGCCGAACCCCTTCGTGACAATTGCCGACCTTGCCCGCCGCACCAAGTCGGCGCGGCTTGGAACCGGCACGGTTATCGCCCCGTTCTGGCATCCGATCAAGCTCGCGGGCGAAGCCGCGATGACGGATCTCATCTGTGACGGTCGCCTCGACATCGGTATTGCCCGCGGCGCCTATTCCTTTGAATACGAGCGGCTGTTGCCGGGTCTCGACGCCTGGAGCGCCGGGCAGCGCATGCGCGAGCTCATTCCGGCGGTGAAGGGGATTTGGGCGGGTGACTACAGCCACAATGGCGAGTTCTTCAAGTTTCCTGCCACGACCTCGTCGCCGAAGCCGCTGCAGAAACCCCATCCGCCTATATGGGTTGCTGCGCGCGATCCGAACTCGCACGAATTTGCCGTCGCGAACGGCTGCAATGTGCAGGTGACGCCGCTCTGGCAAGACGACGACGAGGTGCGGAGCCTGATGGGACGGTTCAACGACGCCTGCGCCAAGAACCCCAAGGTCGAGCGGCCGAAGATCATGCTGCTGCGTCACACCTATGTCGGCTCCGACGAGGTGGACATCGCACGGGCCGCGCATGAGATGAGCGTCTATTACAACTATTTCTTCGCCTGGTTCAAGAATGAGAGGCCGATCACACAAGGCCTCATCGAGCGGATTCCGGATGAGGAGATTGCCGCCAACGCCATGCTCTCGGCCGAGGCGATGCGACGCAACAACGTCGTTGGTGCAGCCGACGAGGTCATCGCTCGCATCAAGAGCTACGAGGCGATGGGTTATGACGAATATTCCTTCTGGATCGACACGGGCATGACCTTCGAGCGCAAGAAGGCGTCGCTTGAACGCTTCATCGCGGAGGTCATGCCGGCATTTGCGGAGTAGGGTACATGCAGCGCTTCCAGTGTTACATCAACGGTGAATTCGCGGACGGCGAAGTCCGGTTCGAAAGCATCGACCCTGCCACCGGCCGTGCCTGGGCGGAGATGCCGGAGGCGCGAGAAGCGGACGTCGATCGTGCCGTCGAGGCTGCGTGCAACGCCCTCCATGACGGGCCCTGGCACAAATTTTCCGCCACGCAGAGAGGCAAGCTCCTCTACAAGCTTGCCGATCTCGTTGCAGAAAATGCCGGCAAGCTCGCCGAACTCGAGACGCGCGACACGGGCAAGGTCATTCGCGAGACCTCGGCGCAAATCGCCTATGTGGCGGATTATTATCGCTATTACGCGGGCATCGCCGACAAGATCGAAGGATCCTATCTGCCGATCGACAAGCCGGATATGGATGTCTGGCTCCGCCGCGAACCGATCGGCGTCGTCGCCATGGTCGTGCCCTGGAACAGCCAGCTTTTCCTCTCGGCGGTGAAGATCGGTCCGGCGCTTGCGGCCGGCTGCACCATGGTGGTGAAGGCTTCGGAGGACGGACCGGCACCGCTCCTCGAATTTGCGCGGCTGGTGCATGAGGCGGGCTTTCCCGCCGGCGTCGTCAACATCATCACCGGCTTCGGCCCCTCCTGCGGCGCGGCGCTCAGCCGACATCCTCAAGTGGACCACATCGCCTTCACCGGTGGGCCGGAGACCGCGCGCCATGTGGTGCGGAATTCGGCGGAGAATCTAGCCTCGACCTCGCTTGAGCTCGGCGGCAAGTCGCCCTTCATCGTCTTCGCCGACGCCGACCTCGAAAGCGCCGCCAACGCGCAGGTCGCCGGAATCTTTGCCGCGACGGGACAGAGCTGTGTCGCGGGCTCGCGGCTGATCGTCGAAAAGAGCGTCAAGGATCGCTTCCTGCGGATCCTCAAGGCCAAGGCGGAGTCGATCCGGATCGGAAGCCCTCTCGATATGGCGACGGAGGTCGGCCCGCTCGCGACTGAGCGCCAGCGCGACCATGTAGAAGCACTGGTCGCCCGCTCGCTCAGCGCCGGCGCCGGGCTCGTGACCGGCGGCACCGCGCCTGAAGGTGATGGCTTCTATTTTCGCCCGACCATTCTCGATTGCGACGGTAGCGCCTCGCCGTCGCTCGATAACGAGTTCTTCGGTCCCGTACTCTCGGTCCTGTCCTTCGAAACCGAGGCCGAAGCTCTGCGTCTCGCCAACGACACGCGCTACGGGCTTGCGGCCGGTGTCTTTACGCAGAACCTCACGCGGGCGCACCGGTTGATGAAGGGGATCCGCGCTGGGATCGTCTGGGTCAACACCTACCGGGCGGTGTCCCCGATCGCGCCCTTCGGCGGTTTCGGGCTCTCCGGCCATGGGCGCGAGGGCGGCCTCGAAGCCGCGCTCGACTACACGCGGACGAAGACCGTCTGGCTCAGGACGTCGGACGATCCGATCCCAGACCCGTTCGTGATGCGGTGACGGCGATGTTCTACGAGATCCGCACCTATCGACTGAAGAACGGCGCCATCCCGGCCTACCTGCAGGTGGTGGAGGACGAGGGGATCGCCATCCAGAGGAGGCATCTTGGCGAACTCGTCGCCTACTTCTTCTCCGAGATCGGTCCGATCAACGAGATCGTCCACATCTGGGCTTATGCGAGCCTCGACGACCGTGAGCGGCGCAGGGCGGCACTGATGGACGACCCCGACTGGCGGGCATTCCTCCCCAAGATACGCGACCTTATCGAAGTCGCGGAGAACAAGATCATGAAGGCTACGCGCTTTTCGCCCACCGGCGGCGGCGCATCACCAGAACAACCAATCAAGTAAAACCGGGAACAACGGAGCAAGGGAACATGAAGAGGATATTCGCTTTAACGATCGTCGCCGCCGCCATGGCAACATCCGCGCCGGCATCCGCCGCCGATCTCGTTTTTTCAAGCTGGGGCGGCACGACCCAGGACGCGCAGAAGGCTGCCTGGGCTGACAAGTTCGCGGAAAAGACCGGCATCAACGTGCTGCAGGACGGGCCGACCGACTACGGCAAGCTCAAGGCCATGGTCGAGGCGAATGCCGTCACCTGGGACGTAGTCGACGTCGAGGGCGACTACGCCGCGCAGGCCGGCAAGAAAGGTCTTCTCGAAAAGCTCGACTTCTCAGTTATCGACAAATCGAAACTCGACCCGCGTTTCGTCACCGACTACTCGGTCGGCAGTTTCTATTATTCTTTCGTCATTGGCTGCAACAAGGACGTGGTCGATGCCTGCCCAAAGACGTGGGCCGACCTTTTCGATACGGAAAAGTTCCCCGGCAAGCGCACCTTCTACAAGTGGTCGGCGCCTGGCGTCATTGAAGCAGCGCTTCTCGCGGACGGCGTTCCGGCCGACAAGCTCTATCCGCTCGATCTCGACCGCGCCTTCAAAAAGCTCGACACTATCAAGGGCGACATCATCTGGTGGTCCGGCGGCGCACAGTCGCAGCAGCTCCTTGCCTCTGCTGAGGCGCCCTTCGGCAGCCTCTGGAACGGTCGCATGACCGCGCTAGCCCAAAGTGGCATCAATACCGAAACCTCCTGGGAGCAGAACATCACGGCCGCCGATTCACTCGTCGTGCCGAAGGGAACGAAGAATAAGGAAGCGGCGATGAAGTTCATTGCACTTGCAACATCGGCCGAGGCTCAAGCTGAACTCGCCAGTTTAACCGGCTACGCGCCCATCAATCTGGATTCCCCAAAAATGATGGACCCGGAAGTGGCCAAAACGCTGCCGGACGCGCAGACGGCGAGCCAGGTTAACGCCGACATGAACTACTGGGCAGAAAACCGCGATGCGATTGGTGAGCGCTGGTACGCCTGGCAGGCGAAATAACCACCGGGAACCACTGGGAGGACGGCTGTGGCGTTCTTCCGGTGCTCCGGCGGTCAGAGGGCTGCGTGCTGTCCCGTGACGGCGCATTGCCCTCTTAATGGGAGGAAAGACGACGATGGTTACGCAGACCGAAACCGAGAGCGGGAGACCGTTTGCGCCCGTACGCGCCCGGCGGCCGAGCGACTTTGATCTGACTTTGCCGGCGCTCGGCCTGCTGATCCTGTTCTTCGTGCTGCCGGTTGCCATCCTGCTGATGCGCAGCGTCACGGAACCAATGCCGGGCCTCGGCAACTACGCCGAACTGCTGGGCTCTTCGACCTATTTGCGCATATTTGTAAACACCTTCATCGTATCCGGCCTGGTGACGTTTGTCTCATTGCTGATCGGTTTTCCGGTCGCTTGGGCGCTCGCCATCATGCCCAGCCGCGTCGCTTCGGTCGTCTTCGCCATTCTGCTCCTGTCCATGTGGACCAATCTGCTGGCACGCACCTATGCCTGGATGGTGCTGCTGCAGCGCACCGGTGTCATCAACAAGCTGCTGATCGGGATGGGGCTCATCGACAAGCCGCTGCCACTCGTCAACAATCTGACCGGTGTGACGATCGGCATGACCTACATCATGCTGCCCTTCATCATCCTGCCGCTCTATGGCGTCATTCGGAAGATCGACCCGGCCATCCTGCAGGCGGCCGCACTTTGTGGCGCCAACCGCTGGCAATCGCTCGTCCGCGTGCTCTTGCCGCTGGCGATGCCGGGCATGGCGGCGGGCGCGCTCATGGTCTTCGTCATGTCGCTCGGCTACTTCGTCACGCCGGCGCTGCTCGGCGGTACCGCGAACATGATGCTCGCCGAACTCATTGCGCAGTTCGTCCAGTCTCTCGTCAATTGGGGCATGGGTGGTGCCGCAGCCCTTGTGCTGCTGGTGGTCACACTGGCGCTTTACGCCGTCCAGCTCCGCTTCTTCGGCACCAATCGGATGGGAGGGCGCTGAGATGCTTTTGAACTTCGATCGCCTCGGCTGGTGGAAGCTCGTTCTCCTCGGCATCACGCTGCTGACGACGGCATTTCTGCTTCTGCCGATCCTGTTCATCGCGGCGCTGTCCTTCGGATCGTCGCAATGGCTGATCTTTCCGCCACCCGGCTGGACGTTCAAATGGTATCAGGAGCTTCTCGCCGATCCGCGTTGGCTCGAGTCCGCCTGGACGAGCTTCCAGATCGCGATCATTGTTACTGTCCTCTCGGTGCTGCTAGGGCTCGTGACCTCGTTCGGCCTAACCCGAGGGCGTTTCCCGCTCCGAGAAGCGTTGAAGGCGCTGTTCCTGACGCCGATGATCTTGCCGGTCGTGGTACTTGCGGTCGCGCTCTACGCATTTTTCCTGCAGATCGGACTCAACGGGACCCTAACGGGCTTCGTCATCTCCCATCTGGTGCTGGCGCTTCCCTTCTCGATCCTGTCGATCACCAATGCGCTCGAAGGCTTCGACAAATCGATCGAGGATGCCGCCGTGTTGTGCGGCGCGTCTCCGCTCGAAGCCAAGCTTCGCGTGACGCTGCCGGCCATCAGCCACGGCATCTTCTCTGCAGCGATCTTCTCCTTCCTCACCTCCTGGGACGAAGTGGTCGTTGCAATCTTCATGTCGAGCCCGACGCTCCAGACGCTCCCCGTGAAAATTTGGGCGACGCTGCGGCAGGATCTGACACCGGTCGTTGCCGCGGCTTCCACACTTCTCATTCTCTTGACCGTGCTTTTGATGGTGCTCGTCGCTCTCGTTCGCAAAGGACTGAAATCATGAGCAAACCTTTCCTGCAAATCCGGGGTATTCGCAAAGAGTACGGGCCGGTGACCGCCGTGCAAGACGTCAATCTCGATGTCGCGCAGGGCGAGTTCCTGACATTTCTCGGCCCGTCGGGATCGGGCAAGAGCACCACGCTCTATATTCTCGCCGGCTTTGAGAACCCGACGTGCGGCGACATCCTGCTCAACGGCGAAACGCTGCTCATGACGCCATCGCACAAGCGCAACATCGGTATGGTATTCCAGCGCTATACGTTGTTCCCTCATCTTTCCGTCGGCGAGAACATCGCCTTTCCGCTGAAGGTCCGCCGCCTGCCGAAGGCGGAGATCGACGCCAAGGTGCGCGAGATGCTGAAGCTCGTGCGGCTCGAAGGCTTCGAGGATCGCAAGCCGGCGCAAATGTCAGGCGGCCAGCAGCAGCGCGTCGCATTGGCGCGCGCTCTTGCCTATGATCCGCCTGTGCTGCTGATGGACGAGCCGCTCTCGGCACTCGACAAGAAACTGCGCGAGGAGATCCAGCACGAGATCCGCCGGATTCATCAGCAGACGGAGGTGACGATCCTCTACGTTACGCACGACCAGGAGGAAGCGCTTCGCCTTTCCGATCGGATCGCCGTTTTTTCGAAGGGCGTGATCGACCAGATCGGTACCGGGCCGGAGCTCTACGGCAATCCCTCTACGCGGTTCGTCGCCGAGTTCATCGGAGACAGCGATTTCCTGCCCTGCAATGTGGTCTCCACGGCGAACGGCCGGGCAGAGGTCGCAATCTGTGACACAATGAGAGTGGCCAACGTTCCCCTGCATGGGACTGCCTCCTCCGGAGGCAAAGCCTCCCTCATGCTGAGACCGGAACGCCTGCTCCTGTCTAAAACGCGATCGGACACCGGGTTGCCCGCCACGGTTAGCGATATCACCTTCCTCGGCAACAACGTGCACGTCGCAACAAAGACCAACAAGGGCAACGACCTGTCTGTCCGCCTTCCGTTCGGTCACGAGGCGATCTCGGGGCTCGCTCGCGGCGATGCCGTTTGGTTGAGGTTCGATGCCGGATCGGCGCACGTCTTCGGTCAATGAAGGTAGCCGACGCGGCATCGGGACGACAGAAATCTGGCTCTTCGGGAGCAAGACGCGCACGTTCGCGCGAGGAGGCCTGTGAATGACGATTTCGGAAACCCTGCTCGTCAAACTGAAGGATACCAGCCTTGCAGTTGACAAGGGGCTGGTCGGCGCCGAGTGGCTCGCGAGAAGCGACAGCGGCAAGACATTCGACGTCACCAATCCAGCGACGGGCGAGGCTATCGCCACATTGCCCGACATGGGCCGGGCCGAAACCGCGCATGCCATCGATGCGGCGCACGCAGCGCAAAAGGCATGGGCGAAAAAGACCGGCAAGGAACGCGCCGCGGTGCTGCGCAACCTCTACGACCTGATGGTTGCCAATGCCGACGACCTTGCTACCATCCTGACCATGGAAATGGGCAAGCCGCTCGCGGAGGCGAGGGGCGAAATCCTTTACGGGGCGTCCTACGTCGAATGGTTCGGCGAGGAAGCAAAGCGCGTCTATGGCGACACCATTCCCGGACACCGGCCAGACAAGCGCATCATCGTGATCAAGCAACCGGTCGGGGTCGTGGCCGCGATCACTCCGTGGAATTTTCCGAACGCGATGCTCGCCCGCAAGATGTCGCCGGCGGTTGCCGCCGGCTGCGCAATGGTCGCGAAGCCTGCGGCGGAAACGCCGCTTTCGGCGCTTGCGATCGCGGTTTTGGCGGAGCGCGCCGGCCTGCCGGCGGGGCTCTTCAACGTCGTCCTCTCGACCGACTCCGCCAGTATTGGCAAGGAGATGTGTGCGAACGACAAGGTGCGCAAGCTTACCTTCACCGGATCGACCGATGTCGGCAAGATCCTGATGCGCCAGGGCGCTGATCAGATCATGAAGCTTGGCCTCGAACTCGGGGGCAACGCGCCCTTCATCGTCTTTGACGATGCGGATCTCGACGCGGCGGTCGAAGGGGCCATGATCTCCAAGTACCGCAACAACGGTCAGACCTGCGTCTGCGCCAACAGGCTCTTCGTGCAGGCCGGCGTCTATGACGGCTTTGCCGCGAAGCTTGCCGCCAAGGTTCGGGAGATGAAGATTGGCGACGGATTCGAACCGGGTATCGACGCCGGCCCGCTGATCTCCGAAAAGGCACTCGCCAAGGTCGAGGAACATATCGGTGACGCTGTGGCAAAGGGCGCGGAAGTGGTTCTCGGCGGCAATGCCCGAGGCGGCCTGTTTTTCGAGCCAACCGTGCTGACGGGTGTCACTATCGACATGAAGATCGCTCGCGAGGAAACCTTTGGACCTGTTGCGCCGCTCTTCAAATTCGAGACGGAGGAGGAGGTCATTGAAACGGCCAACAATACCGAGTTTGGTCTGGCGTCCTACTTCTACTCGAAGGATATGAGCAAGATCTTCCGCGTAGCGGAAGCGCTGGAATACGGCATGGTCGGCGTCAACACCGGCCTGATCTCCACAGAGGCGGCCCCCTTCGGCGGCATCAAGCAGTCCGGCCAGGGCCGCGAAGGCTCCAAGTATGGCATTGAAGACTATGTGGAGATCAAATACCTCTGCCTAAGCATCTGACCGTGGCGCAGGTTTCGCGCTGACCAATGCAACGGGGCAAATCTCGACACGGAGTGTGCGCCAAGCTTCGCACTTGGATGGTGAGCCGAAGCGCGAGACAGGAACGCGCGCCTCTAGCATAACTTAGCGATCCCGCGCGAGCGGGCTCGCGTGCTGCCCTCGAAAGGTGCCCCGTACGGTTTGTCGGGAAGATGTTCGCGTTCTGAGCTCAATAAATCGCATTATGTGATCAGGCCTTTATCAACGAAAGACAAGCAGAACCCTTGATAGCAAACGGCTACCATGCGATTCTTCAGGTTATGATCCGAAGGAGATGAGAATGTCGGAAACGATGCTTGCATCGCTTGCCAACATTCGGCCCACAGAAAGATATGATTGTGGCCTTTCGCGATGAGGAGCAGTGCCGGCGATTGCTGGAAAGCATGGCTGCCCGGCTGGGAGAGTTTACCCTGCCTGTGGTTACAAACGCTCGATTGCTATAGCCGCGCGCGACAGACACTGGCAAGCGGCGTGCGCGTTCGGGTCTCTATCAGTGTTCCAGCGGCGATTGCCGGTTCCAGTTCGCGGTGACGACCTACACGCCTCTGCATTCCACCAAACTACCTTTGAGTCTTTGGCTGAAGGGCATGTGGCTGATGTTGCAGTCGGATGAAGGTTTGTCGTCGGTGCGCCTCGCCGAGGCTCTGGGAGTGAGCCAACCCACGGCCTGGCGGATGGGACGCGCTCTGCGTCTAATGGCGGCGCGCGAGCACATGCTCGATGGCACGGTGGAGATCGACCATTTTCATCTCGGTGGGCGACCAAGAATAAATCCGGACGATCCACCGCCTGGACGGGGCCGAAAAGGTCAGCCAAATACGCAGAAGACACCGGTCATGGTGATGGTGCAGCGACCAGTGACGTCACACTCGGCACTCCGGCCGGTGAGGCGCGTGTTGTGGTGGTGACTGGTCTTTCGCTACGTGCAGCGGCGCGCGCCGCCGAAACGCAGATCGAACCTCATGCCTGCGTGATGAGTGATGAGGCGACACCGCTCATAGCCCTTGGCGAGAACTATGCCAGGCATGACACCGTGAAGCATTCGAGCCGCGAATACGTTCGGGACGCCGTTCATGTCAATTGGGTCGAAGGTTTCAATTCCCGGGTCCGCCGCACAATTGCCGGTGTCTTTCATCATCTCAGCCCCCAACATGCCGACCTGTATTTCCACGAGATTGGCTTCCGCTGGTCACAGCGCATTGTTTCGGGCCAGGCAGTGCGGAAAAGCCGAATTGGCAGGGAACGCATGAAAACCCTGTGGTCAAGGGTGCCGCCGGCGCTGCAATTGCTGCAAGTCTTTCGCGCCGCTACCGGCCGCCAAATGCGGAGAAGTCCGGATGGTGGGATCATCGTCAAATCAGCAGTCGCTGTCTTTGGTTGATAAAGGCGATGTATCGACCGGAACTCTGCTCTCTGCCCGCTGACACTAATTCAACGTGGAGGAATTACCCGTGGCCGGTCACTGCCGCCTAAAGCAAGATCCCTTCTCCGGAGTTGGTTGGCGTTTTCCTCTTCGAGGGCCTTCAAGCGCTCCGCCTCGAAGGGACGCTTGATTCAATTGCAAACGACATTGCGCTTCGAGTTTTGCGTCTGGACGAAAGTTGCTCAGGGCACCTAAATGATCAAGGTTTTGGCGGGCGCGTCGCATAGGCTATAACCGCGTCGCAATCATCTGCTTGTGGCGGTGGCGCGTGCATGCATCACTACGCGGGCGCGGCTCAGGACACAGAGATTTACTATCATAAGACTCCTATCGTACGAGGGAGCCGAGGACGGCGCTCACGTCGAGCAGCAACCCTGGGATCATTGTCTCAGTGACAGGTAAGCATGTAAACTCAGCCAGCATCGTTCCCATTGTACGGGGGGAGAGGCGCTCCTAGCCGCGGAAATGCGTCAGGCCGACCCATCTTTCGCCGGTCCGCGTTGCTTCATGATGGTGCTTGCTGTTTAGGAGGAGTCGTTCTCATGAACATCACTCAGAATTCCCAACCTGTATCGCCAGGGGAACCCGCTCCGTATTTTGCTTTACCCGCAGTGGACGGCAGCGGGACTGTTTCCTTGTCCGACTATAGGGGAAGGACCCCATTGTTTCTCGCGTTGTTCGTAGGTCTCTGGTGCCCTTTCTGCCGCCGCGCGATTGCCCAGATCTCAGCATCCGAGCCTGCGCTTAAGTCTGCCGGAGTTGAAACGCTGGGAGTTGTGGCAACACCGCCGGACAACGCCCAGCTTTATTTCCGCTATCGGCCCACACGCCTTCGTCTGGCGGCTGATCCCGAACTCTCGACGCACCAAGCATACGGCGTCCCAAGACCCAACCCGACGCCAGAATTCCTGAGGGCGCTGGAAACGACCCTGATCAACCCGGACGGGTTGTTAGCAGAACCACTGCCGATCACGAAAGCGGCCGACTCCGTTGGAAAGCTAGACGGCTACAAGGAGAACGAAACGGACCAAGTCGATATGCAGCGACAGTGGCCTCAGCTTAAGGGCCAATTTTTAATCGATAGGGACGGTTTCGTCCGCTGGGCTAATATTGAGTGTGCCGGCGATGGACTAGCCGGTCTGGGCAAGTTTCCTTCTACTTACGAAATCATGGCCGCAGCGAGCGCGCTGGCCGCATAACCATCCATGTCTCATCGCGTCCAATACCGCCCCGAACTGGAAAGCAAGCCGGTAAACGCACCCGCTCCTCGCCGGCTTAATGCCACTGTCGACCAATCTGCCCTCGATTGTCCGCTAGGCCGAATACACTGGGACAGAGGACCTGCGCGGCGGTTGACATCAGCGCTCTATGACGCTGAGAGAAGGTCTTGCATCCGCCAATGGTGGAAATACAGGGCGCGCGCCTGGTCGGAGTGTTTGGGACGGCCAGCGATTCGGCCCCTTTCGGCTCAAGACCCTACACTTTGTGCCTGTACATCGATGTGACGTCTTAACAATAGCCAATGCAGCCCGCGGAACATGCCGACCAAGAGCGGCTTTTGCCAACTTTAATCGTGATGGCGATCTTCCCGTCACTGCTAATCGAGCATTTGGCGCACGGTCGACCCGCTGCAGCGGCCTTCGGGATGACGCTCGGACAGATCCGGTTCCTCCACCCGGCTAATCGAGGAACGGCAGGACGACCAGCCCTTCGGGATCAAGCCCGTGCTGGTTGCATACATTCTGCGCCAGGGAAAAATACCGCTCGGCCTCGGCCATATCGCCGACGTCGAGACTCAGTGTAGCAAGGCCGTCATAACACGGAAAAAGCATTTGCGGCTCGCCTGTTTCTCGCGCCACCTCCAGTGCCTCATTGTAACAGCGTGCCGCGAGCTCCGGCTTCGCATGGCACTGATGGATCTGTCCAAGAACAATGAGCGGGACAGGCAGATGCTCGCGTTGGTCGAGTGCGCGGTCTAGCTCTATCGCCTTCTCGGCGGCAGGAATGCCCTCGTCACCGCAGCGGTCGGTGAAGGTGCAACTGGCGACAGCGAGATTGGCGAGAAGACGTGATTGGAAGCCGAGATCGCCGATCCGGCGCGCCACTTCGAGGCCTTGTCGACACACCTCTATTGCCCGCGCCGGATCGATCACAGTGTAGAGCACGCCAAGATTCGTGTAGCCACGGCAGGCGGCGCTAAGCAGGCCGGCCGCCTCGGCAATCTCGACGCTCCGTTCCACCTCTAACACCGCCTCGCGGCTTCGTTCGAGCCGCGCCAGCGCGACCCCTTTTGTGTTGAGCGCTTCAGCGGTTGCGTGCGCCGCCTCCAACCTAGTCCCCTCGTCGGCATCCATCGGCAGCGACACGGCGCGTTCGAGCGCTTCATCCGCCCACTTGACGGCGGCGGTATGCTCCCCGCTCCGAAACGCCAGGCGACCACGCTCCTGGAGCAGAAGCGCCTGCTCGATTCGCGCGTCCGTTCCTTCGAGCGACATAGCCGCTTCGGCATAATGCGCCTCAGCTTGGCTTCTTTTGCCGGCTTGCCAAAACAATCGGCCGAGTTTGCGCAGTATCCGCGCCGCCCCGACGCGGTCGCCTGTGTCCCGGCGAGCCTCAAGCACCGTCCCGTAGTGTTCGTGGGCTGCCTCGCGCCGACCCGTCGAACCGCAAAGGTCGGCGATCCGCTCGCGCAGAGAGAGCCTAAGCTCCACGGACTCGGGATCATTGGCAAGCGCCGTAAGCGCCTGTTGGTAGTGCCGGATCGCGTCTTCATTTGCGTAAATCGAGCGTGCCCGGTCGCCGGCCGAACGTAAATAGTGCGCACCCTTTGGCCTGTTCGCGCTCAGGCTGAAATGATGGCCGAGGAGCAGCAGATCTTCGAGGCGCTCTGGCTCTTGCCCGCATGATTGTTCCAAGGCCGCCCCGACCTGCCCATGCATTTCGGTGCGCCGCTGCAGAAGGAGGTTTTGGTAGATGACGTCTTGGAGCAGGGCTTGGGTGAAACGATAGGATTGCGACGCGATTGAACCGTTGTCGGCCACCTCCTCGATGATCTCTGCATCGCAGAGCAGATCGAGCCCCGCCTCGATCTGCTTCGGGTGGGTCGAAACGGCGGCAAGCAGCGTTGCGTCGAAGCGCGGACCGAGGACCGCCGCTTCTTGGGCTAGCCTTCGCGCGTCGGGCGGCAGCCTGTCCATTCGGGCGAGCAGCATAGCTTGAATACTCGCCGGAATTTCAGCCGCCGTTTCACTCGCCGCAGCCCGCCAATGAAGCCCGTCTCGCACCAGAACCCCGCCCTCGATGAAGCCGCGCACGATCTCTTCGACAAATAGGGGGTTTCCGCCGGCACGGTCGAGAATCCGGCTGCCCAGAGTGTTCAACGCCTGGTCCCAGCCTTCGCCGAAAAGAGAGGCGAGCATGTTGCGCACATTACCGTCGTTAAGCGGACCTAGACGAAGCGTCGTGTGGCTGATCCGCCTCGAATCGAGTTGTTCCACGTCGAATGTCGGGCGATGGGTGAACACCAGAATCAGCCGCCGCCGTTCCAGCCGGTCCATCAGGTACTGCAGCGCCTCCAGCGACACAGCGTCTGCCCAATGCAAATCCTCCACCACGATCAGGAGCGGCGCGAGGGCCAGCCGCCTTTCGAAAATGCTGCGGATTGCAAAGAAGATCTGCCTGCGGAGTTGTTCGGGTTCGACATACCGCAGGGTGCCTTCCGGATCGCCGAGGCCGACGACATGGAACAGAAGCGGCGTCAAACGGACCGCCTCATCGTCGTCCAGACCGAGTTCGCCAAGCAGGTCAGAAAGCCTTGCCCTGGTTTCAGCTACGGGGCCGCCTTGCGGCATGCCGGCGGCGCTTCGAACGACGGCAGCAAGTGTACCATAGGACTGCTCTCCGAGAGGAGAGCAGGCCGCCTTCCTGATAGCGACAGCGGCAAAGCGTTCTTCGTCGTGAATGCGCGCGATGAATTCGTTGACCAGCCGCGACTTGCCGATGCCGGCTTCTCCGACCAGCCGCACCAGTTGGGCCGAACCCCGGCATGCCAGATCGAGGCTCGCCAACATCCGCTCAAGCTCGGCATCTCGGCCGATCAGCGGGGCGCTGAGGCCCAGCGCCTCCAACCCACGCGCCGGACGCGGGGTTTCTCGCAAACCCTGCAGGCGGTAGACTGGTATGCTTCCTGTCTTGCCGCGCAGCGTGGTCTCACCGAGCGTTTCGAAGCAGAAGGCATGCCGGGCTAGGCGCTGGGTCAGTGGCCCGACCAGCACCTCGCCGGGTGACGCCATCGATTGCAGCCGCTGCGCTGTATTCACGGTGTCGCCGGTCACCGAATAAGATTTGGCGCTTCCCGCGCCGAAGCCGCCGGTGACCACCGGTCCGGTGTTGACGCCGATATGGAGGACTGGCGGCGAGCCGGCCCGCGCCTGCCAGCGCTCGCGCATGCGCGAAGCTCGCTCGACCATGTCGAGGGCGGCACGAAGCGCTCGTTCCGGGTCTTCCTCATGCGCGACCGGCGCGCCGAACAGCGCTAGCAGGGCATCGCCGATAAACTTGTCAACGAAGCCGCCGAACCTCTGCACTGCCTCAGTAAGCTCCTCGAACAGCTCATTTTGCAGGGCCCGCATGAGTTCCGGGTCGATTTGCTCGGACAGTGCAGTGAAGCCGCTGAGATCCGCGAACAGAACCGTGACCGTGCGGCGGTCGGCGTCCACCGCGGCCAGAGCCGGTTGCCCAACCTTCCCGCTCGGCGCTGAGCCGGCGTGGATGGTAGGGTCCTCCGCTGCGCCCGCACTGTTCGTGGGAGCGCCGCATTTCGGGCAGAAAGCAAAGTCGTACGGGCACGGATAACCGCAGCCAGGGCAAGGTTTTGGTTGCCTCATCCCGCATTTCGGGCAGAAGGCAAAGCCGCTCTGGATCTCGAGTCCGCAACCCTCGCAGTTCATCGATCAACCCCGTAGACCCATCGATAGCCTTGGACCGGTTCCCTAAGCATCCCAATAGGAAAAATGAGAATGGACCCGTAAGGGAAAACGGGCAAGCAGGGTGAACAAAACGACGCTGGCGGGTCGCCAAGACTGGTCCAAAAATCAAATCAAATCAAATAGGGGAGAGGTGAGCAGCCGCGCCCGTAAGCGTCTTGCCGAACCCAGAGAAATGTTGATGGGGGCGCCGATGAGTCTGCCCAGCTACGCGATGAGCCATGCGAGTATCCGAGAGGGAGGTCCCAATTGAAGGAAACTCTCTGGCACACACCTCTGTCGGTAACCCTCCAGAACGGCATGCCTCGCCTATTCCGCGGACCCTACGACGCGTTCACTTCACCCCGATTCCGACGTTGATCGGATTGGTGAGGACGGCCGAGCCGCCGTCATCGGCCCGGTCGCGAACCATTCGATTGAGCGTCCGACGGATCGTACCGCGCTCACTTTCACGCAGTTCGAGATCGCCGAGCACCTCTTCGACGATCGGGTTGCTCCATACAATCCAGTCCCACAGCTCATCGCCGGTTCTGAAGGCCGTGCTCTCCGTGATCGTCTCGACGCTAACCTCCCTCAGCCCGGCGGCCGTAAGCTCTTGGCATAGCCTTTCCGGATTTCTGAGTTGGAATGGCAGCGGCGGTGGGTTCATGGGAGGACCTTCGAAGTTCGGACGAACCGACTGGACGGCCCGCACGAAGAACCCGAGGAAATCGATCTGATGTGGATCGCCATAGGCGATGACCAGTACTCGTCCGCCCGGTCTGACAACCCGCGCCATTTCCCGGATGCCCCTCGGCATGTCCGGAAACAGCATAACGCCGAACTGCGATCCGGCGATGTCGAAGCTGTTATCGTGGAACACGAGGGCGTGGCCATCCATTACTAGCGTCTCGATCCGAAGCGCTTCCTTGTTCGCGCGCTCTCCGAGCAGTTCCAGCATCACGGTTGACTGATCGATGGCGAACGTCTCGGCGCCGCTCCGTGCTGCCGGGATGCTGAGCGCACCACTGCCGGACGCCACGTCCAGGAACTTCATTCCTGCGCGGAGCCCGGCCCGGCGCAGCCCCTCGCTCCCGAGCCACATTTGCGTCTCGGTGTTGGTCCGGTCATAGCCCGGCGCGATTCGATCCCACTCGTCTCGAGTACTAGCTGGTGCTAGGCCCGTTTCGGATGCTGCTTCAACAGTCTCTCGCAAAGCGGCGCGCAGCGTGCGACAGAAGGCGTCGGGCTGTTCGATAGGGGGGTCATCGGCCGCATTGTCGATAACGTGCAGCGGCCAGCCGTAGCGGGCACTCGCGGCTTCGGCGACAGGCAGTGGTGTGGCGAGATCGTGCCGTCCCCAAATCAAGATCGTGGGAACGGAGATTCGTGACAGTTCGGCTGCTGTGATGGCCGGAAGCCCAAACTGCTCCATCAAACTCTGCTGGATTGGCTTGAGGCCCGGCACTTGGGCCCGATCGAGGTTGTACGCCCTTAGCCGATCCCAGCTCTCCCCCATGCGGTCACGCAGAGTATCCAGGTCGTATGCGCAGCGTTGCCAAAGGCGGTCATGGTTTTCCTCGTTCGGATGCGTGACGAACGCCATGAGCGCAGCCCCGAACTCCGGCACTGGCTGAAAGGGAGCAAGGCCGAGCGCATCAGACAACACCAGGCAGCGCAGCCGATTGCTATTGGCGGCAGCGAAACGCGCTGCAATGGCACCGCCGAGGATCTGGCCTACCAAAACGGGGGGCGTCGGGCAGACGCTCTCGATCAATTCGCCGAGCCAAGCGAGCGCGCGATCGGCATCGATCGGACCGTCGGTTATTTCGGACGCTCCGTGCCCCGGTAGGTCCGGTGCGATGACGTGATAAGTCTTGATCAGGTCCGGGATGATCCGCAGCCACTTGGCCGCATGTTCTCCTGGACCATGCAGCAACATGATCGGCGGTCCAGCGCCGCCGTCCAGCACCGCCGTCGAGATGCCGGCCAGACGCAGGGTTTTCTCGGATACCGAAACGCCGGCGAGCAGCCGTTCGCGAGGACCTCCAGTCGTTGGTGTGCGTTCCCGTGCGGCATCTTCTTGTCGCGGACCCATTCCCGCATCGCTCGTAATCATGGCGTCCTCCAGAGGTCCTCTTCTCAGCTTGAGAAGATCCTACGTCGAAAGAAGAACCGCCGCTTCGGGCGAATCGCTCAATTTACGGGATGGGGATATGGGTAATTTCACCCACTTGGCCGCGCCGGATATTCAAACAAGTCTGTGCTTGTAGGCCCACGCGGTCGCGGCCGCTCGCGACGAGACATCGAGCTTACTGAGAATGTTGCTGACGTGCCGATCAATGGTCCTTTGGCTGAGACGGAGCTCAGCCGCGATCTTCTTGTTCGGCTCGCCGCTCGCCACCAGCCGCAGCACCTGTAGTTCGCGCCGTGTCAAGCCGTGAACGTGCATCGGGAGAACCATGCCGGCGATATCGGGTGCGGCGCCTAGCTGCTCGAACGCCTCCCGAGCGGCGGTCAACTCTAGCGTTGCGCTCTCCTCATCTCCGAGTGCGTCACAGGCGAGCCCGATGAGCTTGCGCGCGCGCGCGGCATGGTACGGCGCTTCGACCCGCAGCCAAAGCTCGAAGGCACGTCGTAGCGCAGCAAGGGCGTCCTGAGGATCGCCTTTCGCCAAATGGACCGCACCGGTCGCGTGGGCGGCCATCGCTCGCAGCATCGAAGTCTGGAAGTAATCGGCGCATTCTTCCAGTTCGCGGCAGGCGTCGCACGCAGGCTCGAAATCGCCGGCGCCAATCATGATTTCGATATAGGCGGGCAGGAGCTTCGTCCGCTGCAGCCGATTTATGGTGGTGCCCAAGGCACGCTTGATCGCGTTCACGGCCGTTTCGGTGCGCCCCTGCGCAAGCCGCAACAGGGCCAGACCCGGTAGCGGTTCCCACCCCAGCCGGCTCGCCTGACGATATGCCTCCTCGGCTTCAGTAAACGCACCGCGCAGGCGGTGTATCTCCGCCTCTTGGTAAAAAGCTGCCGCAGGGGGGTGGTGCCCCGATCCCGGCGAAGGTGCCGTGCATGCGCGGCGAGCCTCCTCGATTGCCTCCCGCCACGCGCCGTTCGTCTGCATGATCTCGGCGCGGTGAACAAGGCATGTGCCCGTGAAGGTGACCAATTGCAATTGCCCGGCACACCACGCAGACAATGCGGCCGTCCATTCGCGGGCGCGATCCACGGCATAGATCTGCTGGCAGGCCTCGACCACACTACAGTAGACCAGACCGGTCATGATCGGAGATAGTTCTCCGGCGGTAACAGCGACCATCGCCTCATCAAGAAGAGCGAGACCTCTCGCCACTTGTCCCTGCAAGATGAGGGCCCGGCCCTGCAAATGGCGGGCGCAGGCGCTGAGGTCGGCGTCCGCGAAGCGGTCGCCGATTTCGACTGCTCGCGCAGCGGTGGCGTAGGCGGTCTCGGCATCGCCGGCGTTAAGCTGCTGCTCCGCGGCGGGAAGCAGGAGATAGCCTTCTTCGACGCAGGCTTTCCCCTCGCGCTGTAGCAGTCGCTCGGCCCGACCAAACCACCCGGTCGCCGGACCGACTTCTCCACGAAACGCCAGGCGCAACCCCAACCAAAATGCGGCCCGCGCCGCGCGAACGCAGTCCTCAGCATCAAGATAGCAATGATGGGCGCGATCCAGGGCTTGCAGGTACTCGTCGTCTCGGCCGGCCAGATAGGCCGAAATCGCCAATCGTTCGACATCCTCTGGGTCAAGTGGGGCCTTTTCGTCGGCACGCGAAAGCCACCGATAGGCGTCGGACCATGCCCGCCGCTGATAAGCATCGCGCCCGAGGCCGAGGTGATCGATCGCCCCAGAGACACGACGCTCCGACCGCTGTTGATGGGGGCCCATCTGCGATGCTCCGATCCTCTGCTAAACTCTAACAGATTTGGGAACTCACAGCGCCTCAAATACGTCTGCTGACATTCACGGCGTTCATACTGAGCTGACATCAACGCTTCTGCGAGAACGGGCCCATGCTGATTTCGGCGATTTGCCTTTTGAAAGCCTTGCCTGAGGAGCTTGGGGTCCTCCCTCGCGAGCAGCTTTGCGCGTACAGCCCGCGCGCGGCGGTCACGTGTGAGCTCTTTCAATTTGTCGCGGAGCGGCGATCAGAACAGGATGAAACTCTTGCCAGCGACAATCAGCATTACGGCACTGATTCCTCCGCCTCGGATGCGGGGTCGAAGCTTCGGAGCATCTCCGGTCCGGCAACGGCGATGGCTACTCCGGCTAGCAGAGCCGGCGTAGGGGGAGGGTCGGACTGCGGGTGTGGGCAGGCTCTCCGGTTCCGAAGCGACGACCTCATCCATATCTCAAGTGATTGCGCGGAGCACCTTGAATTGCCACGGCTCGTGGCCTCCGGTTCGGGTCTCGGGAGGCATCGCATCAGGAGAAGGCGCGCGATCTTGGCCGGCGATGTAGAGGTCAGAACACAGCGCTCAGCTTCCTCATCGAGAGCCCATGATTGCAGTTCGGCGCGAGTGACTGAAGGGGAGGGGAGGTTCCTGCGGGGCGATGACATCTCATTGCCAAAATGGGAAAGTGCACTCAGCGGTGTCTTCACCAGCGGTGGGCAGTGCGGAGACTGAAGGTGCCACGCCGCTCACTTCCAGGATGAGTTTTTGCCGTATCGCTATGGCAAAATCCTCAGGCTCGTGAACGGGCAGCACGAAAGATCCCGGCCCGCCGACAACGCAATTTTTGTAGTATTGATCTAACGGAGTAAGGGAGACAGAGGGACGGATCAGTACGGCGAGACCGTTTATGACGATGCCTCGTTCCAATGCGGCGGCACGGGCGGGTGCGACGGCGGGCCCGGAATTGTTCGGGCCGTCGCCCGATAAGTCCAGAACGCGACGGGCTCCGGAAAATGCATTCGAGTCGATTGATTGGGTACCGAATAGGATCGCATTAGAGAGAGAAGTGCCGCGACGCGAGCCTGTGACGGGCTTATCGACTTTCTCGGCGAACCTTTGCGCGTCTTCGGCGTCGTCTATCAGCTGCCACTGGACGACGGACTGTAGGTTCACCGCCCCGGACCATTCGTAGTAGCCGATGGCAATACGACCGAGCATTCCGCTTTTCACCGCGTTGATGAAATCCGGATGCTTAAGTGCCTCGACATAGCCCAAGCGCTGTGTACGTGCCTCTTCGATGTCCATCGAGGCGGAGACGTCGACCGCCAGCAGCAGCTCGACATCCACTTGCGCAGGTGGCGCCGCTGTCATCTGGGCGGGCGCAACAGTCAAAGCGAGCAACGTTTCCATCATCCAGTGCATTGCCGACCACTGTGCAATTCGAAAGATTGTAGCATGGATAAATCCGTTCGGTAGTTGCGTATCATGGTGCCATTCGGTCGACTATGTCTCATTTCATCGAACCGATAGGGGCGGTCGAGACAAACTGCGGCGGCTATAACCTTAGGGCTCGGACGAGATGGCAGGCCCATTATTCTCGAGAGGTGCGGCTATAGTTCTTCGGCAAGGTCATGTTCTCGCCATAAACCAGGCCTCCCTGCCGCACCGAACTGGTCTATGAAGAAGTCCTGAAGGCAGGCCGTGTACAGATGTCACCTCCTTAATCAGGCAGTTCCTCGCTTATCCCCAAATACGGTCGCCGCTCCAGCTCCGCGGACTTCTGGGACAGCCTGAGGCGAAGAAGATCTTTCCGGGAGACGAGGCCCACCAGCACACCGGAGGCGAGATCGGTGATGGGTATGCGCGCCGCATCGGCCGCGATCATGATGTCTGCGATGTGGCCGACGGTGTCGTCGTCCGGATGCCCCACCGGAATGGACGTGTCGGACACTTTGTCCTTCAATGTCTCGGCTCCTGCATCAGCCTCCCGCTCCCATCTCAGCGCATCGGCGCGTGAAACGACACCGATCAGCACGCCGCCTTCTTCGATGACGGGATAGACGCGATGTGCCTTGTCCGTCGACCCGAAATGCGTGCTGGCCTCCGCGACGGTCATTGTCGCCGGTAAGGTTTCCACGGCTTTGACCATGATGTCGCGGGCGCGCGTGAACTCGAAAGGATCAACGCCATACTCGCGGGTGATGTGCTGGCCCCTGCGGGCAATCTTCTCCGTCAGTATAGAACGGCGGAGCAGCAGGACCATCACCGCATAGGCAGCGACGGTGGCCGCCAGCAGGGGGATGAGCGTCGCGACATCGCCGGTAATCTCCATGGCGAAGAACGTTCCGGTCAACGGCGCCCGCATTGTTCCCCCCATCATTGCGGCCATACCGAGAAGCGCCCAAAACCCCGGTTCGCCTGGAAGTGGCAAACCGAACAGCCATCCAACGGCACCGCCAAGAATAAGCAACGGGGCGAGCACGCCTCCGGACGTACCGGATGAAAGAGCCACGAGCCAGATGGCGGCTTTGACCAGGAGAATGCTCACCACCGTCGAGGCCGGAATGCTGCTGTTCAGCAGCCCTTCGATCACATCATATCCAACTCCGAGCGCGCGGGGTTCAACCATCCCGCCAAGCCCAATCGCAAGCCCACCGAGGGCCGGCCACCACATCCAATGGAACGGCAAGCGTTCGAACCCGTCTTCAATCCTGTAAAGAAGGGTAGTGAGGAGGCCAGATTGCAGGCCGGCAATGATGCCGATCCCTGCGCAAAGCAGGATATTCCACCAAGGGAGCTGCAGATCGAACTGCGTCGGAAAGAGCGGGCCGGCGCCGAAGAGCAGCGGGCGCCAGGCGATCGTCACGCATGCCGAGCCGGCGACCGGAATGAAGCTGCGCGGCTTCCATTTGAACAGAAGCAACTCCACCGCCAGCATCACCGCTGCGATGGGCGAACCGAAAATGGCGGTCATGCCCGCTGCCGCGCCGGCTACCAGCAGTGTCTTGCGTTCCGCGGCGCTCATGTGAAAGAACTGGGCGAACAACGATCCTATCGCACCGCCGGTCATGATGATCGGTCCTTCGGCGCCGAATGGCCCACCCGTGCCGATCGAGAGGGCAGACGACAGCGGCTTCAGCACGGCGACTTTCGCGGACATCCGGCTGCCGCCGATGAGGATCGCTTCAATCGCCTCGGGAATGCC
Source organism: Sinorhizobium meliloti (assembly GCF_035610345.1). The sequence goes on along the minus strand of NZ_CP141213.1, from coordinate 1,728,286 downwards.
GTGGCCTCGGATCTTCTCCGAGCCGAAGCGCGCCATCAGACCAATGACGAGCCCGCCGACAGCGGGGATGAAGACCATCCAGGGAGAGAAGACGACCTGCGCAATCGAGCTTTCTTCGATGCTGACCCGTCCGAACCAGACCACGTTGGTGACGAGCGCTATGAGGCTGACGAGGAACTGGCCGCGGCGCCGTCCGCCAACATCCGAAGGACCATTCAATGATCGGCAGCACGAGTTGAAGAGTAGGGTTCCACGGGCTCCGGGCCGTGTCCTTGCAAGCATCTGTGCCGGCAGCACACCGAACGAAAAACCAGCGGAAACGAGCTCTCGGGACGCACGGCGTTAGCGACGCAAACGCCGTGCTCCTGCAGGCCTCCTGGAGTACCCCAGTCGTCTCCATCGCTTCGCACGGTGGGTTCTTGGTTGTACTCTGGCTGGTGGCAACGTCCTGCGAGAGGGTTGGTTCCATTCGGCGACGCATTGGTGACGGCGCCTATTATCGGAGACTCCAAGGGCATAGTACTGCGGTACCGTTGGCGTTCGCGAATTTGGGTATATGGGGCTCGCCGCATATTGTCAGTCTTAATTCATGGCTCTCAGGAGCCGGACCCGCCCCGAAACCTCGAATGTCGTCGTCGAAGTTCATCGATTGCGTGCTCGTCTTGGAAGCGCTGGTGGTGCGATCCCCCATTGGCGAAGTTGCTTATCAACGCAAAGCGGTCTCATCGAACAGCCAAAACGTTCATGCTACAGAAGATCGCATAATGAATCGACGGGAATGCTTGCCGTCGCTGCGGCTGATGGCAGGCCGGGCGTGGTGCCAGCTTTCACCGCTCAAACCATGGCCGGAGTTTGCTTCGCCGTTGACAGTGCTCGTAGAGAGAAGCTTTAGGGTATCCGCCACGCGCCGATCGCACATGCGAGGCAATCTGGCAATCTGTCTATCCTGTGTGGCGCAACGCTGCGCCACACAAGATGATCCTGCGTTACTTTCCGGCCGCTTGGGCAGCATACACGTAGCTGTCGTAGCTGTATTCGGCGACGCGGAACCACTCGAAGGACTCGTCGCGGAACTTCTTCCAGGCCGGATAGATCTTCGCCCAAGCGGGGTGCTTCTCGCTGTATTCGGCATAGAGCTCGAAGGTCGCCTTATAGGCGGCGTCCATCACGTCGCGCGGCATCGGGCGAAGGTTGACTCCCTTGCCGACCAGGGAGCGGATCGCCGTCGTGTTCTTCACGTCGTAAAGCGCCTGCATGTTGATGTTGGCAGCCTTGCAAGCCGTGTCAAGCGCGACCTTGTAGGCCTCAGGCAGCGCTTCGTACTGCGCCTTGTTGATGAAGAAGTGGATGGTCAGCCCGCCCTCCCAATAGGCCGGGTAGTAGTAATACGGAGCGATCTGGTAGAAGCCGAGGCGCTCGTCGTCATAGGGGCCGACCCATTCGGCGGCATCGATCGTGCCGCGTTCCAGCGCCGGATAGATGTCGCCGCCCGGAAGCTGCTGCGGTACGACGCCAAGGCGCGACATGACCTCGCCGGCAACTCCGGCAATACGCATCTTGATGCCATTGAGGTCGTCAAGCGTCTTGATCTCATTGCGGAACCAGCCGCCCATCTGGGCACCGGTGCCGCCGCCGGGCTTGCCTACGATGCCGTATTCCTTCAGGAACTCGTCATAAAGCTCGTTGCCGCCGCCGTGATAGAGCCAGGCATTCTGCTGGCGGGCGTTGAGGCCGAAGGGGATGGTCGAGCCGATCGCGAAGGTCGGGTTCTTGCCTGTGAAATAGTAGCCGCAGGTATGGGCGATTTCCACTGTGTTGCTTTGCACCGCGTCGATCGCCTGGGGGCCTGGCACCAGTTCTCCGGCCTGGAAGACCTGGATCTGGAACTTGCCCTCGGTCATCTTCGACAGCGCTTCCGCCATGACGACGGCGCCGCCATAGATGGTGTCGAGATTGTTCGGGAAGCCGGACGTCAAACGCCATTTCAGGGTCGGGAGTTCCTGGGCGATTGCCGGTGCGGCGAGCGACGCCCCGGCGACCGCTGCCGCGCCGCCGAGCGCGCCCTTGGTCAGAAAGTTGCGGCGGTTGAAAATGTCATTCATCGTATTCTCCTCAGAAGGCTGCGTGTTCGGCCGGCACGGCTGTCCGACCGGGACCGTTGGTTGTGGTCATTTGGACTGGGCGGGCTGGCCGAAGTTCGGCTGCGGCGAACCGAATTCGGGTGTTTGCGTTCCAAAGGACGGCATCGAACTGTCATCAGACGGTTCCGGCGCGCCGAAGGGCTGCGTCGGCGTTCCGAACGGGTTTTCACCCTCGGCACCGGGCATCGGCACATTCAGCTGGATCGTCGTCGGATCGACCGCCGTCTGGCCGGACTTGTAGTGGGTGACGAGACCCGGGAATGCCACGACCATCGCGACCATGAACAGTTGGATCCCGAGGAACGGCAGGGCGCCCATGTAGATCTGGCCCGAGGTCACCGGCTTGATCGTCGCGCCGGTCACCCTGTCCTTGTAGGCACGGTTGGGTGCAACGGATCGCAGGTAGAACAGCGAGAAGCCGAAGGGCGGATGCATGAACGAGGTCTGCATGTTGATCGCCAGCATCACGCCGAACCAAATCAGGTCAATGCCGAGCGCCTCGGCGACCGGCGCTAGCAGCGGGATGATGATGAAGGCCAGCTCGAAATAATCGAGGAAGAAGGCCAGGAAGAACACCAGCAGGTTGGCAACGATGAGGAAGCCGATTTCCCCGCCGGGGATCGAGGTCATCAAGTGCTCGACCCAGATATGGCCGTCGACGCCGTAGAAGGTCAGCGAGAAGACGCGCGCGCCGAGCAGGATGAAAATCACGAAGGACGACAGTTTCGCCGTGGCATGGAGCGCTGACCTCATCATGGAGAGATCGAGGCGGCGGTTGGATGCGGCCAGGATGAGCGCGCCGACGGCTCCCATCGCGCCGCCTTCGGTGGGCGTCGCAAGGCCGATGAAGATTGTGCCGAGCACCAGGAAGATCAGAACGAGCGGCGGCACCAGGGAGGTCACCACCTTTCGGGCAAGCTTCCAGCCGCGCAGCGTGCGGGCCTCTGGCGGCAACGCCGGAACGCTGGCGGGCTGTAGGTAGGACATGAGAATGATGTAACCGGCATAGATCGCAACGAGCAGCAGGCCGGGCACCAGCGCGCCCTTGTACATGTCGCCGACCGAGCGGCCGAGCTGGTCGGCGAGGATGATCAGCACGAGCGACGGTGGGATGATCTGTGCGAGCGTTCCCGACGCCGCGATCGTGCCGGCCGCCACGCGCCGGTCGTAGCCGTACCGCAGCATGATCGGCAGCGAGATCAAGCCCATCGAGATGACCGAGGCCGCGACAACGCCAGTGGTGGCCGCAAGGATCGCGCCGACGAAGATGACCGCGAAGGCAAGCCCGCCGCGGATCGGACCGAACAGCTGGCCGATCGTATCGAGCAGGTCCTCCGCCATGCCACTTCGTTCCAGGATCAGCCCCATGAAGGTGAAGAACGGTATGGCAAGCAGGGTTTCGTTCGACATTTGCCCGAAGATGCGGTCGGGCACGGCGCCGAACAGGTTGATCGGCAGCAGGCCCATTTCAATGCCGATGAAGCCGAAGACAAAGCCGACGAAGGCCAATGCGAAAGCGACGGGATAGCCCATCAGCAGCACGACGATCAGCGACAGGAACATGATGGGCGCGAGATTTTCGGCGAAGAAAGCAAACATGCGATCGGTTCCCGGCGTTAGAGCGTCTGGGCTTCGGCGTCGGCAAGTGCCGTTGCGTCGGGCATGTCGCCGCGCAAAATCGCTAAGCGCTTGATGAGCTCGGAGACACCCTGCAGCGTCAGCAGGCCGAAGCCGACGGGGATCAGCGCCCAGACCGGCCAGAGAAGCAGGCCGCCGGTGTTGTTCGACACCTCACCGCTCAGGAACTTCGACACCACGATCGGCCAGGAGAGATAGATGGTGATGAGGCAGAAAGGGAACAGGAAGAAGATCGTGCCGAGGATTTCGACCCAGAGCTGGGCCCTCCGCGGCAGGTGCCCGTAGACAAGGTCGACCTTCACATGTTCGCTGCTAAGCAGGGTATAGGCAGCCGCGATCAGGAAGACGGCGGAAAACAGGTACCACTGCGCTTCCAGCCACGCGTTGGAGCTCAGGCTGAAGAGCTTGCGCGTGACGGCGTTGACGGCACTGATCAGCACCGCGGCAAGCAGCAGCCACGACACCGATTTTCCAATAAACGTGTTGAGCGCGTCGATGACGCGCGACAGTGACAAAAGGCCGGACATGATGAATTCCTCCCCGGCCGGAACCCTCCGCCGACCGTCATCGGAACTCGTATGGCGTCCTCATTGGGTGAACAAGATAGTTGGGACCATCAAATAAAACCGCCTACCCAGTAGTGGGTAGGCCTACCGGTCAGCCGTCCGCAAGGCTAAAACCACTGTCGATCGCGTAGCGAATAAGGCCAGCGGTACTGGAAATTCCAAGCTTCTTCTTGATGTTCTTGCGATGTGTTTCCACCGTCGCCTCGGAAAGGGCTAGCGACTGGGCAATGGCGCGGTTGCTCTTGCCGGATGCCAGCAGCATCAGCACGTCGTGCTCGCGGGTGGTCAGCGGATTTGCCGGCTCGCTCGGCCGGCGATCGAGAAGAACTTCGGAGACGCCGGTGGAGAAATAGGTCCGCCCCGCAGCAACGGTCTCTATCGCCGTGACGATCTCGTCAGTCGAAACATCCTTGAGGACATAACCGGACGCGCCATGCAGGACAGATGCCGAGATGTATTCTCGGCTGTCATGCATGGACAGCATCACGATGCGACAGTCGGGCAACTTTGCCTTGAACAGCTCGATTGCCTCGATTCCGCTGAGCTTCGGCATGTTGATGTCCATCAGCACCACCGCTGGGTTGGTCTGAATCGCGACTTCCAAGCCGGTCAGCGCCAGGCCCGCCGTGCCGACCACCTCGATATGCGAAAACGTCTCCAGCACGGCGCGAAGGCCGTCGAGAACCAGCGGGTGATTGTCGATGAGGACGACCCTGATCGGCATGATCACACTCATGCAGCTTCCGTCCGGTTCTCCGGGCTGACATTGGCCGAAAGAGGAAGCATCGCGGTTAGCACCGTTCCCTCCGGCTTGCTCCGGACGAGGAGGGCACCGCCAAAATGCGCCATGCGCTCCTGCATGTTGCGAAGGCCAAGGCCGCTCTGCTGCCCAATCCGGGCAAGGCGAGCGCTTTCTTCGAAACCGTTACCATTATCCGAAACCGTCATACGCATCCGGCCGCGAGTACTCCAGAGTTTGATCCGCACCTCGCGGGCGCCGGAATGGCGCTCGATGTTGTTCAGCGCTTCCTGGGCAACCCTGTAGAGCGCTGTGCTCGCTTCGGTCTTCAGCCTGTCCTTGCCTGCATCGGCTTCCAGTACCGTGCGGATGCCGGTCCGTTCGGAGAAATGGTTGCTCAGTGCTGTCAGCGCAGCGGTCAGACCAAGGTCGTCCAGCGCGGGGGGCCTCAGATCGTGCGACAATCGGCGGACCTCCTTGATGGCGAGGTTGAGCGCCTCCACGCCCTTATCGATGGCGCAGGACGCGTCATCGGCGTGGTTCCGGACCTTTCTGCCGGCAAGGTCGATTGCATAGCGCACGCCGACAAGGTTTTGCGATATGCCGTCGTGCAATTCGCGGGCAAGGCGTGCGCGCTCTTCCTCCTGGGTGTCGATAATGCGCTGTGTGAGGGCCTTGAGCTTGTTGTCTGCCATGCGCCGTTCACGCAGCGTGACGAGCATGCAGGTGGCAAAAACGACCATAACGGCTGGCACAGCTATCAACGCCACCACGAGGAAGGTATGGCCGATCGTTTCGCGCAGGTCCGCTTTCGCTGCGGCCGTTTGGGCGAAGACGTCGTCGAGATAGACGCCGGTTCCGAGCATCCACTGCCACTTGTCCAGGCCCATGGCGAAGGAGAGCTTGTCGGCCATCGTGCCGGATGAGGGTTTCTCCCACTTGTACTGATACAGACCGCCGCCTTCCTTGGCCTTCTGGATTAGGTTGGCGATCACCTGGTTGCCGTCAGGGTCGGTCAGATCCAACCAGTTGTGGCCCGGCCGGAAGATCTGCCGCGGGTGCACGACATTGTTGCCATCGTAGTCATAGACGAAGAAATAGCCGTCTTTGCCGTAGTCGAGTAACGTCAGGATGCTGCGCACGCGATCCTTGGCCGCTTCGTCGTTCGCATCCGCCGACGCATAGACCTCCTCGATCGCCGAGCGTGCGAGATTGGTGAGGTTGAGCAGCTCAGTCTCCTTCGCTTTCAGCATGTTGCGTTCAAACGTGTCGATGCTGCTCTGCGCGAGGCTCGTGGCCTGCCATGTGATGAAGATGGTAATGGTAAGGATCGCAATGACAAGCGGCACGACCGCAAGAGCGACGATCTGATGGCGAAGGTTCACGGCACTCCCCGATGCATTTATTCAGACGATAAAGATAAAGCGAGCCACGGCTCCGCGCCAGACCCCTCGTCGCGTAGCTAGAAATGCCCCTGAGGGAGCGTGTTCGCTTAGCTAAGCTAGGCTAGTGCCTGTCCATAAACGCCTGTTTTTCGGCGGTTTTGAAAGGTAGTTTGCCGGCTGACACCGTTTCTTGGGACGCGCGATGGCACAAGGCGGCGCAGGTTATGTCCCGAAGAGCGATCTGGCGGCAATAGGTCATAGGGTATGGGCCGACGCTCGCCGGACTTACTCTGAACGCCACCGGATCAGGAGCGTCAGGTCGGCCTGAGGCGGGCGAAGAGGGCGAGATTGTAAGCGACCACCGAGGACCAGACATAAGCCTTGAAGTGGTCGAGCCCACGCCAGGTGCAGCGCCCCAAGCCATAAGCGCGTTTCAGGCAAGAGATGCCGGCCTCGATGCCGGCGCGGAAGTTGCGCAGCTTGCGATAGATCCGCCGGCTGCTGACCATGTCTTCGATGCTGAGGCCGCGCTTCTTGTGGAAGGCCATGTCGCGGATGCCGCGAGCTTTGGCTCCGCTCAGATTTTCGCGGCTGGCATAGCCGCCGTCGGCCGCCGCCTGACGCGGCGGCTCGCCGTAAAAGGCGATGTGGCGTTCCAGCATCGGCAGCAAGCGCTCGCTGTCGGTCGGGTTGCCGGCTTCGATGACGAGGTCGAGGATCAGTCCGCTTCTGCCGGTGGTCAGATTGAGTTTGTGGCCGTAGTCGACGTCGCGGCTGCCCTTGACGATGATGTTGGCATGCGGCTCGAACAGGCTCACCAGCTTCTCGCCGGCCGGAACCGGCTCCCCGGCCAGGACCCGCCGTTCGGTCTGGGCGATGATCCGCTCGATCAGCGGCCGGTAGTGGCGGAGTTGGGCCTGCCACAGTTCGCCGGCCGGGCCCGCCGTCAGCGGCAACTGTTCACTGGCCTGCTGCAGATAACTCAAGGTCGTGCGCGTGATCTTGAGCAGTTCGCGGTAGTGCTTGATCCGTTTAGGGCGGCCGCGGATATATTCGATCGCCCGGGCCCGCTTCTTTGCCGCGCGGCGATGGTCGTGCCATGGAATGGCGCTACCCAGTGCCTCGGCCTGCTGCAACAGCCGCACCGTCACCCGGACAGCGTCCCATAACAGGCTGCTGTCGCTCGGTTCATGGATCAGTGCGGCGGTAACGGTGCTGTCCACGCGCACGACCTTGCCACTTTCCAGCTTCTCCTGCCGGGCGCTCGCCAGCAGCACCCCGTTGATCTCTTCAAAGGTTTGCGCCCGGATCGCGCTGATCGTCTTGTGCAAAACCGACTTCTTCGGGTTCCAGCCCCACGGCAGCCGGGCAAACGCCCGGAACGAGGCGGAGTCTTCGAGGTGGAAGGCCAGTTCCTGGTAACTCAACTGGCGATGCTGCTTGAGCAGCGCGCAGCGCAGCACAGCCTCGGCTGGTAGCCCCTCGCGGCCAGTCTGTCTGAGACCATGCCGGCGCAGGTCCCGCGCCACCAGCCCGAGCAAATCGCCATGCTCATCCAGCCATTCCGACATCGCCTTCAGTTCACGACCGATCTCGTGTTCGGCGAAAAGATCAAATATGCTGGCTTGGACGGTGCGTTCTTGGCGCATTGTCGGCTCCGGCGGTGACGGGTTTGTCTTTAGAATCAGTAGCTTGATCTAAAGTATACCTGAAACCGCCGGGCTTTGCCCACGCAGATATCGCGATTCACTCAATAAATTCAGCAGTTTACCGTTTATGGACGGGCACTAGGCTAGCCGGGCTCTTGAAAGGGTCCGAACCAGCGGCCGGTAATTGAACTCTCACTAATTTAACACGCGGTCGAAGTGCCTTGCACTCCAAGCACAACCTGAGGTTCAACGCCGGGGCGAACGTTCACAAGCGTTCGATGAGATGACGAACCTGAAGCCGATACCCGAATTGGCGCACACCAGGAACTGGACATCGTTCGCTCGAGCCTCGATGACCTGCCTTAGCGACAAACAAAGGGTGGCAGGCTTCTGGGCGCCGATCTGGATTTGCGGGCGATCGCAGATGTGATGGGAACGAGTATTGGATCCGTCGAGCAGTTGCCGCTACGCGCGAGGCGGGTGCGCGGGGGTCGCCTCGCGCAGAGGAAGCGTAGGAAACAAAGGGAAGTAATTCGCAATGAACAGGCGCGAGTTTGCGCGCTTGAAGGTGCGGTTCGGAGACGAGATCGGAATGTGGCCGCCACCCTATCATCATGAGGCGAAGCTCTTTCTGCTCGGCGAGCGATAGCAAGTCATCGAAGGGATGAAGAGCTCGACCGCCTGGTGCCGGCGGCAGCGATTATTCAGCCAATTTGACATTTAAAGATGAGAATCCGAGGGCGGAATTCTCAAACTAACTGCAACTGCGAAAACGCCACCGAACGGCATGTATGGGGCATGGTCGATAGCGTTGCTGAAGCGCGCTTTGTTCCCACGCATCATTTGGCCGCGCAGCTCGGTCCGGCTCGCCCGCCAATGATTACTCCGGCCAGCAGAGCTGGTCGTTGATGCAGCGGCCGGATCGAACTTGCGGGTGTAGGCAGGTTCCTCCGTTCCGTAGCGACGACACTATCGAGATCTGGATTGATTGCGCCGAGCATCCTAATCGGCACGGTCGTACTCACGGCAAAGGGGGTTCGGCAAGCGTCGCATCAGCAGAAGGCGCGCGATTTTCGCCGGGGAAGTCCAGGTTCGGACGCCGCGCTCGGCTTCATCGTTGAGGACCCGTTCTCCTATGAGCTGCCCCTTGATAGTGGTCGAAAGGAGAGGGGCGGGATTTGCAGCAACCGACGCAGCGATTTCGAGCACCGAGGGCTGACGCAACGGCGCGTTGCGCAAGATTGAAACCACCAGGGCTGCGAACTGAAATCGGGAGCCCAGACGCCTTGGAGGAAACTCCATCAACAAACTCTCATATAGGGCCAAGCGTATGATGAAATCCTCGACTTTCAGGTGACTAGGGCTTCGGGGGCGCCTGGTGGTAGTATCATTGGCAGTGGAGAAGGGGAGAGATCATCGCGCGCATACCGGTGCATGGGCGCCCACCGGTGACACGAATGGAGGAAGCAATGACTGATTGGGAACTCCACGGAATGGAATTCGGAAATTGCAACTGTTCCTACGGATGCCCGTGCCAGTTCAATGGCTTACCGACCCATGGCCATTGCCAGGCCATCGGTTTCTTCACGATCGCTGGGGGTAGTTTCGGCGCGGCGAAGCTCGACGGATTGAACATGGCCATCGCCGTTGCTTGGCCAGGTGCGGTTCACGAGGGCCGCGGCGTCATGCAGCCGATCATCGACGAACGCGCGGACGCCGCTCAGCGCCGCGCACTCCTCAGTATTCTGACCGGCGAGGAAACCGATCCGATGGCAACGTTCTGGGCGGTCTACACTGCGATGTGCGAAACCGTCCGTGATCCAATCTATACGACGATCAGCATCGATGTCGACATGAAGGCACGTCGCGCGAAGTGCAAAGCCGAGGGCGTCGCCATTGGCCGTGGCGAGCCTATCCTGAACCCAGTAACGGGCTACGAGCATCGCGTTGGTATCCTCCTTCCGAACGGCTTCGAATACGAACGGAACGAAGTCGGTCGCGGATGGTCATCGTCATTCGCGGGTGTGCCGTTGAACTTGGAAGACAGTTACGCTCACTGGTGCGAGCTGCATTTTAATCAGCATGGGCGTATTCAATAGCCCTAGGCAAGGAGCGGGGCTCGCAGTGCGCAAGGCGTTCTTCGTGAGCGCCGTGCACGGCTTCTTGCGAGGCTCTCCACTTTCCGGGCTAAAAAGATGGTGTAACGGCGGACCCGGCCCGGCAGGTTTGAAGGGCCGGTGGTGGTCGTCCCTCACAATGATGGTGTCGCGGAGTCAGAAGTGGCCTGCTCCATAGCAGCACGGAGAGACGACCGTGAAGCAGTATGCCGGCATCGACGTGTCACTGGAATACCCAAATGTGTGCGTGGTGGATGCGGACGGCCGCTCTGTGCGGGAAGCAAAGATCCTCAGCGAACCCGATGCGCTGATTGCCTGGTTCGGCGAGCACGGTGTGGTGATGGAGCGAATTGGTCTGGATGCTGGCCCCTTGTCGCAGTGGCTCCATGCCGGGATGGTGAAAGCAGGTCTTTGCGTCGAACTGATCGAGACGCGCCACGTGCGTGCAGCCTTCAAGAGATGCCGGTGAAGACCGACAAGAAGGATGCACGCGGCATTGCGCAGTTGATGCGGCTTGGCTGGTTCAGACAGGTCCACAGCAAATCTCTTGCCGCCCAGGACGTGCGTGCGCTGCTGAGCGCCCGCAAGCTCATTCAAGGCAAGCTCACGACATCGAGATGAGCCTCCGGGCATCTTGCGCGGCTTCGGCCTCAAGGTAGGGCCGACGACGCGGCGCACTTACGCGGGGCGCATCCACGAGCTGATCGCAAGCCATTCGACCCTGGAAGCGATCGCCGCGCGGCCATAATCCATGCTGTGCCATGCTCATGACGTCGCTGTCCTGATAGGTGCAGAGAAGGTGGCCGCCCTGCAAGGTAATCACGAGATTGCGCGATGTCCGGCCGCCGCAGGAAGTCTGGCCCATTGGAGATAGCGACCCGATTTTGGCATCTAAGCGGAATGGCGATCTGCGTTGAGTACATCATTTTTCGCACAGCCGCCGTCCTCCAAAATAAGGCTGATAGCTGCAGTCGGATGGCCGGAAGGAACGATAGCTGCGGGAGCAAGCTGTGATGTTGCAACTATGAGGTGAGGTTGCCTCGTCCTCCTGCGTTCCTGTCGCAGGTGACGTCATCGCTTCCCGCATGAAATCCCGCCAGATATGCGCTGGCAAAGCGCCACCAGTGACGCCCTTCATCGGCGTGTCATCGTCATTGCCGACCCAGACCCCTGCAACGAGTGGCTCCGTAAAGCCAACGAACCAGGCGTCGCGATTGTTTTGGCTGGTACCGGTCTTGCCGGCCGCGAAGACGCCGCGGTTGGCCTCGCGCCCCGTTCCACGTTGGACCACCAGCTGCAGAAGGGCAAGGAGGTCTGGCCGATAGGCGGAAAGATCAACGCTCGGGGGGGAGTGCGAGCCGACCCGAAATGCCTTTGCTTGACCAGCCGCCCGAAATTCAACGATCCCCCAAGGCTCGACGGGCGCCTTGCCCAAATGCACAGACGCGTAGGCGCTTGTCAGGTCAAGCAAGCTGACCTCGGAAGTACCGAGGGCCAAGGATGGGGTGTCGGAAAGCGGTGCGTCGATTCCGAGTTCGCGCGCAGCGGCGATCACATTTTCGAGGCCGACCTCTTGGGCGAGAGCTACGGTCGGCGCATTCAGCGACCGGGCGAAGGCCTCCGCGAGCGTGACCCAGCCGCGATAACGACCGCTGGAATTCTCCGGCGACCAGCCGTGGACGTCGACCGGCGCGTCCAGGACCTGATCAGATGGGGAGAGCCCGGCTTTAAGGGCCGCATAGTAAACGAACAGTTTGAAGGTAGAGCCCGGCTGCCGCTTCGCGGTGACTGCGCGGTTGAATTGGCTCTTTTTATAGTCGCGACCGCCGACCATGGCGACAACCGCCCCATCCGACGTCATCGCGACCAATGCCACCTGGGATGCTCCGACGACTTTTCCCTCGGTGTCTAGGGCGTTCCTAGTGACCTTTTCGGCAATCCTTTGTAGCCGTGGGTCTAGCGTCGTGCGGACCGTCGTCGAGCCCGGCGACGCGCCGGCGATTTCGCCCGCCTTCGGGGAAATCCAGTCCGCGAACCAGCTCCCGGAGCGTGGTGTCGGCGTCGTCGGGTGGAGCGTGGCAAAGCCCGCCTTGAGCTGCGCGGCCCGGGGCGCTGTGATCTTGCCATTAGCCACCATGGCATCGAGGACGACCGACGTGCGCTGTCGGGCACCTTCAAAATTATCGATCGGGTTCCACTGGCTCGGCGCCCGCAACAATCCCGCCAGCAGGGCCGATTCCGAAAGGTTGAGTGCACCAATGTCCTTGTTGAAATAGATACGTGCGGCCGCCGGCATGCCCGTCGCGCCGGCGCCAAGATAGGCGCTGTTGAGATACCGTGTCAGAATTTCCTGCTTGCCCAGCTTCCACTCCAGCCACAAGGAGATCACGAACTCCTGGATCTTTCGCTTTATCGTGCGATTGCTGTCGAGGTACTGCAGCTTGATGAGCTGCTGGGTGATCGTGCTGCCACCCTCTACCACCGACCCGGCGTCGAAGTTTCGAATGAGCGCTCTTGCGATGCCTCTGACATCGATCCCGAAGTGGTCCATGAACCGCCGGTCCTCAACGGACAGCACCGCATCGATCAGCTGTGGAGGGAATTGGCTAAACTCCGCATAAGGCCCTTGAAAGGGGCCTTGTCTGACTAGCGGCCCACCGGCCGCGGTCTCCAACACTACGACAGGCTTTAGCGTCCCGTCCCGAATTTCGCTCCAGGGAATGTCCTTCAGCGCCCACACCAGGACGGTTGCGGCAAGCAAAATACAGCCAACGGTGGTCAGCCGAACGGTCGATTTCCACCGGCTGTCGCTTTGCCACGCCCGCTGCCTTGTCTTTCCAACAATTTTTCCGAACCGGCGGATAGCTCGTCTTGCCTTTGCGGGAGGGTTGGCGAGCGACCGGCCGAGATTCCGAACCAGGGACGAAAGAGTTGGCGTGTCCGAACCCTGGATCTTCATCGTAAAGGAGGAAGCTGCCGCGCGAGCATTGACGGTTGCAGCAGTGGACATTGCCCGCAAATCGTGGCCCAGCGCGCGAAGGAGTGCGCGAGCTGCGCGTCTGCTTCGTTTAAAAGGTATCGGCGGGAGCTCCGTCTGTTCAGCTTGGGTTGAGGGCCCAGCTTCTTCTCCGCAGTCCGATACCTTTGTCCTTACCTCGACGCCCTCTGCAGGTGCTTCTGGCTTGCCATGGTTGTCGGAACCCGTGGCACTTCGTAGCGAGAGTTTGGGAGGGCGCGGCATTTGTTAACGTTCAAACTCACTCAGAATCTAAAGCACCGTGTCGGGTTTCCAGTCGTGCAGTAAGAACGCTTGCCCCGGCCTTTGGTTGGGTTTCTGTCTGCACATTTCGTTGAAACCATGTCTGTTGGTTAGTCGCGTGACCCCATTTTAATGTGTTCTGTGGACAAAGGTGGCCGGTCCGATCGGCTAGGACCTTTGAGGGACGGTGGTAGGACGAAGGTCCTATGGCCAAACGATCGACGGCAACTAACTGAGTTTCTCTCGTTCTGTTCACGATGAAACGCTGCTCAGTGCATGCATATCGTGTCCTCTAGAAAACGTAACGCAGTCACTGTACACACTTGGTAGGAGACTTTGATGAAAAGAATAGGTGCAGTACTCGCAGCCGCCGCTATGGCACTGTCGGCGGTGTCGGCGCAGGCCGTACCTTTGTCTCCCATTTCGGTGGGTACGTCAGCTTCCCAGCCAGTCGAACTGGTCCACCACAAACCAGGACATTACGGTGGGCCGCCGCACAAGCGTGGCTACAACGACTACCGCTACAACGGGAGCCGCTACAATGCGGGCCCACGGTACGGCTACTACAATGGCTACGAGGGATACCGCTACCGTCGCGACGGGTACCGTCGGCACAGTGACGGGTGGTGGTATCCTCTGGCCGCATTCGGGACCGGAGTAATAATCGGTGGCGCGATCGCGTCGCCACCTCGCAGGGTTTATTCCAGCGCCCCGTCGGCACATGTCGAATGGTGCTATGATCGCTATCGCTCGTACCGGGTCTACGACAACTCTTTCCAGCCCTATTACGGGCCACGCCAGGAATGTGTGTCGCCATACTACTGATTAGTGCGCCTCTGCGGTTCGGCAAACGAGGCAGACCGCTTAAGTGCCACCCGACACCCCGTCGGAACATCGTGCAGCTCTGGGATGCCGGCCGCGGTGAGACGAAATTGCCCGCACCGCTGGAGCTTTCCGGCGATCATCCGCAAAGTCTCGGATCGCGTGCGGCCTAGTCCCACAGTCAAGCTGACATTCGCGATCAGTGCGAGGCGATGGCATACTACGGTTCGTCCGTTGCGCGACTGAACGAGGGGATGCTCGAGGTGACGTTCACCGCCGCACCCACGTGGTCGCTGGCTTGCGGAGAAAGCGCGCCTGCCTCAGTTCGACGACACACGCGCGGCGCTCAGCTTCAGATTCTTCGCTCGTGCTAGGCCCCAGACCTACTTAACTCTACCCGCGGGAGCTTGGCGGAGGTGGTGACGCCGCCGCACGGGGTGTCGGCAACGCACGCTAGCGGACGATACGGGCCGAGAACAGGCCGGCGGCGGTATCGGGGTTGTCGGCATCGGTCACCAGGAGAAGCTCAAGGACCTCGCCTTTTTCGTACGCGTGGATTCCTTCGATCTTGTGCGGATATTCGAGGCAATCAAAAGAGGCGACATTGCCACGGCCATCAATAATACCGAGGCCAGCACCGAGACACGGACCGTCGACATATGCATCCTCTGTATTCTCGGCGACGGCGCTGAAAATCATGTCTCCATTGGGCAGCGCGGCGGCATCGGTGAAGCCGAACGGAGTGCCTTGGATGGCGCCGAGGTCGAAACGCTCGATAGCGAGTGGCTTCAGCGGGTCAACGCGCTCTTTCTCCAGCGCGTCCAGGACCGGGGACAGCGGGTACCGGATGATGGCGTTGTCGTTGTGGCGCCTATTGCCCCGTTGAAACAAACGAAGCTCATCCGCGGCTATGACCAAACCTTCGATGTTGAGCTGACCAAATTCTGTCGCGATCGGATCAAGTAGGAACGATAGGTCGACGCTAGTGGGGGGAGTGGTGATCGTGCCTTTCGCATCGAACCCCAGCACCACTCCCTTCTTGCGGTTAGGCCGCGAACCTGAGCCGATAGCAAAAAGCGCTCCAAATGCAAAACCATTGCACGGAGGGATACGGGCCAGTGCCTCTAAGTCAGGTTTCGTTTCTTTTCTATCGCTAGTCCCTTCCGGCAAGATCTCCGCAAATAACCGAACTAAGTGCCCTGGTCCTAATCGGTCGACAGGAAAGACGCCAAGGTGCACATCATCATCCGCGATCACGTAGAGTGCAGAGCCCACGCATACGAGTCCGCTTGCGGCGCTCAAGTGTGAAGGGCGTGAATGGGCACACGTGTAAATGTCGAGTTCGCGTAACTTCTCGAGTTTGATCATGGGCGTCGCTCCGCTCCGTCAGACGTCCTCGTTGATGAAGCAAAATCCGGCGGATGAAAAGCAGCTCCTGGCGTCCGCGCTAAAAGGGGTTCAGGAAACGTTCTCTCCTTGTGCGTTGGGGACCGCATAATGTATCGACGGGAACGCTAAGGGCTGTCGGTGTCTAGTCTGATTGAACATTTGCAGCTTTGCTGGAAATTTATTAAGGTGTGCGGCCCTTAAGGTCGAACTCTCCGTGTAGGTCCACTCCAGTGCCGCCATGGCGGAGCCGAATAAGAGAGCAGGTATAGCCAGCGCCCCCATGAACTTGAGTATTTGACTTCGACGTGTGCGCTTTCCATCCCAATCGTAAGCCATTTGCCACGCTCTCAAACATTCGGAAACAGTTCGTTAGGATAGAACCAGAGAACGACTTTCTGGTCGAGTCTATTTTCAAGTATTACTTTTAAAGGAATTTGATTGCGGGATTTTTATTGCGCATACATCTGGTTGACACTACTCGACCAAAAGTAGACCGCGCTTGCGGTCGCCATCAAACGTGTCCATGGCTTTGAATAGGCGTTCGCGTTCGACAAGCCAAGGCTTGTATCGTTCATTGACGTCCAGAACGAAAACCATGTCTTCTTCTTCGAGATACCCTCCAATCGGTGAGTGATGGCCACTGCCGGCGGCGAAAATGCCTTCTCGATTGAAGTTGATGATGTAACGACGACTTGGATCGTTTGACCGCTTCATGTGTTCCCGAAACTCGTCTGCGGTCAGGTCGCGGAGCACCGTCACGCTGCGTCTGGTCTTTAAACGTGTAAGCTCCGCGAGTTCGTCCAACGTCAGACCGATGACACAGAAGCCTGTCCAGCAATATCCGGTATCCTCGAGCACAGCCGCTTCCGTCGTTTCTTCTTCGCCGATCGAACGAAATGTATTGGCGATACTCGCCGGGCCACATCGCGAGGCATTGGACTGCCAGACGACTTGATGTTGAAAGGTCCACGCGACCGGCAGCGACCAGGCCCGTTGCAAAAGGTCGGGTGTTCTCGTCACCGATCGCTGAATCGTCTCGCTCGAAACGCCGGCAGGCATGCCAAGAACGGTCACGGCCCCGGCACCGAGCACCGCCGCGGCGGCAACGCCGGCAAGTACCCTAACCCACCTCATGTGTCACCATTCGCTTGCCTGAATGCCACTGCGGAATTGCCCATTCTGCTTTCCCATCAGCGGCAAGGTGATCAACCACGTCGCGGAGACGGCCAGCAGCTGAGGCTCGAAATACGCGATACGTCGTCAACATTTCGCCAGAGGGTCAAGCTGAACTTGCCACCAAAATGCAGATCCGAAGGATGTGCGATGCGCATCGACACTGCCACCCAGTTGAAGTTCAGGGTAAACGAATATTCGCACAATCTAAAGGTCCGTGAGCGCCGATGGACGCTCTTTGCCCCTTTGTAAAGGGCAGGGGGCCTTGGAGCCTGCGGATGGCTGGATTGGCGCGCGGCAGCACACAGCAGGAGGTGGATTCGCCTGTGTACGTCACGAACAATGCAGTTATGTATCGAAAGGCGAAGACCGATGGCTGGTCCAAGAACTTGTCTCGAAAGCGGTTCCGGCGGCTGATCACCCACAAATGCACAACAAATCCATTCCGTGAGGATGAATTCGTGATCGGCGGCGCGACCAGGGTTCCACCGTAGTTACTGGCATTCTGGGCATCTAAGCAAGGCCGCAGCGCGCGCCGGGTTGTCGAGCCCTCGCGATGAATTATTGCCGGACTCTCGCACTCGTTGCCGCTATCGTCCCGCTCGTCATCGTTTCAAAGGCATTTGCCGACGTGGACAACAATTCGAAGGCATCTACGCAGGGGCAATACGACCAACCTAAGTAGGCACATGGGTCGCGCCCGATGGCCACATGCGGTATGAGCTGCTGCCGGGTGGTCGCTACAACGAAGCGGCGGAAAGCGCGAAAGCGTCTATCGGGGGCGCTATGAAATCGCGGCAATTACGTCGACTCTGGGACGACACGGGCTTCACGGCCGACGGGGAATTCATCGACGGCGTCCATCACGGTGGCATGATCCTTTACCCCGGAAGTGACCTCCATCTGCCACCGCAGGGACGTTCCTCGCAGAGCGTCCCTCACCCCGCAAAGCCACCCTCATCTAGAAATCGCTGCTCCTCCTCCTTCATCGTCCGCGCTAGGATCCCGTTCCGGTGCGGAAAGCGGCCGAAGCGGTGGATGATGTCGCGGTGACCCTTGGCGTGGGAAAGACTCGGTTCGCCGAGGCGTCCGGCAAGCTCGACCGATCGCTCCTGGTCAACGAGGTCCTCCGAATGGCCAAAGGGAAGATAGAAGAAGAGCTGCAGGTCGGCCGGCCCTCTGAGATCATAACCTGCGTTCACCGCGGCGCGTGCGATGCCGAGCGCCAGAGAGTCGGTCTGATACATGCGAGCCGTGCCGCGAAAGGCGTTGCGCGGGAACTGGTCGAGGAGAAGAAGGAGCGCCAGCGTTTTCTCTGGCGAAGTTGTCCAGTTCAGAAGCGCACCGCGTGCCGCAGCCTCATGGGCAGCGAGGAAGCGCTCGCAAAAGGCGCGGTCGAATTCGGCCTCCTTGGCAAACCATCGCGCAGGTCCCGCCTCCCGCCAGAAGGAGATGACGGCCGCCGCCTCATCCTCCCCGGCAAGCGCCTGGCGCAGCCGTGTGTTGAATCCCGGATCGACAAGCGCCGGCGCGCGGAATTGCGCCTCTGCGCGCTGCAAGCTGCGCAGCGCCAGGGCTTCAATGTACCCGATGAAATCGCTCAACTGTTCCTCCGCTTGGGTGTCGGGAGACCGTGTGGCCTCCATGACCTCGACCAACTAGTCCTTTGCTCATGATGAATGAAGTGATATGATTTCATCATTATGCTGAATGAGATTGATCTCTCGCGCGCGGACCTCAACCTGCTGGTGCTCTTCGAGACGGTGATTGAGGAGCGGAATGTCGGCCGCGCCGCTGAAAGGCTGAACCTTTCCGCTTCCGCCGTCAGCCACGGTCTCGGCCGCTTGCGGCGGCTGCTCAACGATCCGCTGTTCCTGAAGACCCCGAAGGGCGTGGTACCGACCGAGCGCGCCAGGGAACTGGCGGCGCCGATCGGCGATATTCTCGCGCGGGTGCGAAGCGTCATCTCCACCGCTGAACCTTTCGAGCCGGCGCGCTCACGCCGCCGCTTCACAATCGGCACGGCCGATGGCTTCTCGGTGTTCCTGCCGCCGCTGCTTGACGAAATCGCCCGCAAGGCGCCAAGCATTGATCTCGTCGTGCGGCACATGCAGATGGAGACGGCGTTTTCCGATCTCGACGGGCGGTTGATCGATGTAGCGATCGCGCCTTTCTACGAACTGCCCGCCCGCTTCGCCGCGCAAAGGCTTTACGAGGAGGAGTTCGTGGTCGCGGCGCGGAGCGGCCATCCCTTTTCGAAGAAACCTACGCTCGAAAACTATTGCCGCATGCAGCACCTGCTCGTCGCACCGCGAGGCGATCCCTCGGGCGTCGTTGACGAACTGCTCGCAAGCCGCGGCCTTTCCCGCCGTGTGGCCCTGGCCGTCCCGAACTTCCTGCTGGCACTCGACCTCCTCACGAGGACTGAGCTCGTCTGCGTCCTGCCCAGGCGCTTCGTCGAGATGCATGCGGAGCGCTTTGCCGTCGGCACCGCAAAGCTGCCGCTGGATCTTGGCGCGTCAAGCATCCAGGCGGTCGTGCCGAAGTCGGCGCTCATGGACGCCGGTCTCGTCTGGCTCCTGGATGTGCTTGGGTCCGACCAGCAATAAGGGCCTTGCTGCCGGTCAGCGCACCGCCTCTACGACAAGCGCCCTTATGCTCGTGCCATCTTCATTGGCACGCACACGACATCGATGGGCTCGTGCGGCTCATGCGCAAATACCGATGCGGCGAATGACGAACCAAAGAATTTGGCGGAGCCTTGAATATTAGCAAAGTCACGCCCCCCGGATGCTTCCAGGGTCATCCGCGAGCCGTGGCCCCGTTCTTCCGCTCCCTCGAACGCTTTCGAATCGTCTTCTTCCCGATTAAGTCCGTTTATGAGTTTACGGCCTAGTTCCATGTCCCGCTGGGGAGCACGCTGTGCGGGAACTGAGAGGCGAACGACTGTGTGCAGCGCGACAACCAAGATGAGACGAAGCGTCAATCAAGATGAGACTCGGCAGCAGCGGTGGAACACAGAGGGGGCGGAGCCCGAACGGAGTTCTACCGGTGCTGCCGCCGATTCATCTGATGATTGCGGTTCAACCGGTAACTTGGGCTCTTCGAAGAACGGGGAACCACCTTTGGGCCATCAGAGAGAGCACGGGGTTGAGGGCGTCGCCGCGAAGGCGTCGCTCAGCAGAGCAACGGGCCTGTCGCATCGAGAAGAACACGCATCTGCCTCACAAATGCAGAAGCCGCGCGGTCGTCGGCGTCCCGACCCACTCGCCGACATCTTCGATGCAGAGGTCGTGTGGCTGCTGAAAGCGGCACCTGGAATTCGTCCGGTCGACGTGTTCGAGGAGATGTTGCGCCGCCATCCCGACGTCAGCGAAGGCGTTCGTCGGAACGGCGGATCCGTTCCTGGCGCGCGATCAATGGCGACGAGCAGGAAGTCGTCTTTCGCCATGTTCATGAGCCCGGCCGCCTGGGGCTGACTTCACCAACATGAAGGAACTGGGGCGAGATCAAATAGGCCACTGGCACCCGTCGCGGTCTCGGCACATCGCCGACGTCGCTCCTCGCTCGTCTGACGCGGCGGGATAACGACACAGGCGCGTCCCTGAAGAGCAGCGAAGGGGGATAGACACTTAGGTCGCACCGGGAATGATCGAATGGCACCGCAGATGCCTCGAACTTTTCGAGCGCGAATCTAAGCTCGAATCGCAAGCCGATGACAGAAGATGCCGGCCTTCCTGCCATTCGGACCTATCTGCCATTGGCTTGTGACGATTGAGCAGAAAGGCAATTACCGCTGGCCTATATAGATTGCCATATTATCAAATGGCACCCTTAGATGGTATCTTTATGAGAGGTGGTGTCTACATCTATTGGAAATTTTGACAATGGATGTTCTGTCTCTTGAACAGAATAATGGTCTCGAAAACTCAGCAGCCGGCAGTCTCACTCCACGCACCTGAGCAGATATATTCAATAGATATTTGATATCCGAGGTCCTCAAGGATCTGGATCATCAAGATGTCAAAGGCATAAAACGACTGTCCTCGCTTGAGGACGGCTGAACCCTGCTGAAATTTTCGGCGGGACTCGGCTTATGGGAACCCGGGTGGTAACCATCCACGCGACCTCCCGCCCGAGGCCAAATGCCACGATCTGACGGTTGGTTCGAGCATTATCGATGGCTTTGCTAGAGCCGAGCAAGTGTGCAGCCGAGGTCTACAATGAAGGTCGCAAGAATTGCTATGGTCCTGATGACAGCTGCGTCCGATGCTCATGCGTCTAACGGCAATGACATCAATCGGTGGTGCGAGAATGACCCTGCCATAGCACTTGCCTACATCGACGGGATTATGGATGCATATGCGACGGTGGGTCCTCCAATCGATTATTGCCCAGCCAGGGACGTGACATATGGGCAAGTCCGCGACGTCCTCTGTAAATGGGTCAACAATAATCCAGAGGAGGGACATAGGTCAGGCGCCTTGCTGGTCCCTCTGGCATTGAGCAAGGTGTGGCCCTGCGACGACTGATTACCGGAGTGCTGCATGCTGCCGATGCAGCCGCTGATGGCAACGAATTTATCGGGTATATCAGCGACTTTCATGCCGATCACGACGGCATAACGCGGAAAATGGCGCTCGAAGAGTCGCGCTTCTAGTCTAATAATCGACGTAAACCCACCTGGCGTGCTTCCGTCCGGGTGTCGGTTTGCCAGGGGGGTGTCTCGGCCGGTGGATATTACTCGGACGTGCCGGGCCGAGGTCGGAGGCGCCTCCACAACCGCGATCGACCTCATGCGTGCCGCGAACACTTATTCGGTTCGCTAAGACTTCCGGCATCGTCTCGCGCAGATTGTTCGCTCATGCGCGCGCGAAACAAGAAGCGCGAGGCAGGAGACCGTCGGGCTGTGCGGAACGGATGCTCAAGCACTGGCTAAGGAAAAGGTGGGTAATCTCACCCTCCTGTGTCGCAAGCTACTCCGGGTTGATTCGGATCACACTTCTCGTGGTCGCCGATGACCCGCGACACTCCTTTTTCTGTAGTCACGAGGCGAATGATCGACGCCTGGTTGTAGACGACCCTGTTCCTCATTGATCAAAATCATTCTATTTATTTGATTGGTGTGGTGAGCTTCCTGTCGTCGGAGTTGACGACGAACACGCCAGCAACTTTGCGGGCGTGGCCTTGCTCGCGTTGCGGCTGACCGAATGGATCGCGCCGGGCGCCTCGGACCAACTCTCGCCGGCCTTGTAGATGCGCGTCTCGCCGTATCTACCTTCGACTCGATCTCTCCCGAGAGCACGTAGGCATAGATGTAGGCCGATCCGGCGTGTCTGTGCGGCGGGGAAGCTACGCCCGGTGCATAGTCAACTTCCACGACGATCAGCGACTTACCCGCAGCGTGGCGCCCGCGTCCTTCGACCGGGACGGACGCGTCATCCACATCGGCTCGTTCAGCAAGACGATCAGCCCGACCCTTCGGCTCGGCTTTCTCGTCGCACCAGTCGCACTGACCCCTGAGTTCGCCGAAGTGGCAGCATGTCTCGCGCCGGCACCTCGGCCCGCGGTACAACTCGCGACCGCCGAGTTCATGCATGCGAGCCACTATATCCGCCACCTCCGGCGCACCAAACGAATCTATGCCGCCAAGCGGCAGGCGGTTCTGGATTGTATTGCTGCATCTGTCGGCGCTCAACATGTTGCGGCACCCGGTTTGGCCGTGAGGGGCACCGGACGTGGCCCTGGCACGTGAAGCGTTGACATCCGGCATGTTTCCGGCGCCGCTTTCGCTTTGGTATGTGTCGCCTGGCGGCGCCGAGTCAGGGCTTCTGCTCACGCACGCTTTGAGTCTGTACACCGATGACAGGGCTCCGGCATCCATCCTTCAAGGGGATGGGACAAAATGAGTCCATGGCCTGGCGGCTTCCCAGGCACCATCAAAATAGGAGGTGCCAGTTGGATAGCGGCGGCGGTGGTTAGTACGGACAGCGACTCTCACGCTGAATCCCTTTTGGAACCTACGCGGCGGCAACGATAGCAGCGAAGCTTTCCTCCTCGCGACGCGATAGGACGTGAGAACTCGGCACGTACTCTTCAGCGAAAGCGGCCATAGATGCAACGACTGAAGATTGCAACTACTGCCGCACACTCACGCGTGACGAAACAAGATCGGCCGAATAGATTTTGCTTCGGGTAAGACCAACGATTTTCAGAAAACTGAAAAGGCGGCCATGAGCAGTGCGGTCCACAGCAAGGCTGACAGTTCAGCCGCTAGCAGAAACCCAAAAGCGGTGTCGCTCATATGATCCTCCTTGGGCAACCTCCATTGCCGCAAGAAAACTATAGGGGACGGCTGAAGATTCCGCCACCCTGCAAGGGTAACCTGCACGTTTAAGCATTCCTCTTCGAAATCACGTAAGCAGCCGATAGATCAGAACGCCGACAGAACCCCAGAAGCCAACCATTACCAGCGTCGTCGCCAAAACGAAGATCTTAATCACGGCAAAACTCCACAATCATTACGAGAAACAGAACGCGGAACGCAGAAGCTACAGCAGCACCGAATGCTTGGGTATCGGACTATGGTCCGTTGTTCGTGGGGCGTTTGAGAACGTTCACAATTTCGTCTCGCCGCTTCGAGGAAACCCCATAAATTTCCGAGACTGCACCGGTCGGAGCACGCGGCGGACTTCCGAGGCTACCTTTTAGTGCGCGCGCGTTCGCACCGCGCGCCCGCATGCAGCTCTATGCCGGCCAACAGGCTGGTACGCCGGAAGTGCAAGTTGTGAAGGTCAACACCCGAGGGACAGGTTTCCGACATGACGAGGCTCGGCAGCTATACGCACTCGCCGTCGCCGCCACGTCGGCGGACGGCATCCTAGACCTGTGCCATCGGCATTCCACTGACGAGAGCATTTACGCTTTTGAACGGAAGTGGGTCAGCCTGTGCATCGACTGCAAAGAGTGAGAGATTAGAGAGCGCAAGTCGTTTTATATTTCGTCTCGGTTGTTTACGGGTAAGCGGCAGGATCGCATCATTCGTCTTCAAGGCGCGTCTTACCCCAGACAGCTTTCGCTCGGCCGTAAGCAATCTTTCTTGGAGCCAGTCCATGCGGCTACCGGTCGTCCATGCTGGAGGTGGGCGGCGAGGATCCCCAGGGGGCTTACCTCTAGCGATTGGCAGACCTTCACGAGCATCCCCGCCGACAGGCGGTTTATACCCTTTTCGCATTTCTGGATTTGCTGGAAGGTGACGCCAACTTTTTTCGCCAAGATTTGACTTACGCCTAACACTCTGCCCGTGGATCGGAGCCGCGCTTCGATTTCGCGGTCGATCGAACGCGTGTCCGTCGGCGGCTTCATTGGTCGGCATGAAAATCTCGCGTTAGCAGGATGCCTCGCGCTTTGCACGCGCGGCGCGAGCATTGCAAGGCAGCTCGAAATTGCCGCGCCAGATTCCGGCCCTTTGAGACCTTGCGCGCTCTTGAGCATTGGCGTAGGCGCCATTGCTATACCGCGTCCAATCCACAGCATTGCCGCTCTCAACCAGCCAGCGATTGACGTCTCGGCCATCGGAGCGGAAGCAGATTCCCACGAACCGCTTATATCGATCGCGCTCAACGAACTCGCAGCGGGTAGGGCGGGACTCGGCAAGAAACCGAGCGAGTTCTTGGGCCGCCTCTCTTCCGCACCGATAGCTGCTGCCGTCGTCATTCTCGCATTTCTGCCAGCTCTCCGGCGCATCGACACCGTGCATGCGGATGCGCTCGCCTTGGATCTCGATCGTGTCACCGTCAATCACGGTCGCGCGTCCGGTGATCGGATCGGCCGCAAACGTGGAATGCGCGATAAGTAGAAGAGCCAGAGTGACGCCAATCGACCGATGCGAGTTCATCCAACCGTCAAAGATTGTATCCGGTGGAACAGACGCCAACGTTTGGAGTTTTGTCGGAACACGTCAGTGTGAAGGAGGAAGGTTTGTGCCATGTCGCCCTCAACTTCATTTGTCCATGTCGTAGCTCCGGATGAGCACATTCTAACGGTCCAGGAGGCATTAGAGCCTTTGTACATGAAACTCGAGCAGGAGGCGGAGGCCAAGTTGCTGGAGGCGGCGGTGTCTGCAGGCTGGTCAGCCGAAGAAGCACTCGAAGCAATCGAGGAATTAAAACGCCATGAGCTTGAGTCAATAGTCACCCAACACTAGAAGTTTCCCCTGAACAACTCAAAGCAGTGATGGCTCGTCACGATGCGTGTGTGCACGTGTCAATTCCAGGTCAGTGCCGCGGCTGTGCTCATGGCGCGGCTTGCAGTGCGGCTGATGCTCAGATCAGAACCGTTCGGCTCCGCCCGACCGAGGGCCAAGTCGAAGCTGCTCCATCTGGTGCAGCCCGGGTGCCCTGGTCACTCATCCGGATTGGCCCCTCGAGCTATGTCACCTAGTCTGGGCATCAAGATTTTCGCGCTCCCGCCCTACACCAAACTGCTGCTCAAACGACCTTTCCCGATCCGGACGGCATGAGGTGCCAACTTGCTTCAGCGGCTCGAAATGATAGCGCGCCAGCAGGGCGCCCGAGATTTTCCGTGCCTTCGCCGATCGCGGTCGCAGGCCCGCCGCAGTTCGAGTTGGATGGCGTAGAGCGTCTGGGTGAGGAATGGCGTGATCGCCGGAGATTGCAGCATCTCGTCGTCGAATATCGGAAGCCCCGAAGGGCTTGGCAATTCCCTCGCGGGTTCCTGGACGCCGCGCACTTCAACGGGACGGCGATACGGGTCGAGGCGGCGACGGCCGCAGATTAACCCCCAAGCGGCAAACGCGGGTTTCGATCCTGTCCAAAAAAATGGGGATACGGACGCCAGCGCCCCGGGAGGGTCTTGGGGCGCTGCCAAAATGTCGATCCTGTACATGCGGTAGACAGGATCGACAGGTCGCGGCGGAATTGGCGCTCAAATCATTGCCCAGGGCGATTATCTCGCCGTGTTCTGATTGGCCCGAAAACTCAAGGTACTGTAAGTGGAGGAAAGAGCGGCAGCACCCTGAAGCGAGAAAGGGCGCTGCCTGAAAAGTTCTGGAGAACGTCACGCTGATCTCCCATCAGCAGCCCGCATTAGTTAGCGGTGCCCTCCGAGCGCGAGCGTAGTGAATGGTTCCAAAGAAAACTAGGTCGCCTGGCGCTTTCGAGGGGGCGCCGCGTCTCAAAGTGCGATCCATGCAAGGGCGAATATTGCAATGACAGCAAGAAGAATTAGGATGCCAGCGAGATTGAGTGAGTGCATTTCATTCTTCTTTTCGCCGATTCTGTCGTCTCCTCGGTAGGTCAACCCGTCATCAAGAGCGAAGTTCCCCCCTTGCCGACATCTGAACGGCCGCCATCCGCCATGAAAAAGACTTGGAGTAACGCATGGCAGATAATCCGAAGGAGAAAGGCCGTGACCGCGAGCTCGTCTCAGAACAGGCGCATGAGGTCGCATACCGCATGAAAACGCCGAAAGTGAACAGCAGAAAGCGCTCGAGGCGATCCGAGAAATCTGGGCCGCACCGAGAAAAGACGATGGCCTACCTCGGCAAGACATTAGCGCAACCGGGCTCGCCGACGGGCCGACGCCGTCTCGCCGTACTCGAAGCACTTAGCGTTCAAGGGAGCGCTGTCTAACTAGATGCCGGCGCCCTGGACAACGTTCGAAAACCACCACATGCCCTCGGCGCCACGCCAGCCGAGGAGCGGAATATCGCACTTGCGGTCGAAGCGGCCTACCGGTGCTTTCCTCATGCAGTCCTCCGCGGTCCGGAACTTGTGATCAGCGATCTTGATCGAACGTTCTCCTGAATAGGTGACGAAGCATGACAAGTAGGCCAGCGCCGTTAAGGCGCACAGAGTTCTCTTCGGCATAATGATCCCCCTCAAATTCCAGCACGCCGATTTTACGTGAGTTGGGAGGGGTTGGCGCTTAGTCTATCCGGGCTAGCTCGCCCGGACGACTCAGTGCAGCAGCGCCGGTCCGCAATCGGGCGCTGCCTTTGCTGCCATGATGCCGTCTGGATAGACCCGCCTATGTCGTGTCCCAGGTCAATCTCCGATTGGACAACGACTTTAACGAGGCGCCTTTTGGTCGCGCATTACCCCTTTGACCGGGACTCATTGTCTGACACACCTGCGTACAAGGCATCTTCACGAACCCAGCCTCGGCAAGCACGCGAAGCGAAATGACACGCTAGCGAAACCACCTGACGGCAGAGGCGTTCTCGTCCTGTGCAGGTCAACGATCAGGAGACATTCACATGGCCGACGACAGCAGCACTACGATACGAGCCACTTTCAAGACTCGAGAAGCAGCCGATCTCGCCGTCGAACACTTGGTTCAACAGCACGGCATATCGAGGCCCGACATTTTCATTCAGTCGGCGACCGACCGCAACACGGCCGGCTCCGAGCCTTCGGGTGGCGACGCCTCTCATGAACAGGGCGCTCGTAGCGATGCACCGCTCGAAGGCGAGATCGAGGTGTCGGCGCATATTGCGTCCAGTCAGATTGCCGCCGTTCAACGCAGTCTCGGCGACGCCGGCGCGATCCGGGTCTCGAGCCGCTAAGCAGCCATCGCGCCTAGGAAGCCCGGCTTCGCTTTCTGGTGGGTCGACGAAGGAGAAGGCGGCCGCGGGGCCGGGCGCCGCTTTCTCCACGGGCGCGGCCGGCCCGCCCATTTCGATGCCGCCGACGTGGACGCCGTGAAGCCAAAACTGGATCCGAAGCGGTTTACTTGTTCAACATGCCAAGGGCCCTTGCGAAACCTTACTTAGCAAGACCGCGAAGGTCAGGGCCACTGGGCGCCTCAAGCGTCTCGAAACAATTGGGAATGCACCATAAAGGCCCCAGGACGCTTGAAGGGAACGCGTGAAGCGAACGGGAGGTGGCCTTCCCGCGTTTTGGAACTATGGACGAAGAGCCGAATAACAACGCTTCCGCCGCGCAACGTGTTGGCGCAACGACCGAGTTGCCGCACGACAGGGTGACAGTGGCCCGGTTTCGGCAAGCGTTCCCCCGCGCTCGCTGGAGCGACCGTCTGAATGCCTGGTTCGTACCCGGCCGCACTGCTCAAAAACGTATTAGCCGCTGGCTGGCCGAAAGGGAAGCGGAAGCCGACGCGTTTGCCGACGAGAAGGGCAGTGACGCCTTCGCATTCGATCCGATCGAGAGCCGCTATCTCAAGGCAACACCTGCGTCGTTCGAAATTCGTACACCCTATTCACGCACCGTCGTCAGCGAAATCCGGGAAATCCCGTATGCACGCTGGGACGCCGATCGCCGGATCTGGACCGTGCCTTACCGCTCGTTCGACGAGCTCCGCCGTCGGTGGCCAGCCATCGAGGCGGCCGCTGAGCGCAGTGAACCGGAGGCGAGGAAGGCGCGGCGTGAGGCAATAAGGGGAACCGAGGAAGACGAGGCGCTCAAGGCAAGGACGAGAGAACGCCGCCGCAAGCGATATCCGGTTCCCGCCGCCGATCGTCCCCCTCTCACGCGTGCGATCGGCACGCATGCCGGGGTTGTCTTCTTCATTGGCACGGACGGCGAACTGGTGGACCCGGCAACGATGAGCTCGTTCCATTTCCCAATGAATGACGGAGGGGAATATGTCTGGGCGTCTTGGCGACCGGGAGCGCTTGAGGAATTGGTGACAACCTGGCCGGCACGAACGCCACCGGGAGAAGACGAACTCCACCGCGGCTGGTGGATGCCGACGCTGGAGGAGCTGCGAAATGCGCGACGTGACGCCAAATCCAGGCGGCGCGCCAGGCAGCGCCGGAAAGGAGAGGATTAATCTGGTGAACGCACAGCAGACAGCACTTAAGGAATTTCAATTCTTATCACCGCTTGAGCCACGCGAAATCGTCGGACTATGGAGAGGGCGCGGCATCCCGACAGGGCATCCGCTCGACGGCGTTTTGGAAAACCTCGGCTGGTTCGGCAAGCGATTTAACGCATGCATGCGCGCGGATGCGCTGCTGTTTTGGTCGGGCAAGCGGCGGTTGATCGCGATCGACCCCGGGATAGTACCGCTTCGCCTGGCGCTTCGCTTCCATAAGGTCGGCAGGATGCGCATTGCTCGAAATCTGTTTTCGCATCTTCAATGCGGACTTCGCGCGAAAGGTCCTGTTGCCTCCCTGAGAACGATGCCGTTTAGCGGCGTTGCGAGCGCGGCGATGCTCTACGACAATCAACCGATTGTCGATTATTTCCGCCGAATCGATCAACACAGGATCATGGGAGCGATGACGATCAGGGCCGACGAGCGTATCTACTTCTTCGAACTTAAGCGGGTGGATGAACCTTGAGCCTGGTAGCCCGCCATTATCGGGCGGTACACGAATATGCTGGCGTTCCAACGGACTCGGCGGTCCGGCGCGTAAGGTCCCCGAGCAATTGCAGGCTCCCGTCCCAAGTCTTCTTCTTAGTGCAGGTTGAAATGCTTTCCGCGCGAGAGCTCCAATGCTCATTCCGTATGCTGGGGAGATCTGCGCAGTGTTTTTGCGGCGCTGGCGAGATGTTGTGATCTAGATTGTCGCTAGCACGAAGGTGCATCTGGCCTGCCGGCGGGGCCAGTCGATATGTGCCGCGAGGTCGATGATCCGTTGGCGGAGGTAGTCAACACATTGATTGCAGCATTTTGTCGATGACCTTGGCAAGTAACGGGGTGTTCTCCAGAGGACAAGCCGAAGCCGCGCGGCGAGGGCACATCGGCACTCGAAACCGAGTCGGACGCGGCCGTTCAGAAGGCACTGGAAGAGGCGATGAGCGGCGGCACCATGGTCGTCATTGCGCACAGGCTTCCGGATTAGATCGTCGTGATGAAATAAGGCACGGTCGTGGAGGGCACACATGGCAATTTGCGCGGCGGCGGGACGTTTACCTTCGACTGTACAGCCTGATCAGCAATGTGAAATGAGTGTAGGCGGCGCCGCCAAGCCTAGCTTATGCTCTGCGCCGACGCTCTACGCGACTTCTCCACCTATCTGCCTCAATGAACTGCAATGAACTGCAATATTAGTGCTGACGGTGGTGATCTTTTTCCCAGAATGCTATTGGACTAGAAATTCTGAGACAGAATGCCCACTTCGGCGCCAGGCGGCACAAAATTCCACAAAAGGTGAATAGACGGTATTCGGACCTACCTCTTTGGTTGGTCGCTGTCCTCTCATTGGAGAAATTGCAAAATGGTAGACCACATCACTTAATTCAAAGAGTAGAATAATTAGATAGTGCTAATATGATGAGGACGAGAGACCGTAGCCAATGAGGAACAGCATACGTCTGGGAGTGTGTAACGTTCACCTTTGCGAAGCGGCACCTCGCTGAAGTGGGTAGATTGCCCGGATTGCCGCTCTTCTGGCCAAATCAGCCGCTTCGTGGATTGCAGAGGGTTGCCGGGGCGCCGCGGTCCGACTGCACGTCCCAGCGTCCCTTTCACGGCATACGCCTGAAGAGAACTGATCCGTTGAGATATCAACAGAGAATAGCCGCTGGAAAATTGGCGCCTCGCCGAGGCGTCAGCCCGAAATTTGTATTAGCTACATTACTTCGCGATGGCTGGTGGAGAAATAGCCGCGTTTAGAATGAAAACCCAGCTGTATCGCGTAATATTATTATTCATGGTGATTTTGTGCGGGGAGTACCCCGATCGTTGCTGCCGTTCTTTGGCTGGAGTTTAGCGGTGTAGCGACATTAGAGGGAATTGAAGATGGCTTCTTTAATATCCAGATTGGAGAATGTGTCGGCGTCCACGCATGAGCCGGAGCGTGCAAATACTATCGCACAAGCGGTCAACGAAGAGGAAAAGCAGCCACTTAAAAACGTAGACCAGCGGTGTTTGCTTATCCTTGATGGGAGGGCGTTAGGTCGCGAATGCTTGGCAAGGACCCTCATCAATCACGGTCTCACCATGGATGTCGCCGCCTACGGGTCGATTGACGAATGGCGGGAGATGAAGGGTAACTGCCCCCCAGTCGCAGCCGTCCTCCTCAATGTCGGCGCGTGCAAAGACGGCGAAATCGCGACAGAGATTCCGAAGCTCATATCCCTATTTCGCCCCGCACCCGTCGTTGTCCTGTCCGACAGCGACGACATTGCCCAAATCTTGCGGGTTCTTGAAAGCGGCGCGCAAGGCTATATCCCGACATCTGTCGGCGTGGACGTGTGCATTGAAGCGATCGGTTTGGCGATAGCCGGCGGCGTCTTTGTGCCGGCGAGCAGCGTGCTGGCGGCACGCCACCTGATCGCGACTGAGAGGAAGGAAGTTTCGCCGCTAGCGGAGATGTTCACCGTTCGTCAAGCGGAAGTGGTCGAGGCGCTGCGAAAAGGCAAGGCGAACAAGATCATAGCCTACGAACTCAAGCTCCGCGAAAGCACGGTCAAGGTCCATATCCGCCACATTATGAAAAAACTGAAGGCGAACAACCGAACCGAGGTAGCTTGCAAGTTGAACGGCCTCTCTTCAGGCGATATACTCAACTCTTGATCCACTCAGTCCTTTCATGCCCATCGTACGCGCTGCACAATGTGTCGCTAAATAAACATTCGCGCAAAAGACGTTGCAAATGTGTATATGCAACGCTCTTGATGCCCATCAAAGGCCGACCGCCCGATCGCGGTCCCTCACCGCGGCTGACCGGCCCCCGTCCCTAGGCCGGTCGTCAAACTGTCGAGCAACTGTTCCCCAGCTCCCGTCACGACCCCAACGACAGATGCTGACCCCAAGCCACTGATTGCTCGGAGTGCTCGTGTTCAGGTATCGTGAGAACTTAATGGAAGGGATATGCAACTTGATCCGAACCGCTCCTTGCGCCGAGGCGGGCGCACGGACGTGTGAAGGAATCGGTAGGCCCATCGGAAAAATGGAGGCAACCGAGGCCGCGACGGGGAAGACCTCTTTGCCGAATGTGACAGCCTGAGCGGCGATCCGCCATTTCGGCATATCAATGCGTGGCGGGTCGGCAAGCGAAAGGCGCAGGCTGACCAAGCTGTATGGTGCGCATTTTGGCATCTCTGCTCCGGCGGGCATTCACTCTGCTCGTCGCGATGACGGCAAGAGCAATGAAGAAAATCATCCCCGGATCGGCACTCCCAGCACCCAAAGATCCAGCGACGACGGAACCCAGAGCGCAAGCTTGCACGCTCGACACCACCGCGTTTGTTTCAGGATCGATGTGGACCTTTAGGCGTCCCATGCCCCTGAGTATGACCAGCAGCAGCGTCACCATCATAACCCCGCCGACCAGGCCAAGCTGCGAAGCCACCGCAATCGGCCAGCTCGACGCACGCGAGCTGCCCAAGCCGACGCCGAGACCACCCGTCTCGACGAAAGCCTGGAGGCTCTTAATATTCCAGTAGGCACGTTCCTGACCGGAGGCGGAACTGGCTTTGTTGAGAACCATGGAATCGATCAGATGGACAAAGGGCGCGAAGAATTCTTCATCGTAGTGAACGATTGCCAAGACAGTGACGGCTGCGAGCGCAATGAACGCAATGATCAGGATCTCGTCCTTGTCCATGCGGCCGGACAGAAGCGACCATGAAATGGAAAGTGCCACGGGAATGCTCAGCACGGCGAGGCCGACATACGCAACGGAAGACGTGGAAAGAAGCAAGAGGACGAGCAAGAGGAGGGCCAGTACCTGAGCCACGCGGGACTTTGTCTTGCGCCAATAAACGTAACAAAATGATAGGCAGACCAGTGAGCCGCCGCCGAAGGAAGATGCCTCAGATGCGGCCCCAGTAATGCGCCAAAAGCCATTTTCGATGACCTCGGTAAGCATGGCGTAGCTGGCCGTGCGGATGGGCGACAGGATATCGCCGGCTCCAGCGATCTTGCCGAGTAAATCAAGCAGTCCGAAGACGACGTGAAGACTACACCACAGAAGAAATCCGCGCCGAATACTTTCCAGCCTATGTTCGTGCAGGAGTAGGACGCATAAGGCGATGGCGGTGAGGCCGCCCAGAACAAAATATCCGGTTTGGGTAATGTTGCCCGAGACCGGCGCAAGCGGAGCCTCGATGACCCCGCGCCTCATGGCTGCCTGAACGAATACGCTCGTCTGTCCCGCAAAGAAGCGCGGAAATAGCCATGCGCCGACCACGGCATAGAGCATCAGGGTCGTGAGCACCCACACCGGTCGAATTTTGCCGAACACGTGACCAAGGTCCCGCCACATGCGCCGTCTGCTGAAAACTGCCGTTAGCAAAAGCGCGGCGAAGAAGGTGTAGATGAGCGGCGACGAGCCTCCAATCGCGCTGAGAGTCATAACGGCAGTGGCACCGAAAGCCAGCGAGATGATGAGGCCAATGATCAAGGGAGCGCGGCAATAATAGCCGATTGCCAATATTCCCGCACAGATTGAAAGACCTACGAACGAAATCTGCATGGGCTGCCGGTTCCAACTCTGCAACGCAGACCGAAGGCACGCGAATTCGTCGCAACCTTGCCTCATCCAATCCTTGGCAAATGTTGCGCGGAACGCAAGCGCGCCAAAGGGAGTAAGGTCCTGCTACGATTTGGTAGGGCTTGTCGCCTCAGGTCGCCCCAATCGCCGAGGTCTGCCGACGACGAGCCCGCCCGCCAAACGCCCCTGAACCTCAGCGCGGTATGCCAATATGCCGAAAGTTGCGGGGTTACTTCCCGCCGTCTGCCCCCGTTCTCATGGTTCGCGCCACATGCGATGGCCCTGCGAAAGGAGTGGAAAGGTTTACGCCCTCCCCAAAATGGAGAGATTTGCCTTCATCCCGTGCGCCGCTAGCCTGAGCGCACACCACACCTGCGGAATTTGGTAAGTGGCAGCGGCCTTGCATGTACCAAAACGGATCGAGCGAATAGCAAACGCCGAGGAAGACGATCCGCGCCCATGCAATTTAACTCCGAGATCCGATTCCCCAAAGGTCCGAGGACCCAAGATGACTTCGCTAGGCAAAAAGGTTCTCAGCAGCGCGGCATGGGCAGCTGTCGAGACATGGGGCCGCCAAGTCGCCATGTTCGCCGTCTTCATCATTCTGGCCCGCCATCTCGGCCCGGAGGAATTCGGTCTCGCCACACTTGCCATGGTTGCTCCAACCATTCTAGCAACGGTGGTGACGAGAGGGATACCTGATGCACTTGTCCAGCGCGCGGAGATCGAGCCCATTCATCTGGATTCAGCGTTCTGGCTGCTTGTTGCGACCGGCGCAACGCTGAGCGCTCTCATCTGGGCGTTCGCCGGAGTGGTCGCCGAGCTCTTCGGCGAACCGCTTCTCGAGGGCCTCGTGCGCTGGACCGGCATAATTGTTGTGGTTCAGTCCTTGGCGGCAGTCCCAACAGCAGTCCTCAAGAGAGAGCTGAATTTTCGCCTCTTCACACTGCGCACACTGACCGGAACGATGGTCGGCGGGACCGTGGGTTTGACCATGGCGATCGCCGGCTACGGCATGTGGAGCCTGGTCTTGATGCAGGTCGCGAAGGCGATTGTAGAAACAACCGTTATTCTTCTCGGGAGTTCGTGGCGGCCCCGTATGGCGTACTCTTACGCGCGCTGCCGCGAATTGTTCGGGTTTGCCGGCCCCATCGTCGTCCAAACTCTATGGACCTTCGTGAACGAAGAGATTCCAAAAGTCATCCTTGGTCTGTTTTTCGGGCCTGTTGCTGTTGGCGTTTACGCCATCGCCCGTCGCCCCCTTGACCTTTTGGGGGAGTTCCTACTCGGTCCTCTGGCGGCGATAACGATGCCCGCCGTGGCCAGAGTTCAACGCGAACCGGACAAGATCGATCACTTCTTCAACACAAGCGTGCGGATGGCCGCAATTGCTGGCTTTCCCGCCTTCGTGGGCTTTGCCGCGATCGCGCCTGTCGCCGTTCCCTTGGTCTTCGGACCACAATGGACAAACGCCGTGGTCGCCGTCCAGATCCTCATGATACTGGGATTGCAGCGTACGATCGACAGCTTGTGTGCGTATACGATCCTTGCGCTCGGGCAATCGAGTTTGGTCCTGAAACTAAATATGATTTACACGCTTTTCAGTCTCGTCCTGCTCACCGCCGCAGCACAGATTAGTCTGGAGGCAGTAATTGCTGCGCTCGTCGCCTGTAACTTGCTCCTGCTGCCGGTCTTTCTCTTCTACGTACAGCATACCGCTCATATCGACGTGTCGAAGCCATTGGCAATCTTCCCGAGATTGGCGGGCGCGGCCGCACTCATGTTCGTGATCGTTAGTGCATGGTTGCTGGCCGCCCCGGATGATCTCCCGCAGGCTGTCACAGTGGCAGCAGGGATCGCGATTGGCGCTCCCATCTATATTGCCGCAGCCGTCCTGCTGGTGCGTGCGGACCTGCTCAAAGCTCGCGACATGCTTCTAAGCCTTCGCGAATAGGAGCAAGCAGATCATCGGAGAAAACGGCAGCGCTCTCACAAGCACACTGACCAGGTCCCCGCGGCGCTTCCCGGTACCTACCTCGAACCGGCGGCTTGTCAGAATACAATTCGCTGACGCTATCCCACGGAGCCTTGCAGTCGGGCAGTTTATGCCTTTATTACATTAGGGGCGCTCACATGGAAGCGTGCACAGACATTTCTGGTGTCGACCACCAGCTTTGCACCTTCAACGACGGTTCCCCAATCAATGGCATCATGATCTGTCGTGATGACAATGGCATCAAACGAGGCCAGGCGGTCGGCTGAAATATCCACCGAGCGCCGACCTGCTAACGCGGCATACTCTCTTGTGGCGGGAATCTCAGGCACGTAAGGGTCGTGGTAGTCAACGACTGCGCCCCGTCGCTCCATCAGGTCGATTAGCCTCAGCGACGGGCTCTCTCGTGTATCCCCCACATTCTTCTTGTAAGCCATCCCGATCAATAGGATCCGAGATTCGTTCAAGCCGCGGCGGGCTTTGCGGTCCAAAGCCTCCACAAGGCGGTCAACAACGTAGTGCGGCATGTTCGTGTTGACCTCTCCAGCTAATTCTATGAAGCGCGTTGCTACTTCGTACTCGCGAGCCTTCCATGTCAGGTAGAACGGGTCGATGGGGATGCAGTGGCCGCCGAGACCTGGTCCTGGGTAGAACGCCATATATCCGAACGGCTTTGTCTTGGCGGCTTCGATCACTTCCCAAACATCGATGCCCATCCGGTCGAAGATGACCTTCAGCTCGTTGACCAAGGCAATGTTCACGGAGCGAAATATGTTCTCCGTTAGCTTGACCGCCTCCGCGGTTGCGGTTGAAGTCACCGGAACAGTCCGCACGATAATCTGGCTGTACAGTGCTTGCGCAATTTCCAGTGAAGACGGATCGTCGGCGCCGATCACCTTCGGAACACTGGTGGTAGTGTGCACTTCGTTTCCGGGGTCTTCGCGCTCGGGCGAATATGCAAGATAAAAATCCTTTCCGAGAACAAGGTTCGTCGCTTCCAGCAGCGGCCGCACGATTTCTCGTGTCGTGCCTGGCCAAGTGGTCGACTCTAAGACGACAAGTTGCCCAGGACGGAGCCGGTCAGCGATCGCCCTCGCGCTGTTTTCGACAAACGACAGGTTTGGCTCCCGATTTCTGGTAAGCGGCGTCGGAACCGCTATCAGGATCGCATCAGGCATGCTCAACGCAGAGAAATCGCTCGTGGCGCGAAACCGCTTGCTGTCAACAGCCTGTTGGATGGCTGGGCCAGGCAGATGCTTTATTCCGCTTTCGCCACGGTTAAGCAGCGCGACCCGCGACTGGTCGATGTCGAAACCGATAACCCTGAATCCCGCCTCAAGCGAGCTCAGAGCGAGCGGCAACCCGACATATCCAAGCCCCATGATGCCGATCGTGCAGTCCCGCGTCCGGATGCGGTTCAGCAGTTCTTCGGCATCAGGACCAGTGTTCATGTGTTGCATATGCTTTCGTCCCCATGTCGAGAATGGAGCATCGTCTCAATTATTGCAGTGAAGTAGTTCCCGGCAATCAGCAAATTGGATGTATTCTGCGAGGCCCTCTACACTCAAAAAAGTTGAGTTGCGCCAAAAGGAGAACAGTCGAAATGCTTATCCAGCCGAAGTTGTCAAATAAATCGTTCGCTGCGACACTCAATCTCGAGCGCAGCAAAGAGCCTTTGACATTTCTCCGCTTATGAGCGGGCAGGGCGTGTTGTGGATGGCGCCGACGCATCGGCGGCCACTATCGGCTGCTTGGTACAGGTGGGATGATGACACAGTCAATTTTGATCACCGGAGGTGCGGGCAACATCGGCAGCGCACTCACTCGCGCCTTGGTCAAACTCCCTCAGACCCAAGTGGTCGTGGCTGACAACTTGTCGACCGGCAGTCGCGATAAAGTACAAATCGACGCCGGAAACCTGACCGTCATAAAGGCGGATGCGAACGATTTCGACGACATCTCCTCCTTGTTCTATCGCTTCCATTTCACACATGTCTTCCATTTCGCAGCCGTCGTCGGCGTGCAGCGCACCTTGGCAAACCCATTACTCGTACTGCGCGATATTGCCGGAATAGAGAACGTGCTGAGACTGTGCAAGAACACGGGCGCCGAGCGTGTGTACTTCGCTTCCTCATCAGAAGTTTATGGGGAGCCATTTGAGATTCCCCAAAATGAGAACACCACGCCGCTGAACTCGCGCTTGCCATATGCTGTCGTGAAGAATCTTGGAGAAGTCTATCTACGCACCTATCAGCGTGAATTCGGACTCCCCTTCACGATTTTCCGCTTCTTCAACACCTATGGACCGCGCCAGAGCGAAGATTTCGTGCTGCCGCGATTTGTGCGTACTGCACTTCTCGGCGAGCCCCTGACCATTTACGGGGATGGTTCGCAAACGCGCACCTTCTGTTATGTTGACGACACGGTTGACACGTGCATTGCGGTGCACCGAACTCGCTCGCACGAGAACGATGTCATCAACGTCGGCAGCGATCTGGAAGTGAGCATTCGACAACTCGCCGAAATTGTCATCGGTGTGCTGGGCTCATCGTCGAAATTGGAGTTCCGTCCGCCGCTTGCAGAGGGCGACATGACGCGCCGGTGCCCTGACACGAGTAAGATGAAGGCACTCTTGAACCGTTCCTTGGTTCCACTCGAAGAGGGCATCAGGCGCCTTGCCGAACACGTCTCCAAGTCGGAAAGCTCTCCTGAGCTCAGAAAAGTCGCGTG
Organism: Sinorhizobium meliloti; assembly: GCF_035610345.1. The sequence goes on along the minus strand of NZ_CP141213.1, from coordinate 1,690,256 downwards.
AGCAGACGTTGGGGGCATGAATGAAGCTGGTCTATGTCGGGCAGCCCTACGATAGACTTTTCCCGCCGGTTCAGAATTCGATCGGGCTGATTGTCTACAATACTGCGCTTCATCTCAGTGACAGCTTGCATATCACGGTCTATGGAAGACACTACCGGGACGACAGAGTTCCCGCGGACCTGCCGTTCGCTTTGCGGCGAGCTCCGGTACGGCGCGACAGGCTGCTGCAGAAGGTTATCCGCGAGTTTCCTCGCTCGGCGCGTTGGGCGCAACTGGACCGGAAGGCTGACGACCATTCCCAATATAGGAACGAAATTCGTCGTTATCTGGCCTTGGACAGGCCGGATATCGTCCATCTGATGAACTATTGGAAGTGGAGCCGGGCTCTAAAGGCGCCTGGCTCATCTCATAGGCTCGTGCTCGAGATGCAATGCGAGTGGTTGTCGCAGCGTGACCGGGATCAGGTGGCCTCCCAACTTGAGGTAGTGGATGCCGTGGTCGCCGTCAGCGATCACATAGCCGAAACATTTCGTTCTGCATTCCCGGACTATCCCGGAGCTGTTGCCTCTGTCGGCAATGGCGTCGATGTCTTCCATTTTCGGCCGGGCGAAGCGGGAGCACCAGGTGACCCAAGAACCGGGCGTGTAATCCTGTTCGTCGGGCGAATATCACCAGAAAAGGGGCTTCACACGCTCGTAGAGGCCTTCAGTGAAGTCGCGCTGCGCTTCCCGGACGTGGAACTGCGGATCGCGGGGCCCTATTCTCCTCTCCCTGTTGACTTCCTGACCAGCCTCTCGTCAGACCCCCGTGTCATAGATCTCAACCGTTTCTACGACCAATGGAACAGATGCAGATATCAGGAACACCTGGACGAACTCATAGATCGCCACAGGCTACGGGATCGGATCCGATTCGTTGGCAATGTGTCCCACAAGGAACTCGTTGCGGCCTACCACGACGCCGATATCGTGGTGAATCCGTCGCTCAGCGAGAGCTTTGGGATTTCTGTCGTGGAAGGAATGGCCTGCGGAATTCCGGTGGTGGGAACGCGGGTCGGGGGTATGTGTGAATCCATCCTGGACGGACATACCGGGATGTTGGTGGAGGCCGATGCTCCGGGCGAACTCTCGCAGGCACTGATCACCGTTCTGGATGATCCCGCCCGCGCAAGAGGAATGGGGAACGAAGGACGCGAGCGCGCCGTGGCGCTTTATTCTTGGGGCGCGCGCGCGGAGCGGCTAAGGTCCGTTTATGAGCGGGTGAGCACAGGAGACCCTAGTAGCTAAGCTAGCTCCATGCTTTGTTTCGTAGTTTCCTCAATCCGGTCATATACTATCCAACGCTTTGAAATGACACGAATGCCCGCCCTTAAATGCCTTCCTGAATGGCTTCAGACTTCCTGAAAAACGTATAAGTGTGTCCGTAGCTTGTGTCCGTCCGATGCTCGCTCGCACCTAGCGGGGGAAATGAAGTGCGCGTAAAAGCCGCAAGCGTCGGGCTCTCCGAGGGAGGATAGGGGCGCAACTCGTCGACGTCATTCCAGCCGAGAACGAACCAGCCGCCGGGGCGCAGACAACGCCAGCATGCCCGGAACGAGGCTTCAGCGTCGTCGCGCGTTTCGATTGCCGTTTTCATGAAGACGCCGTTGCAGATAACCGCGTCGAAGTAATCGGCGGGCCTATGCCGTTCCAGGTTCCTCAGAGCGTCAACCATATGGCGTCGCGCACCGAAGCGGCGCTTATTGGGATCTATGTCGATCGTCCAATATTCCTTGGCGCGAAACTTCGATTCACAAGGCTTCGTGTACCACTCGCAGCCGACAAACAGGACACGTTTTACAGCAGGATCGTCGCGCAGATAGGGGAGAATAACCGTCTCGAGGAGTATGCGGTCATCGGTGAGATGAAACGTACTGATGTAGCGAATCAGATAGGGCGCGCGCCTCCGAAGGAGGTCGCGCACCGCATTTCGCGCTTGTCTGTACATGCTCTTCTCGCCTCCCATCATATCCCGGCACCTAGCGCGGTTACATTGCTTCCGCGAACAAATGTTGGACGTGCCAAGACTGCTCGGTATAGGACGGCGGCAGTGCTGCGAGAACATAGCCGGCCGATGTCAGAAGCGCGGCGATTTGGCGAGCCTTACGGTCAAGACCATCGCGCGTCGCGTCATCGATTTCGTAGATGATACTCGGTCGATGGGCTCGCAAGGTTTCCGTCATGCCGCGAAGGACCTCAATCTCGGCACCTTCGACATCAATCTTGACCAGCGACGGGGGCCGCAGGCCGTGCCGGGCGATCGCGTCGTCAAGTGTTGTCACATCGACTTCAAGATAGCCGTTCATATCGGGTGGTGCCTCGGCCGAGGCAAGTGCAGCGCCCCCGATGTGGCGCGCCAACAGAAGCTCTGCCCGGCCGGTCGTAGCCCCAACAGCTTCGGGGAACACCCGAATGGCGTCGAAGCCGTTGAGCTGCGCGCTTCGACGGATCGCGGCGGCATTCCTCGGCACCGGCTCAAAAGCGTAGACTTGGCCTTCCCTTCCGACCCGGCGCGCAGCGATGAGGGAGAAGAAGCCGATATTGGCGCCGATATCGAAGAAGGCGCCACCAGGCGCCAAATTCGATGCAATCGCCTGTTGGATTGGGCGCTCATAGGTACCGCGCCTGAAGTCCGGATCGGCATCTCTAGAGACCAGCGTCAATCCGGCGGCCTCTCCCGTGGCAACCACACGTCTTTCCGAAAAAAGGTCAAGCAGCCTTGAAACCAGTCTCATGGCCCCATTCTCCGTTGTGTCGGTCAATCATTCCTGCCTCGGCTCGGAAACGGAGCCGACTACCTTGATAATGGCAAATCCGCCAAGCTCCATCGAGACCTACATCGGGTTGGTGGCAGTACGCCGATTGATTAACGCGTGCATCCCTCGCAGTGAGCAATGCACCTTATCGTCGTAACTGGCTCGGTTCAGGGGCCGCCGGCATTTGCTCGACCGCATCATTACGCCAGGCATGGATGGCACCCGGGGCGTCCCATCCGATCGAAACGATGTCGAGATCGCCATCGCCGTCGAGATCGACCGCGCGCGCGCCGAGATGGCTTTCGAAACCTTCCCCGATCAACTGCTCGATAAAATTTCCGCCGCCCACATTGCGCCAAACCGACATCCGAAGCGCGCCGCGGTGCTCGGCCATGACTAGGTCCAACCTGCCATCGCCGTCCATATCAGCGACCGAAAGGCTGTTGAGTGAGCCTCGCGAAGTGATTTCGTGCCGCTCCCAATCGAATGAGGCAGTGGCTGGGCCGCGCCACCAAGAGGCCCGCGCACCGTCAGCGGCGCCGTTTTCCTCCGTCACGACGATGTCCGGGTGACCGTCGCCGTCGAGGTCAGCCGCCGCCACCCGATCCGGGTAAATCATTTCTGGCACTTTCGCGACGTCCCGTCGCTGCCAATCTTCCGAACCATCGCCGGGGTTGCGCCACCAGGCGACCTCCTTGGTTTCCCCCGTCGAGGCGACGAGGTCAATCAGGCCATCGCCATCGAGATCGGTGAAGGCTATTCCCTCATCGGAGGCCTCTGCGCAGATGCGCGCCCTCGGCCAGGGAGCAGCCGGATCCTCGGGGATCGTGAAATAGAAGACCCCGCCACCGCTCGAGACCGCCAGCTCCGGAAGACCTCCTTCAACGATCTGTGCGAATACGTGGCCTTGCGAGCCGAGGTCATGCGTCGCTGCAGGCACCTCGCCAATTACGTGCTCTTCGAACTTGTGCGCTACAGCATCGACAGTTTTCAGCCAATGGAATTGCAACGTTTTGCCCCTGTTGCGCTGGGCGGTGGCTTCCGCGTGCCCGTCGCCGTCAAAATCGAGGGCTCCGACCGCGTCCAATCCTTCGCCCAGCCGGATCTGCTCCCACCCCTTCTGCCACGGCAAGGGTGGCTGACGGTACCAAAACGGGCCGGACACAATGTCCATTCGCCCGTCGCCATCCATATCGGCGAAGGCCAGCCCGAAAGAACGCACATGCGCGTTCGTGATCCGGTGATAGACCCACCTATCGAGCCGACGGATCGGGGCGGGCGTGTTGAGAAGGTTGATCCAGACCCTGAGGGGCGGATGACCCGCCCAGTTGGCGCCATAGATATCGAAATCGTCGTCGCTATCGACGTCCGCGACAACGCCGTTGTGCAAACCGGTATCGTCTATGATCTGCCGGGTCCAGCGCGTTCCGCGACCGTCAAGGTTATAATGGACGGCGAGGGTCCGCTCCTCCGTCTGATGCATTTGCCCGACCACAATGTCGATATCGCCATCCCTGTCCATGTCGGCTGCCTGTAGCGTGTGAGCACCTGCCACGGCTGGTTGAATGACATGGCGGACCCAATGGCCAGACGGTCCGTTTTCGGCGCGGAACCACGCGACATCAGCCGTGTGCTCTGAACTCGACGACAGAATGTCGACACGCCCGTCTTGGTCGATATCGATAACGAGCGCCTTGAATGCCGGGTTGAACGGGCCAACCGGATAGCTCTGCCATTGAGGTGCATCGCGTGCCGCTACTCCGCCGGGATTGTGCGCCCATACACCGCACAGGACCAGGTCGATATTGCCGTCGCTGTCGATGTCTCCGATCGCCATGCCCTCTTCGCCCAGATTGAAGGAAGAAAAGGCGACACGGATCCAGGCGATCGGCTCGTTCTGGAAAAAGACCATTACTTCACCAGGCGCTCGTACGACGATGTCTAAACGACCGTCGCCGTCAAAATCGGCAGCCTTAATGTCCTTGCCCCAACCGCCGGCTGCTCCGATCTCGTGGCGTTTCCAATTGTGACCATCGGCCGGGTCTCCTTTCGGGCGCGGATTTTCGAACCAGATTAAATTAACTCCGTCAGGCCCGTCGGCGGTGACAATGTCGAGATCACCATCGCCGTCGACATCGGCAAGCGCGCCATCGGTAGTGAACTCGATGCGGGCGGTGGCGATGGCGGTCTTGCGCAGATCGGGACCGTGCCACCATGACAGCGGATCATCTGGAAGTCCGCCGAGAACAAAATCGAGTTGACCATCACCATCAATGTCGCCGACGAGCTTCACATCTCCCGAATGATCGGCGATTTCCTGCCGTTCGAACGTAAGGCCATTAAGGGCTATATCTTGGGGATTTTCGTTGCCATGGCTAACATCGCAATTTGTTGTCGCGACGCTTACCGCAAGGATGAAGACCGCACGACGCAGCTCGCTAAAAATTGACCCGGTAGCGTGTGAACACTTCATGGTCTGCAAGCAGCCGCGCAACAAACTCACCGCTGGAGAGGTCTGAAAGTGTCTGCCAATCATCCTTGTCTTCCGGGCGTTGCGTCTGCGAAACATGTGCTGCCAGTGCGTGGCGCTTTACGTCGAGGAAGTCGCCGATCGGGACCAGCGTGTTGAGTGCAGATAGCGCACGCAGCCCGGCGACGGTCTTGATTGTCTGCCGCAGGGTGGTTCGCCACATGCCGGGAAGATCGCCCCCGGGACGAACCCAGGGCCAGTGATACCAATACCAAACCGGGTATTCGAAGACGGTGAGCGGGCGATCATGCCGGCGAAGTGCCGCCCGCACGGCGGCGTTGACAGCGATATGGTCGGAAGGCGGGTCTTTTGCATGGGTGACAAACACGCTTTGCGGCCGCCATCTTTCAAGCAACGGCACGATCGCTTTCGTTATCGCATGAATGTGACCAGATGCCTCCGCATCAGGAAAGCGTAAGAAGGTCACACTTTTGGCGGAGGCACCGAGACGGTGGACCGCCTCAAGCGCTTCGGCCTCCCTCCTGGAGCGCAATTCTTCAGGACTGATGAGCCTCCGATGAGACGCTGCGCCGTCGGTAACGAAAACAAAGCGGACCTCAACGCCTGAAGCCAGCTTCTTGGCGGCAACGCCGCCGCAACCCAGCGTCTCATCGTCTGGATGCGGCGCGAAGATGACGGACGACGCGGACCAATCCGCTACATCAAAGGGCTTAAATCGACGCCGCATACGGCTATCGAGGATCGTGCAAAGGGCCTGCCTGACGTCCCAGGTGTGCGTGTCCATCATCCGTTCGCTCGTGTTGTTTGCTCGGCGCTGAACATGCATCGTAGCTGAAATCGCCTGCGTCAGGCACACAGTCTTCGTGAGGAGGTTCTTCATGAAAGTGGGTATCTTGGCTGGTGGCTTCGGCACGAGGCTGGCCGAAGAAACGGAGGTTCGACCCAAGCCGATGGTCGAGATCGGCGGCATGCCGATCCTCTGGCACATCATGATGCACTACTCTCGCTTTGGCCATCGGGAGTTTGCGATCGCGCTCGGCTATAAGGGTGAGTACATCAAACGCTGGTTCAGCGACTACATCGCACTTAGTGGCACTTTGACGGTTAACGCGGCGACCGGGAACGTGAGGCGTCACACGAATGCTGCCCCGGACTGGTCCGTCGATCTCGTCGAGACTGGGCTCAAAACGCTGACGGGCGGCCGCATCAAGCGCCTGATCGACTGGATGAACAACGGTACCTTCATGCTCACGTGGGGCGACGGCGTTTCGAACATCGATCTGGACGAACTCGTTGCCTTTCACCGAAGCCACGGCAAACTCGCGACAATGACGGCGGTGCGTCCGCCTGCGCGCTACGGACACATTCAGTTCGACGGCAACCGCGTCGTCGAATTCACCGAGAAACCGCAGGCTTCGGAAGGTTGGATCAACGGAGCGTTCTTCGTGCTTGAGCCGGGCGTGCGCGATTATATCGGCGGCGACGAAGACATGTTTGAACACGCGCCCATGCAGCGGCTCGCGGCTGCTGGCCAACTGATGGCGTACCGCCATGAAGCCTTCTGGCAATGCATGGATACGTTGCGGGAGAAGCACATCCTGCAGACACTTTGGGACAGCGGCAACGCGCCCTGGAAAACGTGGGAGTGAATAGATGAAGGTGCTGGTTACGGGCCACCGCGGCTACATCGGGGCCGTCCTGACGTCGATGCTGCATCAGCGCGATCACGACGTGACCGGGCTCGACAGTGATATTTTCCGCTCCTGCACGTTCTCAGGCGTCCTCGACGATACGCCGACGATGGAAGAGGATGTCCGCGACATTGTCGTCGACGATCTGGCCGGTTTCGAGGCCGTCATACACCTCGCCGGGCTCTCCAACGACCCTCTTGGGGACTATCGCCCGAACCTCACCCAGCAAATCAACTGCGAAGCTTCCGTGAATTTGGCGCGGCTTGCAAAAAAGGCAGGCGTGCCTCGTTTCCTTTTTGCCTCGTCCTGCAGCAATTACGGAGCCGCAGGCTCGGATTTTTTGACTGAAAGCGCCGCTTTCAACCCCGTCACGCCGTATGGCATTTCGAAGGTGGAAGTGGAGCACGCGGTTGCCCCCATGGCGGATGAAAGCTTCAGCCCGACTTTCCTGCGCGCTTCCACGGCCTACGGCCTGTCGCCGCGCATCCGTTTTGATCTTGTCCTCAACAATCTGACCGCCTGGGCGTTCACCACCGGGCAAATCTACCTCAAGAGCGATGGCTCTCCTTGGCGTCCGATCGTGCATGTGGAAGACATTGCTCGCGCCTATATTGCCGCGCTCGAGGCCGATCGTGGGCTTGTCCACAACGAGGCCTTTAATGTGGGACTGACCACCGAGAATTACCAGGTTTGCGAAATCGCCGACATCGTCCAAGCCATCGTGCCAAACAGTCGGATCGAGTTCGCGCCCGATGCGGGTCCGGATACGCGATGCTATCGAGTCGATTGCAACTACATTGGTCGGCGCTTGCACGCCTTCAAGCCCCAATGGACGGCTCGGCGCGGCGTCGAGCAACTTTATGAGACGTTCTGCTCGGTTGGCCTTTCCGTCGAAGATTTTGAAGGCGAGCGCTTCAAGCGCATCGCCCATGTGAAGAAGCTGATCCGCAATGGCGAGTTGGACGAAGACCTGCGCCGGGTTTCCGCTCCTGCCATGGCGGTGGCGGTCTAAAGCGGGCGAGGGTGGTATCAACCATGCTGCATGAAAAGCTGAACTCTCTTACGGAGCATGCATGCCGGTCCTGCGGCGGAACGCGTCTCGAAACCTTTCTCGACCTGGGCGAAACTCCGCTTGTCGATCGCCTTCTCGTCGACGGGGACATCGACAAGCCCGAACTGATCTTCCCGTTGCGCGTCGCGTTCTGCAGAGACTGTAGCCTCGCCCAGATCACCGAAACGGTGAGTCCAAATATCCTCTTTGCGGACGATTACCCCTACTATTCCTCATTCTCGCCCGCGCTGTTGGAACATTCGCGCGAGAACGCGCTCGATCTCATCGCCTGCCGCAACCTGGGACCGGAGAGCCTTGTCATCGAACTGGCGAGCAATGACGGATACCTGCTCAAGAACTATGTCGAGGCGGGAGTCAAGGTGCTTGGAATCGATCCCGCCGATGGGCCTGCCGCAGCCGCGGAAAGGATAGGCGTGCAAACGCGATGCACCTTTTTCACTCGGGATCTCGCCGAAACGCTTCGTGCAGAGGGCGCCGTTGCCGACGTCATTCACGCCAACAACGTACTCGCCCACGTCGCCGACACAAATGGCTTTGTCGCCGGGATAGCACGTCTCCTCAAGGAAGATGGTGTGGCGGTGATCGAGGTGCCCTATGTCGTGCCGCTGATCGAGCATTGCGAGTTCGACACAATCTATCACGAACACCTCTGCTACTTCTCCGTCACGGCGCTCGACAGGCTCTTCCGTCGCCACGGCCTGTATCTCAACGAGATCAAGCCTATCTCGATACATGGGGGGTCCCTTCGTCTTTATGTGGAGCTCAGGGAGCGCGTGGGAGCCACCGTGAAGGATCGGCTTGCGCACGAAACGGCGCAGGGGATCGATACGATCGACTATTTCCGCGATTTCTCTGGGAAGGTCGACGTGTTGAAGCGTGAGCTTTTGGCACTGCTGCGCAGGCTGAAATCAGAGGGCTCCTCGATCGCCGCTTATGGGGCGGCGGCCAAAGGAGCGACGCTGATCAACACGATCGGGATCGGACGTGACCTCATAGACTTCGTCGTAGATCGCAACGTCCATAAGCACGGCAAGTATATGCCTGGCCAGCGTCTGCCGATACGCTCGACGGAGGCCCTTGTCGAAGCCCAACCGGACTACGTTCTTCTGCTTGCCTGGAATTTCGCGGACGAGATTCTCGACCAGCAAGCCGACTATTATGGGCGTGGTGGAAAGTTCATCATTCCTGTCCCGGTTCCCCGCGTCGTGTGAGAGTAAGCGTGAGGAGCTGGCATGAAGTGCGCGCAGGCAGTTGAAACAGAGACGATCGCGTCAGACCTTCGCAGCGAATGTCCAATTTGCGGTGGGCGAGAGCTACTGCCTTCGATCACGTTCGAGGCGTTGCCCGTGCTTTGCAACGCTCTCCATCCGAGCGCGGCTTCGGCACGGACAGCAGAAACCGGCCGATTTTGCCTCGTCTTCTGTCGACGCTGCACGCATTTCTTCAATGCCGCCTTCGAGGAACAGCGGATCGGCTACACCCAGAGCTATGAGAACTCTCTGCATTTTTCTCCTCGATTCGTAGCCTTCGTCGAGGCTCTGGCGGAGCGATTGAGCAATAGCTATGCACTCGCTGGCAAGACCGTCATCGATGTCGGTTGCGGGAAAGGAGATTTTTTGAAGCGTCTTTGCACGCTCAGCGGCGCCACGGGCATCGGCTTCGACAAGAGCTTTGAGGAAGACCGTGGCGCGCTCGTTCCCAAGGTAAGTTTTGTCAGTGATTGGTTCGACGACCGCTATGCGGATTTGCGGCCGGACCTCGTGTCCTGTCGTCACGTCATAGAGCACATCGCTGACCCGATCGCCTTCTTGCGAGCACTGCGCGCCCACCCCGGCATCGCGCCCGAAACCATCTTCTATTTCGAGGTCCCTAATGTCCTTTACACCCTGCGCGACTTGGGCATCTGGGATCTCATCTACGAACACGTGTCCTACTTCACCGCGCACTCACTGCGAGTCGCCGTTGAAGCGGCGGGATACGACGTACTGAACGCTGGAAGCTCGTTTGGCGACCAGTATCTGTTCGTTGAAGCGCGCCCCGGTAGAGTGCGCCCGCTTGCGGAAGCGGCAGAGTCCGAGGAGTTTGCGCTATTGGTCCGCAAATTCGAGGGAATGCATCGCGACAAGGTCACGCATTGGCAGAACTTTCTCTATAAACACAACCTAAGTAGGGTGGTTGTCTGGGGAGCCGGTTCAAAGGGCATCACCTTCGTGAATGTGGTCCCGCCGGCAGCGGGGATCGGTGCGCTTGTCGACGTCAACACGTACAAGCAAGGGCGATTCGCACCGGGGACCGGCACGCCGGTTCTCTCGCCCGAGTCCTTGCGGGGCTGTATGGTCGAGGCGGTCATCATCATGAATCCGCTTTACCGCCATGAGATTGCAGGAATTGCGAAAGCGATCGGTCTTGCGCCGGAAATCGTCGTCGCTTGATCGGGCGGCTGCAACACGAGCTTTTGTTACGATATGTCGGTAGAACTGGAAGGGATGTCGATGACTGAATCGGTCGCAATCGATGCGGGGCCGCGAGATGATCGTAGCGAGTTGCTGGTCGCGGATGCCTTTTCCGACGATCGCGCCGCCGGCACGGTCATAGGAACCCAAACCATCAACGGGGTGATTAGGGGCGGCTGTGATAGTGAACGGCAGATCGCTATCGACCATGGAACGCTCCGGTTTCAACCGCTCGTGAAACCTGGTTGGGCACGCCAGGGGATCGCCTATGGCCCCTTCCGCCGTGCGAGCGGGCTCGTCATGGCTGTCTCCGTAACGAACGGGCACAATACGTCACAGGGCACAACCATCGGAGAGCACATCCTCAGGCGAATTCATCGCTGGGCGTTAGGCCCTAATGCTGACCCTTGGCCGAACCGGCTCGTTTCCTGGGCGTGTGGTCCGCGCAAAAAAGGGACGCTCAGGCGCTTCCTCTGGTGGGCGCACAGCACAAGGACGACCTACAAGCTTCCTGATTTCAACGAGAATCTCGCGATAGGCTGGTTTACGAGCGAAGCACCCCGCGACCCGCTTTCTGACGGTTGCGGCTTCATCGTGCATGCAGCGAAAGGGGAAAACGGAGAATTGTGGACGCGGGTCGGGACGCGCTGTCTCAGTGCATTTCGCGGCCTGAAGAACTTGCGGATCTACTATTTCGTCGCTTTGCGTGAGCGCGGAGCAATCTACTATGCCGCTGCCATGGAGGGGGCGCATGGGCTCGCTGCCTTCCCGATGATGCGGCCGATCGCCATCGATCCCTTCAATGACGACGAGACTCTCTACGCCGGCGTACATCAATGCGTACTCGGCCAGATTGGATTTCGCGTCGATACGCGCATTAATGGCATCAGAGTGCACAAAGTGCCGGATCTAACGTCTCGCTTTGGGACAGCTCATGTCGGTGACCCGATGACGAGAGACCCCGTTGCCAGCGGTATTGCCGAGCGGAGTGGTTCTTGGCGTGTTTTGCGCGGCAATGTCGATTGCACGGAAACGGGGGCCGTAGGAGGTGATGGTGCCGCCCTGGCAACGTCCGACCCTGGCGTTCCGTCGGGGCTCATTCATGCGATCGCCGCAACAGGCGATACTCCGGGCGCTTGCGGCCTTGCGTGGCGCGTACAGGATGGCGACAATTTCTGGCTCTTCAAGGTATCGGCCGAGGGGAGTGCGCTCATCCGAGTAGAGCAGGGGGCAGAAGTCATCCTTGTCAGCGACGCGCGCCCAAGCCTAGCGCCACACACCCTTCATTCGTTGCAGATTCTCGACGGATATGGGCAAATCGGTTGTTACCTGGATGGCGATCGCCTTTTCGGCATCGACGATCAACCGCTTGAAGAAGCTACCGGCACCGGCATATGGTTTGACGGCGCTGGTGGCGTGGAGATGCGCGGTTTCGAGGCGCATCCACGCGAGGTGCCCATACCGGCCTTTGTGCTCTTCGACGCGCCTTGGCTGCGGCTTGGCCAACGGCCCGAAATCGTCGATGACTTCGCTGGGCCGTTGGGGGATCTTGCGGGACGCGCGCCGAGGATCGGCAGAGGAACCTGGGGGAAAACCTTCGGTGCCGGCTTGATCGACATCACCGGTAACGGGGCGGCGCGCGTGCGGGGAACCGTTGAAAAGCCCCATCCGAACAGAACATTGTACACGCTGCCGTGGGATCAGGTTGGCTTCGCCGATTTGGATGTCACTATTACGCCGCCCGGGGAAGAGCGCGGACAGGCGCATTGTTGCCGCACAGGGCTCGTATTCTGGCAGGACCGGGACAATTACCTCACGTTCACGGTTTATCTGGACGATGATTACCATGGTTCCTCGGTTGCGCTGTTTACCAAGCGTCACGGTTTTGAAGAGCTCTATGACGCGGTGTGGACAATGGTGTGGACCAAGATCGACTGGGGCAAGCCCTTCCGCCTCCGGATTCCCTTCGATGGAGAGCGCTTTGTGGTCTTTGTCGATGACGAACCTGTGATGCAACGGGCTCTGACTGATTTGTATCCCGACGATCCGCCGTTGCGAATTTTGCGCGTGGGCCTGGCGGTTAATTGGGAGTGGGGAAATGATACCGGATCGATCCTTCAGTCGTTTATCGCACGCCGGTGACGGCGTGTAAGTTCGTCAGGAATCGGTCCGAATTGCGCTTGAGCGCGGCGCGTGTTCCGACATGGAAATTCGGTTGAGGTTGGTGGGGCGCAGACAGCAGTGTCGTGTATAATCAGTAACAAGCCGGACAAAATATGTTGGGGGCACCGGTGTTCTGCGCCAGGCCCTCCATGTCGCTAATGAATGCAGCCCGATGAGATATCGAGATGAGATTAGGCGGTCGTGCTTATCTATTCCCGCGTAAGTGACGAATCCGCGAAACTCTGCTGCAAATCTCTTCAGCACGCATTCGACTTGCCTGTCGTAAGGCTCGTTCGGGGCAAAACCCTGCTGTTTCATCGTCGTGCCGATAACCCTTGTGTGGGTCACGACCACCTCATCAACAATCGCGTAGCGGAACCATGGATCGTCGTTAAGACGCGTCCACACAAGGTCTATTCCCGTTTCATAGCCGAGACTAAATAACGGGAGTGCTATACGCAGGTATTTCGCGCGGAACACAGGACACATCATCTCGACTGTGTTGCTGAATCGCAGCCGAAACTTGTGAATGGCGAGCGTCGCCGCGTATGAGAAGTGACTGTCCCAGGACAAGGCTGGTTGAAACAGGTCGAGACAGTAATCCGCACCGATTTGAAACAGTCGGTTGATATCCTGCTTTGTCGCTTTGATGTCATCGTCAATAAGTGCGATGTATTCGTAGCGGTCCAGCAGTTCAGGATATCGTTGGAAGAGTTCGTTGTATCCGGCGATCTTTCTCCCTGGTAACAGGACGAACCAATGATCACTTGCGCCGGGCGTAAGCTCCTCATAAGCGGCCACGAGGAGATCGAACTCAGCCTCCCCCGTTCCCGCCGTCCAGCCCGCATGCAAAGAGTTGCGGCCCGCGCGCACGATGACCAAGTTTTTCCGCCGCAGTCGTGCGGCTGAACCACCCCGAAATGCTGGTCGGGCAATCTTATTCATGTTCGTCCTGACGGCTGGTTCGAGGAACCTTGTATCGACTTTAATGCGCGCAACCCGATGGCGCGGAGTCTGGCGCGAAGCGCAGGCGAAAAGGCGCCGACGCCTTCCAGAACAAGCCGACCTATCAGAGGAGGATCCAACATCCAGAGCACAAGATGGCAGAGCGATCGGTGAACCGGTGCTTGGCGCCTATGCCGATAGGCGATTACGACCAGATGCCTAAATCGGTTGGACAACTCGAAGGGATTCGAGCCTGATGCGTCCTGGTTGTGCCAAAGCAAGCGCTCACTGCTGTGTAAATTCACCGATCGTGCCGGATGATCGCGACTGAAAAGAGTTGCGCTTGGCACACGGACGAATTTGCCCAGCAGTGCCATTTCAGCAAGGAGCGCGCAATCGGAGCCGTAGTAGGGCTCATGGAGAGACGTCAGAGCAAGGGAACTCCGGCGCCAAAGGCCGAACATTGCCGCGTCGCATCCATGCGCGGCCATCAATATCCGGAACCGCGATGCAGGCTCCAAATTGCTCATATCCGGCAGGTCTCTTTCCTGGTACGCAGTTATTGCGCCATACCGGTCGATGCCCAGCAAAGTTGGGTATGCGATCACGGCATCCGTATCCTCATCGAGAGCGTTTACAGTATCGGTGAGAAAGTTGCCGCTGATCAGGTCATCATGCGCGCACCATTTGAAATAAGTCCCGCAGCTCAACCTGAAAACCCGGTTGAAGTTGCCCCCCGCTCCCAGGTTCCGTGTATTCCTGAAATAGCATATCCGGGTGTCGCGGTCGGCGAACGACCGGCAGATTTCCGCCGTCCTGTCCGTTGACGCATTGTCCGTAATGATAAGCTCGAAGTCCTCGAAGTCCTGGTCGAGAAGCGATTGGATCGCCTCGGCTATGAAGTTCTCTCCGTTGTACACCGGCAATCCAAGAGAAACGCGCACCGACATGTTTCGCTCCGGTTATCATTTTCCCACTGCAACAATTTCCGGCCTGAGGCCCAGCGAGTTGAGCGACTGGATAACCTCGTTGCTATAGATCGCGTTCATCACGATGACCAAATCCGGTGGCTGCGCCAACAACGCATGCGGCGAGACGACGGGGTGGCCGGTCCCCGGGGTGTACTTGCCCTGCTTGTAAGGGTTGATGTCAACCGCCGCATCCACTTCTTTGCCCAAGCCGAGCGTCGTCAGGAAAGAGACTGCTTTCGACCCGCCGCCCCACAGGACGACCCGGCGGCCAGAGGAATGCGCCGCGGTAACACGTTCGTGCCACTGCTGCTGAAATGAGCTTACCCGGTTTGAAAAGGTCTCAACGAGGCGCTCCAATTCGGCAAGGTCATCCTCCAGCGGCAACGTCGGCCGTAATCGCCCGTCGGCCGGTCTGGCGTACTGGATGATATATTGGCCTCCATAGACCAATTCGAGACCGGTGACGTCGAAGCCCTCTTGCCGAAAGACCCGGGCATGAGCACCAGGGCTGAAATAGGAACAGTGCTCGTAGTAGATATCCCAGAACGCGGCTTCCTTGAGCACACGCTTTGCATCCGGCGTTTCAAAGACAATCCAGGTGTCATTATGCGTTCCGGCGAGTCGTCGAATTGAGCGGAGGAACTCCCGTACAGACGCGATATGTTCGAGCGTATGACGGCAAAGAACTACATCCGCACTGAGATGCTCGTATTTGGGCCCAAAATGGTCGACGATGAAGTTCAGCCTGCGATCGCCGTCGATGCCGCGTCCCTTGTCCGCTCGATAGCCCGGGTCGATTCCGAGCCCGGTCGCACCACCCACGGCGCAGAGTTCCCGCAGGAATTCTCCTTTGCCGCAGCCGATCTCGAGCACGTGCTTTCCCGCAACTGCGCATACCTCCACGATCTCTCCGGCAAGTTTCTTCGCGAATGCGCCGAACGTGTCCGAAAAATGCTGGGATTCCTCGAAGTTGGTCGAATAGCCCATTACGGACTCGTCGAAGATCCGGTTGAAGATGAAGCCACACGCTCGGCAGTAGGCAAGCTCAAGATCGCGCACAGGGAACGCGCGAGCTTCCTCCGCGGACCCCAGCAGAATGCAACTGTGCACGGGAATGGAAGAAGCCCGATAGATTGGCCTTGTACCGGTCGACGCACAGCAGGGACAACCTCCCAGTGCGGCGACATTGGGCCTCATGGGCGCCACATTCAGTTCGAGCGAATTCATAACTTCACCGGGTCGAGTTTGGCTGTACCGTTAGGTGCGTCACAAGGTTGCCCTTGGGCGGCATCGGTGGCACGGTTCCAGTTGTCTAAAGTGTGGATATCCTCCTACGCTCCAGCAAGCTCGCCATTGGGAGTAAGGGACCGCTGTTTCCGGCGTCAAAATGGGTAGGTCGCCAATTACGGACGTTTCTCGTGTGCTTGGCAATCACAACTGGAAAAGGTCACCGGGAGCGCTGTACATCGATACTGGCACCCCGGTCCGCTACGGCCTAGTTTCCGTTAGCGGTCGCCGGAAAGAAGATGCAGGATTTTTCTTCTACGTGTGATCTTTCGCCATGGATAAATCCAAGTCATTCTGCTTCTGCTACGCCGCCGATGTGCTATGCCTGCCCTAGTCTGGGCCTCTGGGGGTACCGGTGTAACGATTGTGCTTCCGTGCAAACGCTTTTCGGCTGCGCAGTAATACCGATTGAACGATTCATCCCACGGCCAACCAGGCATGTTCCAGGGTTTGGGGCCTCCGGTAAAGTGCCATATTGTGGGACCGATACCTCGTCTCCGCGGATCGAGCACCATCATGTGTTCACTCTGGTAGTTGTAGCGGAGGGGCAGCATCGTGACGCGGCCACGCGCCGCGTGATTAAGCGCACTCTGATCTGAGGCGGGGCAATGTTCCGGGTGCTCGATCATGAATCTCATGGCGGCAGGAACAATGTCGTTCCACGCCTCGCGTGAAGCGTAAATCACGCCGGAGTTGAAATAAGTTTCGGCCCGGCAGCCTATGCCTTCCAGATGGGCTAGATCGCGCTTCTTACCACGACTGACCTCGTCCATGAAAATGTTCAGAAAATCTGGTGCGGCCATCAAACCTTCCGCTGGCGGCGTCGTGGCCAAGAGGCTATCAAGCTCACCATCGACCATTGTGTCTCCGTCAATATAGAGGAACCGGTCGACTCCGGCATCAAGCAAACCGTCAATCCAAAATCTCGCGAGAGCTATAGGGGGCAGATAGTGATCGCGGTGGTATGGGGCAAGCTCGGCCAACTGCGGCAGCCTTGCTGCAATGACTTTAATCTTGGTCCCAGCGACCGCTTCGTCAAATTGGCGGGCCCATGTATCTTCAGCACCGACCACGAACATGCGAATTGCGATGTCTGCGCCTTTCGTGTGTTGATCAGCAGACAGCGCGGCAGAAAATGTCGGCAGTGCGTAATTCTGATCAGTGACCAGGACAATCGCGGCGCTCCCGGAGGAACTCTGCCTGTTGAGTGGAGAAATCGCGCCTTTGTCCACGTTCTGATGCCTCCGCTGGAGCAGTATCTGCGGGGAGTATCGACGAGGGCCCGGGGAACGAGGTTCGCTTGCGCCTCGTACCGAAGGCAGCATTTTCGTCTTCGCAAGCGATTTCACGCGCCACGCATATGGCGATCCGGTCGGCGCTCCCAGCACCAAATTCCACAAATTCAAGCGAGAGGTCATGCTGGCAATAAGTAGGCGAACGGTCGTCCAAAGGTGTAGCGAACGTCGCCGCCTCGTCAATTTCGTCGAATTGCCGCGCGGGCCGGGCGGCGGCATGGTTCGGGCATCGAAATGAAAAGGATTTGGTCATGTTTACTCGGCTGGCAATCGGAGCACTATGTCTCCTGACTACGGCCACCTCCGGCTCCGCAGACATACTTTGGGGGGCCAACGGCCATCCGATCACGGCCTATCCTGGCATTGGAATCGAACAACAACTCAACTTCCTCGAGGATCTCGGCATGAAATCTTACCGCGTCAACATTTCCGACGCAGTCAGAGTAGAGGACCTCGCGGTACTTGTGAAAGAAGGAAAGGCCCGCGGCATAAGTATCCTTCCCGTGATCACACCCGGCAACATTGACCTCGACAAGGACAGTGTGGGAGATCTTTACGAGAAAGCCCATAGGCTTGCCGTGACGCTTGGCTCCCAGTTCAAGGCCGACATCCGGGTTTGGGAACTGGGAAACGAGATGGAAAACTATGCCATCATCAAGGCTTGCGAAAAGCGGGACGACGGTAGTCAATATCCGTGTGAATGGGGTCCTGCCGGCGGAGTTGGTCCACTGGACTACTATGGACCCCGATGGATGAAGGTGAGCGCCGTCTTGAGAGGATTGTCTGATGGAATGACCGCCGTTGACCCGCAAATCCGCAAAGCAATTGGCACGGCGGGCTGGGGACACGTCGGCGCCTTTGAAAGGATGAAGCAGGACGGGATCGACTGGGATATCTCCGTCTGGCATATGTATGGCGAAGACCCTGAGTGGGCGTTCAAGGAACTCGCACGTTATGGCCATCCCATCTGGGTCACGGAGTTCAACAATCCCCTCGGTAGTCAACGCAGCGACGAGCAGCAGGCAGACGGACTTAGGCAGGCGATGATGCGCTTGCGCGAGTTACACCTGAAATACAGCGTAGAGGCGGCGCACGTTTACGAACTCTTCGACGAGACATATTGGGCACCCAATTTCGAGGCGTATATGGGCCTCGTCAAGCTCACCGCAAAGAGTGATGGCGGCTGGGCAATAGGGGAGCCCAAACCAGCCTACGCCGCGGCAAGGGAAATCATTCTCGGGAAGCGCCCTGTGGTGCGCCCCAAAAGGGACTGTGAAATATCAGAAGTCAGTACATCCGAGCCCCTCTCTGTACGGCAGGGGCGCTTTGCCTACTGTCTCGTGCTAGGGCACAGAAAAGATGCCGGAGCCATAGCCCGCTGGGTGCAGGCATTGGAGAACGGCGAGACTAATGTCACGGAAATGGTGCTCACCCTGATGCAATCCGATGAATTCAATCGGCGTTATGCTACCTTCGGCTTGACTGACCGCCCGTTCATCAGTTTTCTCTATCTCCTGCTCTTGGACCGGTCAGCCGATCCATATGGCCTCGACACATACGCGGGACATCTGAATGGCGGAACTATGACCAGGGAACACGTTGCCTTGGGAATGATACTATCGAGTGAGTTTCAGAGGAAATATGCCGCGCACCTTGGTGCGGGTCAGTGACGTCTGCGATGTCTGCTGATGCGGCATTTATGTCCATCAGGGAAGAAGGTTAGCTCTCCGCTCGGCGCGAGCTTGGCCTACATTTGCTAATTGGCTTTAATGACCCGCCGCGCTGATGGAGCGAAGCTCCACCCAGATCGCGGTGGCACTCGCTGTTCATCGTGAATGCAATTGTCGATCGCTGATATATGAAGGGTGTAGACCAGCCTACTCCATTTGGTGGCATTTATGCATCCCGCCCTTGAGGCTAACCTGCAATTTCCGGGACAATTTGGATCGCAGCAGGTCTGTAAATCGACATGCACATCTATTCCGTAGCACAAGAGGGTTGGCCCGACCGGTCGAGAAATTCACTAGGGGTTCCCTGGCCGAGTGTCGCTAGAATGTGTCTTACGCTTGCTCGGCACTTCCACATGATCTACGCGAACTGTGGGCGGACGCCATGCTAGAGCGCCAATGGTCGGCAGCGGCGGGCCAGCAGAATTCGTATGGACCAGCTAGGGACTCCGAGTTTATCGGCTTTGCCGATATCACCTCATTTGTCCGACAGCGTATATTTCTGATCATGGCGTTCCCGTTGCTCGGGCTGCTTGGCGCCGTCTTCTCCCTAGCTACGACGGATTCGATGTTCACGGCTCGCACCCAGATTCTCATAGAACCGAAGATCCCCGAACTGCTGCAACGGCAATCCGGCGAGATTAACTTGTCCCTGGACACGTCCCAGGTTGAAACCCAGCTCGCGGTTCTCAGGTCCGAGAAGATTGCGTTAATGGTGATCGAAGAGTTGGACCTTGTCGACAACCCGCGTTTCAAGTCCGTGAGCAGCCCGAGCATAGTGGAGCGCATCGAACGAGTAAGGGAAATGGCCGTCGACATGCTCGCTCTCAACGGCGATCCGCAACATCAGGCGATGCCGAAGCCTGCTTCGCCCATCGCAGATCGGTTGGAAACAAGGGCCGTCACGGCACAACTATCGGAGTTTGAGCGCAGGCGCATCGTAGTCGAAACATTCAGAGAGAGCCTGGGCGTCCAGCGCGTTGGTGTCTCCTATGCTATCGATATAACCTTCCAATCCCACGATCCGGCACTAGCAGCAAAGGTCGCCAATGCCACAGCGGCAGCGTTCGTTCGCGAACAATTGGAGACCCGAGCTGCAGCCGCACGCGAAGGCGTGGCATGGCTTGAAAAGCGCATCGAGGAAGTCCGTACCCAGATGAATCTGGCCACGCAGGTGACCCAAGAGTTTCGGGCAAAGCACGACTACAGCGTTGGCCGTCAACTTGGGGCTACAATCGTGGACGGGGAGGTCGTGGCGTCCGGACAAGGGGAGGGAGTGACGCGAAACGGCCCTACTCTCGAGGAACTCGAGGTTACCGCGGACACATATCGAAAGATGTATGAAAGCCTGTTGGCCGCCTTCACCAGTTCTGTGAACCAACAACCTTACCTGATAGCCGACGCACGCGTCATCACGCCGGCCACGCGACCACTCGCAGCCAGTCATCCGCGGAAGAGGCTGGTGCTTGCATTGGGGGTTCTTTCGGGGCTGATGGCCGGCCTCGGGCTGGCATTCGCACGGCATACGCTGGACCGGACTATACGGACGTCGAGGCAGGTCAAGGACGAATTGGGCTTTGACTGCGTCGGGGAACTGCCACCAGTGGGCTTTCTGCGAGGCTTTGGTCAGCTGGATGACGTACTAAGGCGGCCGGAGTCTCTGTTCAGCCGAAATCTCAGGCATACAAAGGGTGCCATTAGCCTGGCTGATGTCGCGCATCCCTTGCGATGCATCGGCGTTACCTCGGCCACTCCGGATGACGGCAAGAGCACGGTTGCGAGCAACCTTGCCGCGCTGTATGCCGTCTCCGGCATGCGAACTCTCGTAATCGACGCCGATGGTTTCCACTCCACGTTGACAAAGCGCCTTCCGCATGCCCAGGTACCGACCGGCGAGAACCGCGACGGTGCGGAAATAGAAGGGCAGATCACATCTGTTCCCGGGTTGCAATTTGACCTATTGCCAAGCCCGGCATCCGATGCGCTCCGGCTGATTACACCCAAGAATCTGGAAGCATTATTGGTCAACGAACTCGATAGCTATGAGATCATCATTGTCGACCTTCCGCCGTTCACCTCTGGGGTGCACGGTTTGGTGGCTGCTTCCGTGCTCGACGGTGTGCTCATCGTTGCGGAATGGGGGAAAACCCCTCTGGATCTTGTCGGCGAGCTTTCACGCATTTTGCGGGTTACAAAGACCGCGGTGATAGGGGTGGTCATGACGAAGGTCCGTAGCTTGTCGACGCGACAATATTGCAAGCGCGCCACTCAGACGGGTCATTGATTGCAGGCGCCTTGCAGGAGGGCCGCGACTTGTTCTGGGCGGCAGACGGTGCGGTCCGCGAATTGGCGTGATGCGATCGCCGAGCGGCATTCGAAGCGGGTAGCCGATAGCTACTTAGTAGTAGGCAGCTGCGGCATTTGCAAAAGACTTACGCCCTTTGCCGTTCTTGCCTCGCGGCGGCGGCGGCTGAAAAATATCTGGGTGAGATATCCTGGGGAACGCTGAGATCATGACAGCCAACACTCCTGGTATTCGTCCAGACCGTCGCGGAATCGTCGCCAGGTTGCTAGGTAGCAACAGCTCGTTGACGGGTGTGCGCCATTCCTCGCGTTCGGGAGCCGCCTCAAAAGAACAACCAAGTCTCAAATGGCCGCCCCTTCCGATTGAAGGCAGGTCCACCAGGGAGATCGACGCGGATGCTGAGGGTCAGCCCTCGGCGATTGCAAAAGCACATGGGACACATCGCCAGCCCCTTGGCGGTAGGCCCAAGAGAGGCTTAGATCTCGTGGTCGCGTCGACGGCTCTCGTTTTGGCCCTGCCGTTGATGGTCGTCGCCGCACTCCTCATCAAGGTCATCACGGGCGGGCCAGTCCTGTTCGTCCATCGCCGTATCGGTTTCAATGGCAGGCTATTCGATTGCTACAAGTTTCGAACGATGGCGGAGAACGCGGACCAGGTACTCGAGGAGTATCTTGCCTGCAATCAACGGGCAGCCGAGGAGTGGCGGGAAACCCAAAAGCTCAAAAATGATCCGCGCACCACCCTGCTCGGCCAAATGTTGAGGAAGTCCAGCCTTGATGAACTTCCGCAACTGGTCAATATCCTGCGAGGCGAGATGAGCTGCGTCGGACCCCGGCCCATCGTGGCCAGCGAGTTGTCGCGATATGGTTCCGTGGCGTGCGAGTATCTGAAAACCCGCCCCGGTTTGACCGGCCTTTGGCAGATAAGTGGCAGGAATGACATTGACTACGCGAGCCGAGTTGCCCTCGACGCGCAATACGTACGGAATTGGTCCATTTGGACTGATCTCATCATCCTGGCTAAGACAGCCTACGCGGTCATGAGGTTCGATGAGGCATCGTAGAGGGCCGCAACAGACGTGGCACGTGCGCGGACTCCAGTCGACTGCCTATCGCCGATGTCGATCGAAGGGCGACTTGTGCAACAACGTCGCAAAGAGAAGACCAATGAGATAGGTACCTTGTAAGGTGAGAACGAGGTAAAGCGTCGTCAAAAACGTGCGTTGATCTGAAAACCCCAAGCACTGCATCGCGGTAACGCTCACCATAATCGTTCCTAAGGACGCGACGATGAGCGCGGGCACCCTGAGGCGAACGCCGATCAGCATGCCGACCGCTCCGACTGCAAGGAAGCTCCAAGCCATACCAACCTCCTCGCAGGCGTCCGAAGGGAAACCAATCAAGCCCAGAAAAGCAGAGTCGCCTGGACTTGTGAACGTGCGATTCTAAATTTTCATGGCTTTTCGTTGCCAGTGTCGTTTCAGGACAGCGTGTGCAGCCATCTTAACCCGGCCGGGCGAAAACCCGTCGGCCTGCAGCGATCGGGCTTCACGAGCTTGGATTCTTGACCTTGATCTTGCTGGCGACTTATGGCTGCGTGGGTCGCGAAGCATTCATTTCATCATTGTCGGGACGCACCTTGCTGTCCGCCACCGATGTGAGAGGTCGCCGTCGAAACTGTGAAGACGCCGCGGTTCTCGACCGCTTGCCCTTCCACAGGTCAACATTATGGGCTTACAGCCTGCGACCATCCAGTCGGCTGCATGCCGACTACGGCCGGGATTCGCTTGCTATTACGGTATTGAAGAGCTTAGCGAACATTCGGCACTCTGGATTTCGTAGGCGCGATCGAGAGCGCAGTGGTACCCGGGACGCCCGGGTCGGTGGCCTCGAAGTCCTCGAAGTCCTCTAGGTCGGGCATGGGAATTTCCACCTTCAAGGTATCACCCGGCTTGACCGCGCTCGACTCGGCTGCCCGCAATTCCTTGCTGTGGCCACTTGTCGTGCGCACGATGGTGTAGATCGGTTCGGCCTTTGCGGCCCGAGCCTGGCGCGCCAGAAGCCGAGGCGCTGAGATTTCCGACTCATGTAGCAGTTCAATCGCCGTCTCTGCCTTGCGACCCAGTGCATCGAGTTCCGCTTGTGTTTGGCGCAGAGTTGCAGTGACTTCGTTCACGTACCGATTGCGCAATTCCAGAATGGAGATCTCCGTCTTGCTAATCTCCTGTCGCGTTCGGAGAAGGCTTGTCTCACCCGCCAGTCGTTCACTTTGATACTGCGCGAGCGCGCGTTCCAATGACATCTCTCGTGGAGCGGCCGCGAGGCCCTTGGAAACAAGCGATGATACATCCCCCAGCTCTTTCTGGATGAGGGCGATCTGCCTGTCGTGGAAACCAAGTTGCTTGTCCAATGATATGAGCTCCTTTTCGAGAAAGGCGCGGAGATTTTCAAGTGCACGGATCTGGGTCTCCAACCCTTCGCGGCGGGCCTGGAAGATTGACCGTTCCTGCTCCATGAGAAGCGCGACCGCGTGATCGTCTTGACGAGAAATCAGCGAGACTGGAAATTCAATGTTTTTTGCGTGTTTAAGCTCGGCCTCCAGTCGTGCCTTACGGGCCAGAAGATTGATATTCTCAAGCCCGAGAAGGCTGACGTCCCCTCTTCCTTGGATCATTTCGCGCTCGAATCTGGTGATGCTTTCTTCCCTCGTTCTCAGGCCTCCGGCGATGCTTACCGCTTGGAGAACCGTAAGCTCCGGCCTGTATGGAAATTCCCCCGATTGCATCACATGCCCGACAATATAAAACGGTCTGTACTGAATGACTTCAACTGCTGCATCGGGACGCCTCCCGAGACCCATATTGCGCTGCAAGTTGTCGCCAATGGCGTAGGCGAGGCTGTTCGGCGTGAGACCGGCGGCAGGGATTGCCCCGACAAAGGGCAGTGACAATGTCCCGCCCGCGCTCACCGTGAAGGTATCATTCAAAGCCTTCCATTCAAAAATAACGTCACGCGAGGCGCGCCATTCATAAATCTTGACGCGCACCTTGTCCTGAGGTCCGAGGAGATATTCATCGTTGGCGACGGCGGCAATTGGCCCACATACGGTGAAAACAGAAAGCGCTACCGACAAGGCGAAACGGCCAATGCAACGCCTGATACGCTTCGAAGGAACGCGGGCTGGCACAAGACCCGGCACTTCCAGTGAAAAGGGCAACTTGGATAGCGGGTGTTTGTGTGAGGGCATCATCTGGCCTCCTATGCGGCTATCTTCTGGATGTATTCTGGCTCGATGCGACCCTTCAGCAGATGCGCGAGGGCTATAAGATTGCCACGAAGGCGTCCCCGCCGGTCGATGTATGGCTCCGGCCAAAGACTGCGCAGAAGATTGGCGGCTAGGTTGCGTCCCATCAGCGGCAGCGCGAAACTTGCCGGCACGCTTCCTTTTTTTATCAGGTAAATTGGGTTGATGATTTGGGAGTAGCCAAAGCGCTCGCCACTGACGCGCCCGATCTTGAGCCCGAGATGAACGCCGTGGAGTGTACTCAGACCGATCACTCGACCGAATCGTCTCAACTGACTTGTGAAGTCGATGTCCTCCTGCCAACCGTAAAGGACCAGCCGCTCATCGAAGCGCAACTCGCCGATAAACTTCATTCGAATCGACATGTTGCAGCCATAGGCGCCGACATGATCAACGATTTTCGGCTTGACAGGCATTTTCGATCGTTCGACCGCAAGGACCTGAAGCCCCTCCGCCCAGCTCAGACCTGCAGTTCGGGCGCCGTCCTTGACGACGCGCCCCATCACCACCGCCCAGTCCTCATGCTCCTGAAACGCCCGATCAACAAGGCGGAGATAATTGTCCTCGGGGATGAAGTCGTCATCGAAAAAGGTGATCACATCAAAGCGCTCCAAGACCTGATTGAGCGCTTGGTTGCGTTGCGCGCAGAGTCCGCGCTTTCCCAAGACGATCGAGATCGGAAACTTGGGCGTCTCGTAGACGGGAACGTGCGTCTCGTCAGGAGCCGACACGACAACCTCGTCCGGCAGCCTTTCCTGCCGTTTGAGGTGCTCTAGAAGGTGAGCAAGCTGCTCTTTGCGGCCGAAAGTGGCAATGATGACGGCCAGTTTCATCGATAGCTCGCTCTCCAGCAGCTGACATAATCACGGGCCTTCGCCTGGCGAAATTCATCCTAGGCGAGCCGGGTCGGCCAGACAGCCTGTGAATAAGGCTACCGAGGTGTCGGGGGCTGGCCCATCAGACGTAGACACCATACGCATTTTGATTATGTCCGCTTCGCAGGTGAGAACCGTCTAAGCTTGATTGCCACCTTGCCCGCGTCAACAACCGAACACAGACTATTTGGCGTGCGTCCCCGAACCGCGTTCCTGTGGAAAATCTGGACGCACATCGGCTGAGGGGGTGTTCCCACATGCATCATATGCGCCGCGACGAACTGGCAAGGATAACGCGCCTCAGGCCGCATAGACGTGCTTCTGGTCAGCAGCCACTCGCTCTGGCGGATCGCAGCGCAAGGATCGCCGTCGTACACGACTGGTGCCCAAATTTTCGCGGCGGTGAGCGTGTGCTTGCCCGCATATGCAAGCTGTTCCCAAATGCAGAGGTCTTTACCCTGTTCGACTTTCTGCCAAAGGACATCAAGGAGCAGTATTTTCACGATGTCGCGTTCCATCCCTCGGCCGCCAACCGACTGCCGATGGTGCAGAAATATTATCGCTCCCTTTTTTTTCTTTGCCCGTTTCTCATGGAGCAGTTCGATGTCACCGGCTATGATGCCGTCATCTCGTCCTCCGCCGCTTTCGCGCGCGGAGTTCTAACCCGGCCTGACCAACCACATTTATGCTACGTACACAGCCCCATTCGCTACGCGTGGGACGAACAGTTTTCCTATCTTGCGCAGGGCCGTCTTGGATTCGGCCCAAAGGGCCTGCTCTTCCGCTACATGCTGCATAATCTGAGGACCTGGGACACCCGAACCGCCCACGGGCCTGATCTCATGCTGGCCAATTCGAGCTATGTGCGCTCCCGTATCCAGCGGATCTACGGCCGGGAAGCTCAGGTCGTCTTTCCGCCGGTTGCCCTCGACGAACTTGAATTCATCGCCTGCAAAGACGACTACTACGTTACGGCTTCTTTTCTCGCGCCCTACAAACGCACGGACCTTGTCATACGGGCATTCAACGATATGCCCTCGAGGCGACTGGTCGTGGTAGGAGAGGGGCAACAGTCCCAGAGCCTGCGTGGCATGGCCAGATCCAACGTCAGCTTCACAGGTTATTTGCCACGGCAGGAATATGTGAGGACCGTCGCGATGGCCAAGGCGATGGTGTTTGCTGGATGCGAGGATTTTGGAATAGCTCTGGCGGAAGCACAAGCATGCGGTACGCCACTGATCGCTTTCAGCCGTGGCGGCGCGCGCGATATCGTGCAGCCGTTCGGCGAAGCCGAGCCTCCAACTGGTATTCTCTTTGGCAGCCAGGCGGTGGAGTCGCTCAAGGAGGCCATCCACGTTTTTGAGCAGAACCAGCCGGCGATCACACCGCAGGCGTGCCGATCGAATGCGGAGAGATTTTCCGAAGACCGCTTCGACCTGGGGGTCCTGAAGGCGCTTGCAGTGGCTCAGGCCGCCCACGTCAGGCGATAGATACGGCAACCGGCCCGCCGGATGGCTTAGACATTCCGTCCAAGACGGCCATTATTTCGAGATATCGGCCAGCCGACGCCTTCCACTGGAAATTTGACGCTCGCATCCTGCCAAGGCCGATCATTTCATCGCGCACGTCGGGCATGTTGCGCACCCGCATGAAACGGTCGAACCAAGCTTCGGCGTCGTCGGGAGAAGCGTAAAGAGCCGCGTCACCGCAGATTTCCGGCAAGCTGGCGCGATTGGAAACAATGACGGGGCAACCGGTGGCCATGGCTTCGAGCGGAGGCAGACCAAAGCCCTCTATGAAAGAGGGGAACGCAAGGCAAAGGCAGTCTTGGAGCAGCGCCGCCAGTTCCTCATCCGACAGTCTTCCCAGCCAAGTGACATTGCTGACCGACTCTTTCCTGCCGGCGGTCTTGAAAACGCGCGCGTCGGACATGCCTACCACCGCTATTCGTAGACCCACCGCGGCAAGCCTTTCGGCCATGCCGATGATCAGCCCGGTGTTCTTGTGAGGAATTGCGCTTCCCATGACGACAATCGTGTCCCGCCCCGCGACGGCCCGAGTTCTTTGGGAATGCCCCGGCTTCCACGAGGCTGCGTGCTCGTGCCCGTTTGGGATCACCATGATCTTGCCCGGTCCGCATATTCGATGACGAACGAGCTCGCCGGCAGAGTAGCGCGAGACCGTCGCGACCGCCGCGACTCTCCGCCCCAAAGCAGGTACTAAGGTGCGGTAAAGCAGCCGGAACGTGAGCGAATAGCTCTGTGGGTAGGTTCGCGTGTTGACATCATGGATGCACAGGATCTGCTTTCGGACGCTCAAGGGGCCGGTATTGCAGAAGCTGAGAAGTCCACCTCGAACGTGAGCTGCAAGCGCTGCCTGCTCCCAAAAGTGGCCGTGCATAGGAGCAATGGCAGTGGCGCGCGTGGAGATCGCTTTGAGGGAAGGGACCTTTGCCTCGTGAGGAACGAGCAATTCGATCTTGAGCTTGCTGGCGAGGAGGGGTTGCTCTACGAGTAGTTCGTCCAAGGCACGCACGATCTCGAAAGCGTATCGCTGAACGCCCGTAAGAGGCTGCGCCAGAAAGCGTCCGTTAATCGTCCACGAGCGTTCCATAGTCCGCCACCGCGCGCATTATACCGCGTCCGAGCCTACCGCAAACCATCGGATTTTTCTTCCCAGCCGCCGTCAGCTATTGGAGTGAGGACCGACGCTCGCTGGTTTGTCCTTGGCGCGGCCTAGGCGAGCCTCGTTCCGGCGAAAGGCTCAACACGTCACCACCCTTTTGATAGCGCTCTTACTCATTGGCGTTAGACTCGTTGTAGGTCGCAGGATGATGACCGCCGGGCATGCCACCTTTACCTCCAATGGGTTCGTTTCGATGGCGCGCATGTGGAGGTATTTTCCAAAAGGTTAGGTTAAGGCCAGAAGCCGACGGCATAACGCCTCCAAGCAGACGATAAATCGGCCCGAGCGACTGATGGGAAGTTAAACGACCGGCGCCCAAATTGTCATTGGATGCTCCATTGCGCGTTCGGTCAATGCCGTCCGGGGTGGAGTAGCAAGCATGACCGATGTCGGGGGCGCTCGCCCGGTCGACCAGCAGAGTACTCGTGCGAAATCGGCGCCACGGCATGGATGCGACGAAGGGGAACCGGCGCTCGCGGCTCCTATTCCGAATTCGCACCATGCCTGGACCATCAACGGGGACTTTCTCGCTTTGCGCCCGACCGGTGTGGCCCGCTATGCGCGTGAAGTGACTTTGGCGCTCGACGCGTTAATGACGGAACGTCATCCGATGACGCTTGGGCTCCAGTTTTCGATTGTGGCCCCTTGCGAACCGCCTGGAGACCTTCCCTTGAAGTCGATCCCGGTGCGTGTGGTGCCGGAATACAGTCGACCTCGGCTGCCGCAGCTCTGGGTGCAGGCGCAATTGCCTTTCTATGTAAGGGGCGGATTGCTGAGCTTCTGTAATCTCGCGCCAGTGGTTATTCGGCGCCAAATCGTGTGCATTCACGATCTACACACCAGGTTGATGCCGCAAAGCTACGGGCGAGGATTTCGCTTGGCGCACAGATTAATACTCCCAGCATTGGGCCGCAGAGCGTCGGCGATCACTACAGTATCGAGTTTCTCACGCGATCACATCGCCGGCTTTGGCGTGGCACCTTTCGAGAAAATCACTGTTACCTACAATGGAAGCGATCATGTAGCGCGCTGGGATGCGGCGCTGTCGTCGATCGATCTGGGGCAGCGGCCTTTTGTCTTCTGCCTTGGTCAGGGCCAGAAGTACAAGAATGTGGAACTTCTGTTGAAGCTTGCCCCAGCCTTGGATCGGCTGGGGCTGGATCTTTGTATGGCCGGAGATGTTGATGCCGCTTTGCTGAAACGATTGGTTTCGCAGCAGCCATCGAACCTCCGACTGCTGGGCCGCATCAGTGACAACGACCTGGCCAAAGCGCTCTCGCATGCATTGTGCTTCCTTTTCCCCTCCCGCATCGAAGGGTTTGGTTTGCCAGCCGTCGAAGCCATGGCACTTGGTTGCCCCCTTATTGCTTCGACTGCCCCCTGCCTTCCAGAGGTGTGTGGGGATGCCGCCCTCTACGCGGGCCCGGCAGATGCCGGATCATGGATTTCGGCTATCCGCCGACTTTGCAACGAAGACAGTTTACGTCGCCACTTGGCAGAAAAGGGCAGAGCGCGGGCGGCGACCTTTTCATGGCGCCGCATTGCTGAGGCGTATCTGCACCTGATCGCGGACATCGACTCATGCTAATCACATCCCGCGCGTGAACCCGCCGCAAGGTCTGCGTGACTCGCAGACTTCACCAGATCTGATGAGGGCCATTTCCCTTTGTTGGATTCTTTCCCGGGTCTCGCCTGCTCATTGGACCTCAGCCGCATCTATCCAGTTGGCGGCCAGGCCCCACATTGCAATCGCCTCAGACCCGGGCCCAAACACGGCGGCTTCACCTTGCGGTAGCGACGCAGAAATTTAACGAGCAAGCCGGACCGTACTGAGTACTTCGCAAAAGCGTGAGATTGCCTCGTCGCTCAGCCACAACTCAACATGCGAGACAAGACCTCAAAGGGGGGAGCACGGTACCGATTTCGCATTAGCTCGCATTAGCAATCTTACGTTGTGGCGCACTCCGTATATTATGCAAGTTTAAAGAAAGGGGGTGCCCCGCAAATGACAGTTGCGTCTGAAGCGTTTGCCCGGGCACTGGAAACCTCGATACTCCGGGTTGCGCTCAACGACAGCGATAAGTTTCACTTTGGGTCGCTCGGCTTCATTCCGAGGCGTTACGCCGCGCATGCCGTGATTACCCGACAGGGAGACGAGGAGGATCGCATCTTCGTCGTCCATTCCGGTTGGGGCTGCATCTGCACCAATTTGGCGAATGGCGAGCGGCAGATCCTCGATTTCCCGCTGAAAGGAGAGGTTGTAGTCTCTCGAGCCTTCGAGGGAGAAGGTTTGGAATCATTCACGGCACAGACCGAACTCATGCTATTCGAGGCGCCCGCCAAGGCGATCACGTCAGGCCTCGCCCATTCCACGAGCCTTGCCGCTGGCCTGCTCGGGGCGATCGCCCGCGAAAAAGCGATTCTGTCTCAGCACTTGACCAATCTAGGCCGAAGAAGTGCCTTGGTACGTACCGCTCATTTTCTCCTTGAGTTGGGGACGCGCCTAGAGAAGGCGGATGCTGCAAAAAGCCATGGGTTTGAATGCCCCCTAACTCAATATGATCTCGCGGCCGCACTCGGGGTAACCCCGATCCATGTTAACCGGATGCTGCGCGAATTGAGACAGAGGAGCTATTTGGATTTCCGACAAGGTTCCGTTCATTTACTGAACAAAGAAGGTTTAGAGCACTTTGCAGATTTCGATCCAGGCTACCTCCGTTTGCCCGGTGAGACATGAATTGCGAATGCGAGATCAAGATGCTTAAGATAACCCAAAATGGTTATATTGCGAGCGGCTTGTAAAATCGTATTAATCTGTAGAGTAGCCTGTAAGTGCTCCATTTAGGTTAGATTTTCATAAATATACGAAATAATGGCGCATATTAACTTATGTTAATGAACGACGACATTTTCGGGATTATTATCGCTTACTATTGGGGATTGGCGCTTTACCGGCGCCCTTTCAAAATTGACATTTTTTTGTAGCGGGTGACGTGAACCGTTCAGCGCCACCTCATCATTATTTGCGCCCGACTAATGTTGCGGTGGGGGTGTACCATGCATTCATTGACTCGAATTCACAAATATGGCGCGCTTGAAGTCCACAGGCTTAGCTCACCTCTTCCTAGCAAAGCAATTGGTGAAACGCATAACGACACGGCAGCGGGCTCGGCTCTGCTCCTGCTAGACAACCGAACGCTCGATAGGGAATGCCTGTCCCAGTGTCTCGTGCTGCATGGTATCGGCATGCAAGTCTTAGCCTATGGTTCAGTTGATGAATGGCGGAAGGACAAAGAACCTCATCCGCCCATCGCGGCAATCCTGTTGAATATCGGTGGTCGAAAGGCTGTCGATACCAGCAATTCGGCCGAAATCTCGGATCTGGTGAGGGAATTTGCCCCGACCCCCGTCGTGCTCCTATCCGACTGGGATGAACTGCCTCAAATCCTCAAGGCACTTGAGTGCGGGGTCAGGGGCTATATACCATCCTCGATCGGGTTTGAAGTCTGTGTGCAAGCCGTCAATCTGGCGCGAGCCGGCGGGATATTCGTCCCCGCCAGCAGTGTCCTGACCACACGAATGGACATGGTCGCTGGCGGGGAGGTGTCACGGCCTCTGGGGGGGATGTTCACACAGCGCCAGGAAGAAGTCATCCAAGCGCTCAGGCGCGGCAAGGCGAACAAGATCATTGCCTACGAGCTCAATCTGCGTGAGAGCACCGTAAAGGTCCACATCCGGAACATCATGAAAAAGCTGAAGGCTACGAACCGGACTGAGGTTGCTTACAAGCTCAGCGATATGTTCGTCGTCGAGGGGGGAGCACGGGACAAGCCGGGACTGCCGCAACCGCGATCCTGTTAATGGTTCCAACAATTGGCGGTGCGCGAGGCGGTGCAGATGAATTTCGCTCGTTTTGAATCGGCGTCGGCAAATGGGCGGGCCCAAGAACCCGGACCTGACAAATTTATCTATGAGACGAGCCCCCTGATACGGGCGACGGGGTTTCGGGAATACGATGCGCGGTGGTGGTTCGGGCGCTCCGATGGCGGGAAGGCGCCCGAACTTAACCTGATGGGCGTTCAGGCACTGGGCATGGGGCTCGGGACCTTCATCCAGCGCTCGGGCGCCGGTCCGGAGATCGTGACCGGGCACGACTTCCGTTCCTACTCGCTTAGCATCAAGCTGGCATTGGTTTGCGGGCTGATGGCCGCAGGCGCCCGGGTCAGGGACATCGGCCTGGCTTTGTCTCCGATGGCCTATTTCGCGCAGTTCGCACTCGAGGTGCCGTCGGTCGCGATGGTGACGGCCTCGCACAACGAGAACGGCTGGACCGGCGTTAAGATGGGCATGGCCCGGCCGCTGACCTTCGGGCCGCAAGAGATGGCGGAGTTGAGAAGGATCGTACTGGAAGCTGACTTCGACCTGAACGGCGGCGGAGCCTATGAGTTTGTTCCCGACTTCCGTCGGCGCTATATCGACGATCTGACCCGAGGCAGGCGCATTGGCCGGAAGCTAAAGGTCGTTGCCGCCTGCGGCAACGGCACGGCCGGCGCTTTTGCGCCTGATGTGCTGCAACGGATCGGCTGCGAGGTGATCCCGCTCGACTGCGAGCTGGATCATTCCTTCCCCCGCTATAATCCCAATCCCGAGGACCTGAAGATGCTCCATGCCATCCGGGACAAGGTCTTGGAGAGCGGCGCCGATGTCGGGCTGGGCTTCGACGGCGATGGCGATCGCTGCGGGGTGGTCGACAACGAGGGCAGCGAGATCTTCGCCGACAAGATCGGTGTGATGTTGGCACGCGATATTTCCGCTTTGAATCCTGGTTCGGTATTCGTGGTCGACGTCAAATCGACCGGGCTCTTCGCGAGCGATCCGGTGCTGAAGGCGAACGGTGCGCGCACCGACTACTGGAAGACCGGCCATTCCTACATTAAACGAAGGGTCGCTGAACTGGGTGCCATCGCGGGCTTCGAGAAGTCGGGGCACTTCTTCTTCAATCCGCCTCTCGGGCGCGGGTATGACGATGGGTTGATCACCGCGATGTCGATCTGTGAGATGCTCGACCGCAGTCCGAACAGAAGCATGGCCGAGATCTACCAGGCACTGCCGATGACCTGGAGTTCACCAACCATGTCGCCACCTTGCGCCGATGAGGTGAAGTATGCAGTGGTCGAACGGGTGGTGGAGCGGTTCCGGGCGATGCAGCGGGACAGAGTTCCTGTCGCAGGACATTTGATTGCCGATCTCGTCACCGTCAACGGCGTGCGCGTGGTGACCGAGGACGGCACCTGGGGCCTGGTGCGGGCATCCTCCAACAAGCCGGAGCTCGTCGTCGTGGTCGAAAGCCCGGTCTCGGAAGCACGCCGGCGCGCCATGTTCGAGGCGGTCGACTGCGTAATCAGGGAAAATCCGGAGGTCGGCGCGTACAACCAGACCTTCTAGCCAGAAGCGAGCAACGGAAGAGGGCGAAGTTATGCCGGAACGGATTTCCTGCTTCGTGATGAGCGGCGGCGTCGGCTCGCGGCTTTGGCCACTCTCACGCGAGGACAATCCGAAACAATTTCATGACCTTGCCGGCCACGGCTCAATGCTGGTCAACACCGTGCGGCGGCTGAAGGCCCGATCGGCTGGAGACACGCCAGTCCACGTGATCGCGTCGGAGCGCCATTCTGAGCGGGTGCGTGCCGACCTGGCCGGTATCGATTTGGCGGGTGGTCACGCGATCTTCGAGCCGGTTGGCCGAAATACGGCTGCCGCGGTCGCGGTGGCTGCACTCGAAACGATTGCCGCTCACGGCGACGGACTGGTCCTGGTTGTGCCCTCCGACCACGAGATTTCTACCGAGGAGCAGTTCTGGAATACTGTGGAAAAGGGCGTGCCGGCCGCCGAAGCCGGCAGACTTGTTGTCTTCGGCATCCCGCCCGACCGGCCGGAAACTGGGTACGGCTACATAGAGTCGGTTGGGAAGGGTAATGTTCGAGATGTCGCCCGCTTTGTTGAGAAGCCTGAACTGGAGATGGCGAAGGCCTATGTCGCATCCGGAACCTTTTTCTGGAACGCCGGCATTTTCCTGTTCCGCGCCGGCGCTATGCGCACGGCCTTCCGCAAGCATCAGGCGGCGATCTGGCAAAAGGCAGAGTGCGCCTTCGCGGCGGCAGCGACCGAGGTGTCGGGTACCTACCTTCCAATTGAGCAATATTCGACGATCCCCTCTGCCTCGATCGACTATGCGATCATGGAGCATGCGAGCGGCATCGCGATGGTGCCGGCGAGCTTCTGTTGGAGCGACCTCGGCTCCTGGCAGTCGTTGCTCGATATCAGCCCTACCGACGGGAACGGCAATGTGGTGATCGGCGACGTCGTCGCAATCGATTGCGAGCGCTCCTACCTGCGCAGCCAGGGTCGGCTGCTTTCGGTCATCGGCCTCCGAGAGGTCGCGATCGTGTCCACGGCTGACGCCACCTTTGTGGCGCCGGTCGCCAAGAGCCAGGAGGTCAAGCGCATCGTCGAACAACTAGAAAAGAGCGGGCGTTTGGAGACGAAGTTCACCCCGGCTCACGGTCGCGTGCTGCAGCCCGGTGCCTGGCGTGAGCGGGTCGCTCACTGGCTGTTCGAAGAAACGCTGCCGCTGTGGTCTACGGCGGGTGTCGACGAGCGCAATGGCGGTTTCCACGAAGCCCTGAGTTTCGAGGCTGTACCTCTGATGAAGCCCAAGCGTATGCGCACTATGGCCCGTCAGGCCTACGCCTTTTCCGTGGCAAAGCTACGCGGCTGGGACGGCGATGCCGACCGGTTGATCGCGCATGGCATTGCATTCATGGAGAAAGGACGTACTCAACGCGGCGGTTGGGCGCGGGTGCTTCAGGAAGACGGCACGATTGCCGATGCGTGTGAGGATGCTTACGATCATGCCTGTGTCCTGTTGATGCTCGCTCACGCACACCAAGCCGGCAATCCAGACGCTCTGCGGCTAGGCCAGGAGACCTTCGCCTTTCTCGACGAGCACCTGGAGGACGACAAACTGACCGGTTTCCTGGAGACATCCGACGGTAACGAGCTGCGCCGGAGCAACCCGCATATGCATCTTCTCGAGGCATTCCTCGCCTGGTACGCAGCAACGGGCGAGCGGGGTTATCTGCGCCGGGCTGCCCGCATCATCGATCTGTTCCGCAGCCATTTCTTCGATACCGAAAGCTGGACGCTCGGCGAATATTTCGACGACGGCTGGACGCCGGCCCTCGGCGAAAAGGGCCAGTGGACGGAGCCCGGCCATCATTTCGAATGGGCCTCGCTTCTCGTCGAGTTTGCCGCAAAAAGTAGGCAGACGGATCTGATTGCTTTTGCCCGCAAGCTTTACGCTTCCGCGATAGCAACTGGGCTCAATCGGTCGACAGGACTGGCTTACGGAGCGGTGTCGCGCGCCGCCCTCCCACTTGACCTCATCTCGCGTAGTTGGCCGCAGGCCGAGGCGATCAAGGCCGCGCTCGCGCTGGAAGGCACGGGTGGACCGGATCTCAAGCCGGAGATCGAGGCGCGTGTCGGCCGGCTGTTCCGGTGGCACATCGACCCGGCGCCGCTAGGGATGTGGATCGACCGCATCGACGAGAAGGGTAGGGCCGTTGCGACTGAAGTCCCAGCTTCCATATTCTATCACCTCGTGACCGCCCTCATGCAGTATCTCGATAAGACGGAACAAGCTGTCTATCCGTTGTCCTCATTTCCTCAAAGCATTGGTGCCGCAGAGCCTTCAGCCGCGCTTAAAAAGGAAACGGTGTGATGAAACCGAAGCGCCAACGACGTAGGTTCGCTACGGGCGTTCAACGGGTGGATGCTCTGTTGCTTTTCCTATCGAGCGACAAGGCATTTGTCGCCTCCCCGCGAAGATGGTGTCCCCATCACAAGGGGTATTTATGTCGTATAAACCTGCGCGCATATGCCCAGTTGATGCGGATGTGCCAGCCAAGATGGTTCTTGCAACCGGTGTGCTGGCCCGAGATTGTGCCATCCGTAGCCGGGAGACCACTGCTGGCTTCCCAAACCCACACCAATCCGTTCCAGGCCGAATCCAAGCACGAAAAGTCGGCGATGCCAGGCCGCTTCTGGTGCGCCAGATGCAAGGAAGCGCCAACGCTGTTCGACCCGTTGATGATAGGGGGTGGACGAGAAAGCCCGCCTAGATCTTAGCAGCCGCGACCTCATGCCGCTGCCAGTACATCCGTGGTCAACGGCACGAGGCCACCAGGGAGGTCTTCTAATCTGTGCGTTGATTGTGACGGTGACAAGTTGAACGCAGTACGCAATTGCGCGTAGCCAGCGTTCCGCGATCGGAGAACGGGAGGATGCCGCTAGCGACCACCTGATGACCACAGTCACCTTTTCGGAGAACCCCCGCAGCTCGAACCTCGGTGATGAAGCGCATTTCGCTTGCCCCAAAAGCTGTAAAGTTGGACGAGCTGCGGTCAGCGATACTGGTCACTTGGACCCACTTCGCGCTCGTTTGTATTGGCGTCGTCTTGCCGGGCATTGGACCGGCGATTCAAGATCAGATTGGCCGACTGCGGCGTGAGCCGCGCCGGTCGATGTTGCCCTAGTCAGTGCGCCGGAACACAGGCCGTTCCGTTAGGCTTTGACGCATCGTTTGAGGCAGTCACAGGCCGGCACGTGTTCGTCATCGTCGCTCGTGATCATCGTGGTGCGATCGAGGCTGATCGAGGGGGAGGGAGAGGCTCCAGCGCGGGATCGGCGCGCATTGAGTCCTCACCGACAGATCCTCAAGCCCGTAGAGCGGCCAGTTCCGGGCGGCGACGCCGCCGGAGGTAATGGCGTCAAAGCCGCGCCCGATCGCGCCTGATCGTTCGCCGGAGCAGGCGGCCAGTAACTTCTCCGGCAAGTTGCCGCTGACTGCCTTCCTGCTCTTGCGCTGGTGTGGCCGCGTGGTGGCGCCCAACGGCAAGCGGCAGGGCGGACCTGATGGATGGTGCACCGAAAGCGCCCGTGAGCTCGCGCCTACTCATAGTATCAGATAACAGCCATTACGTCTGCGGCTTTCTCTGATCGACGCCCAGCTTCAGTCTCTCAAATACCTCGGGACAGAACTCGAACTGCCTCGCAGTTCCGCGCCCCATTGAGTTCTTCACGATCGTCTCTGTAAGTATGCCGCGCTCAACGAGTGGATCAATCGATTCCGCCACGGCATTGCGCGTCAGCCCGGTGATTTTTACGATATTTGAAAGGGTTAGCTTTTCGTGGCTCTGGTGCATCATGTAGAGGACCGTCATCATTCCAAGCTGCTTCAGGCGCGATTGGGGCGTTTCCCCGTCGATCGGTTTGTCGAGGACTTCTTGCAGGGCGTAGGCCGCAAATAACTGACTCTGCCAATGTGCGTTGAGTGCTCTTGTCATCTTTTATACTATCAGATATATGATTGTAAAACGAGTCAGGAAGCCGCAGAGCCTTCTAGGTTCCGCATATGCTTGCGTCGGTGAAGGGTAGTGGTCATGGACAAGTCTCTCATGCAGGCAGTCATTGCTGCAGCCAGCTTAGCCTCATTCTATCTTGTTTTCGACGGTAAAGCGCGAGCGGATGAGTGGGGATGCCAGGTTATCCTGTGCCTTTCCAATCCCGGCGGACCGACGCAGTATGCAGAGTGCCGGCCTCCGATCGAGAAGCTCTGGCACGAGCTTGCAAAGGGACACTCCTTTCCGACCTGCAGCGGCGTTGGGTTCCAGGCCTCGCGCCCCAGATACGAGCCGTATTACTGCAACGATGGCTACCGCCTGACGACCCGGTATGGTGATCGCGGGCTCGAGGCGAGCTGCGTCTCGAACAGGCCACAGACTGTCCCAACTGATGAATGCTATTCCAATAATGATCGGATCACGTCGGCAACGTGGCGGCGGAGGGAGGGCCCCACCGAGTGCCGACGCTATGTGACGACGCGGCCGCACGTCCGCCCGCAGCCTCATTATATCGACCTGACCATCAACGGCGTCGGCAAACAAAGGGTGTGGTACTGAGTCATGCCTGTTGAGTTCCTCGATCTGGCGCAAACTTGCGCGCCTGTAATTGCGGCCGAGACAATTGCCGGTGTCGTCAGCCTTGAAAGCCGCTTCGAGCCATTCGCCATCCGGATCGACAGCGGCGCCCCGCTCTCGCGGCGGCCAACGAACAAGACGGAAGCGATCAACATCGCCACGTCGCTGGCGGCCGAGCGTCAGCACATTCATCTCGGTCTCGGCGGCATCGGCAGGGAGGAACTTGAGAAGCTGAAGCTCTCGATCTCCGACGCCTCCGACCCGTGCCTCAACCTTCAGGCCACCGCGACGCTGCTCGACGGATATTACCGGCTCGCAGGGAAGGCCGGCGCGGATCCGTACCAGGCCGAACAGGTGATGCTGCAATCCTACTACGGCCGCGACGATCCGTCCGTTGGCGCCATGGTCCAGTACGACGAGCAGGTCCGCGAAGAAGTGAAGCGGCTCGGCAAAACCGTTGCGACTCTCGTGATCGGAGATGACGGACAGCGGAGGGAGGTCACCGAAGCTAGCGCCGGCGATGTGGCGGTGGCGGAGGCGGACGACGTCCGGCCCGTCGATGAGACATCAGCGCCGTCCTGGGATGTTTTCAGGTCTCGACGGAGATCTTCCGTCCTTGTGTTTCAGAACAGTCAAATGGAGCAGAGTGAATGACCCTCAGTGCCCGTATCCGCCCGATCGCCGCCTCGACCCTGATGGCCGTCGCCACAGTGGCCACCCTGGTCGAACCGGCCTTCGCTCAAGCCGCCGGCATCGAGACCGTACTCCAGAACATCGTCGACATGCTGACCGGCAACATTGCCAAGCTGCTGGCTGTGATCGCGGTGATCGTGATCTGCATTGCCTGGATGTTCGGCTACATGGATTTGAGACGGGCAGGGTTCTGGATCATTGGCATCGGCGGGATCTTCGGCGCTACGGAACTCGTGAACACCATCGTAGGAAGCTGACGCCATGGCGACCCCGCGCCCGACGCTCGAGGAGGACACGCTGTTCATTGCCTGCACCCGGCCGGCGATGATTGCCGGCGTGACGATGGAAGCCATGGGCATGAACATCATGCTGACGACTGTTCTTTACATCGTCGCCGGCTCGATCGCCTACTTGGCTGTCGGCGTCGTCTTCCACCTGGTGTTCCGCGCACTCGTCAAACACGACCACAACATGTTTCGCATTTTATTGGCCTGGGTGGAGACACGCGGCCGGTACCGCAACAGCGCCTATTGGGCCGGCGCGACGCTTAGCCCCCTGAAGCTCGCCCGCAAATACGACGAAAGGGACCTCGGATTTGTCTAGCAATGCAACGCTCAGGACTCGCGAACTCGCTCCTGAGACCTTTATCCCCTATGTCCGCCATGTTGACGAGGCGACGATTGCACTCGATTCCCGGACCCTGATGGTCATGATCGCGCTCGAAGGCGTCTCGTTCGAGACGGCGGACGTTCTCGATTTGAACGCGCTTCATCGCGACCTCAACACGCTCTACCGGAACATCGCCGACGAGCGGCTTGCCTTGTGGACCCATCTCATTCGGCGCCGGGACAGCGACTATCCCGGGGGAACCTTCACGACTGCTTTTTCGGCCGCGCTCAACGACAAATATCGCGCGCGCATGGTGCGCGAGGATCTGTTCCGCAACGACCTTTATCTGACCATCCTCTGGTCTCCGGCTCGCGATCCCGCCGACAAGGCGACGAAGCTCTTGGCGCGCCTGCGTCGGGCCCATTGCGCGGGTGTCGAGCTGGACGAAGACGCTCTCAAGCAGCTGCGCGACAAGGTCGTCGATGCCACCGCCGCGTTGAAGCGCTTCGAACCCCGGATGCTCTCCGTCTACGAGCGCGATGGCCTGCTGTTTTCGGAGCCGAGCGAAGTGCTTCATCAGCTCGTCGGCGGCCGGCGCGAGCCGATCCCGCTGACAGAGGGGCGCATTGCGTCGGCGATCTACTCGGATCGTGTGATTGTCGGCCGCGAAACGATCGAAATCCGGCATGAGGCTGAAAGCCGCTATGCCGGCATGCTGAGTTTCAAGGAATATCCGGCCCGCACCAGGACGGGCATGCTCGATAGCGTGCTTACCAGCCCGTTCGAACTCATACTGGCGCAATCCTTCTCCTTTGTCTCGAAGCCGGACGCCCGCGTGATCATGGGCCGCAAGCAGAACCAGATGGTCAGCAGCGGCGACAAGGCGGCTTCGCAGATAGAGGAGCTCGATGGGGCGATAGACGATCTGGAGTCCAACCGGTTCGTGCTCGGCGAGCACCACCTGACGCTTTCCGTCTTTGCTCCCTCGGTTAAGGAACTGACCGATAATCTCGCTAAGGCGCGCGCCAGCATGACGAGTGGTGGCGCGGTCGTCGCGCGCGAGGACCTCGGTCTCGAGGCGGCCTGGTGGGCGCAACTACCTGGGAATTTCCGCTATCGGGCCCGGTCCGGCGCGATCACGTCGCGGAACTTCGCCGCTCTGTCGCCCTTCCACTCCTACCCGCTAGGCCAGAAGGACGGCAATGAGTGGGGGCCTGCTGTCGCCCTGCTCAAGACGGCGTCCGGGTCACCGTACTACTTCAATTTCCATTACGGCGATCTCGGCAACACCCTCGTCTGCGGACCATCCGGCGCCGGCAAGACCGTGCTCCTCAACTTCATGCTATCGCAACTCGAGAAGCATGATCCGCATGTGGTGTTCTTCGACAAAGACAGGGGAGGAGATCTCTACGTGCGCGCCGCCGGCGGCACCTATCTGCCCCTCAAGAATGGCATCCCGACCGGCTGCGCCCCTCTGAAGGCACTCGAACTGACGCCAGAGAACAAGGTGTTCCTGACGCGCTGGGTCGGCAAGCTTGTCGGTTCGGCAACGCGGGAACTGACCGTGACTGAACTCCGCGACATTGCGTCCGCCATCGACGGGCTCGCCGACCTGCCGGTCGAGCGCCGGACGATCGGCGCGCTCAGGACCTTTCTCGACAACACGAACCCGGAAGGTATTGCGGCAAGGCTGCGGCGGTGGGAGAGGGGAGGGCCGCTCGGCTGGGTCTTCGACAACGTCATGGAGGATATCGGTTTCGGCGAATTCGGCATCGGTGGCAAGTTCGTCGGCTACGACATGACCGACTTTCTCGACAACGAGGAAATCCGGACCCCGCTGATGGGCTACCTCTTCCATCGGGTCGAGCAACTGATCGACGGCCGCAGGATCATCATCGTTATCGATGAATTCTGGAAGGCACTCCAGGACGAAGGCTTCCGGGACCTCGCTCAGAACAAGCTGAAAACGATCCGCAAGCAGAACGGACTCATGCTTTTTGCCACTCAGAGTCCACG
The DNA here is from genome assembly GCF_035610345.1 of Sinorhizobium meliloti. The sequence continues at coordinate 1,648,844 of NZ_CP141213.1, read as the reverse complement.
GGATGCGATCGTTTCACCGATTGCTCACACCATCATCGAGCAATGCCCGACCCAGATCTTCCTGCCGAACTCCCGCGGCAACCATGCCGATTATGTCGATGGCTTCAAGCTGACGGAGCGCGAATTCGAGCTGGTCGCGCGCGAGCTTTCGGTCGAGAGCCGAAGGTTCGTGTTGAAGCAGGGGCACAACAGTGTCGTCGCCGAGCTAGATCTCAAGGGCTTTGACGACGAGCTCGCCATCCTCTCCGGACGAACCGCCAACGTGGAACTTGCCGATGCAGTCCGTGCAGAGGTCGGCAAAGACGCCAAGGATTGGCTTCCGGTTTTCCAGCAGAGAAGGAGTGCGAGCTGATGGTTCCCTTTCGACTTAATCGTGCGGTGATTGCCTCTGCGCTCGTCTTCTCCGCCAGCGGTGCTGCAGGGCAGGGGATTCCGGTGATCGACCAGACGGCGGTCGCCAAGCACATCGAGACGATCGCTGAGCTCAAGTCGCAACTCGAATCGCTCAACCAGCAGATCGAGCAGGCACAACAGCTCTACGGTTCGCTCAACAAGCTAACCGGCATGGCAGATGTTGCCAGCGTCTTGAACGATCCGGCCATTCGCAAAGCGCTGCCGGCGGACTTCAGCACCATCGAGGGCCTGTTCAAGGGCAACAGTACGGGCGTATTCGGTGACTCGGCCTCAAAATTCTTCGAGCGCAATACGACTTATCGGGCTAACGCCGACGACTTCTACGCGCAGGAGCTTTCGCGCATCCAGAACAAGAATGCCGGGCAGATGAGCCTCGGGCAGCAGATCTACGACGCGGCGACCAAGCGCATCAATGGTATCGATGAGTTGCGCGAGAAAATATCGACCGCAAGTGACGCCAAGGATATCGCCGACCTGCAGGCTCGGCTGCAGGCCGAGCAGGCCTTTCTTCAGACCGATGTGTTGCGGATGGAAGGCTTGCGCATGGTGCAGCAGGCGCAGGCGCAGGTCGATGAACAGCGCAAGGCCGAGGACTGGCGCCAGCGCATGGACGCCATGGGAGCCGCACTGCAATGAGGCAGCACTTTCTTTCTGTCTTTCTCCTCGTTCTGGTCGCTTGCTCGAAGGAAGCCGAGCGCGTCTACACCGTCGGTGAACTGATTGCCGACAAAGCGCTGCTCGCCGACCTGATCGGCAAATGCCGCCACAATCCGGGTGAGTTGGGCAACACTCCGAATTGCCAAAACGCTGCGGCCGCAGATTTCAGGGCGCGCCTTGAACGAATGTAAGGAGCGCTCGGAGGTAAACCGTGTATCAAGTCTTCGCCTTTGTCGACGGGCAGTTCAAGGCACCGCTCGGGAACTTCATTGCCTCGGGCACGTCGAACATTGCCGAGTGGGTCACTGGCCCCCTGACGACGGCGGTCACCCTTTACGTGGTCCTCCATGGCTATCTCGTGCTGCGCGGATCCGTCCAGGAGCCGGTCCTCGATTTCGCTTTCCGCGCAATCAAGCTCGCCATCATCGTCATGCTGGTGAAGAACGCCAGCGAATACCAGACCTACGTCACCAACATCTTCTTTGACGTCCTTCCGCGCGAAATCTCCCAGGCGCTGAATACCGGGACGGAGCCGAGTGCTTCGACCTTTGACGGGCTGCTCGACAAGGGACAACAGTGCGCCAAAGAGATCTGGACGCGCGCCTCCTGGCCTATCGACATCGTCAGTGGCACCAGCGGCATGCTCGTGATCGGCGCAAGCTTCATTGTCGCCGCTGTCGGCTACGTCGTCTCGCTCTATGCCAGGCTTGCGCTTGCCATCGTCCTGGCGATCGGACCGATCTTCGTGGCACTCGCCATGTTCCAGTCGACGCGACGCTTTACCGAGGCCTGGATCGGGCAGCTTGCAAACTTCGTGATCCTGCAGGTCCTCGTCGTCTCCGTCGGCTCGCTGCTGATCACCTCGGTCGACACGACCTTTTCAGCGATCGATGCCTATAGCGATGTGTTGATGCGGCCGATCGCGCTTTGCGCCATCTGCCTCGCCGCCCTCTACGTCTTCTACCAGCTTCCCAACATCGCTTCGGCGCTTGCTGCCGGCGGGGCATCGTTGACCTACGGCTACGGTGCGGCACGCGACGCTCACGAAAGCACGCTCGCTTGGGCGACGTCCCATACCGTACGTGCGGCCGGACGGGGTGTCCGCGCCGTCGGTCGAACCTTCACCTCGAAAGGCTCCGGATCATGACGCTTTTCGCAGGAACAAGAAAAAGGGTCTGCAGGAATGATCAAAACACTTCCGCTGCTTTGCATGGCGGTCGCCTTAAGCGGCTGCGCATCGATGGCCTATCCGCTCTCGAAATGCGATGGCTATTCGCGCCGTCCTCTCAATCGCTCCATGTGGCAGTGGGAGGACAATGGCATCCTGAAACAAAAACAGTCGGATGCCCGACCGGTGGCGTCTCGGTCCGTCGCCACGGCCTATGCCGAGGCAAGTAAGGGGCCTCCGGCCTTCGCCCATCTCGGCGTCGGCGCATCCTATCGTCCTTGCCAGGGGTAGCGCGATGGTTCCGCGCGACGAACTCAAGACATACTTCGAAAAAGCGCGGCGCTTCGATCAGGAACGGATGATCCAAGTCGAACGCTCGGCCCGCGTTGCTTGGTCGATCGCCGCCGTTGCAGGCGTTCTTGCCGGCACATCCATCTTCGCCGTCGCCGGTCTCTCGCCGCTGAAGACGGTGGAACCGTTTGTCGTGCGGGTCGACAATTCGACGGGCATCGTCGATGTTGTCTCCGCGCTGACATCGACGGCCGACACCTATGATGAGGCCGTGACCAAATACTTCGCCGCGAAATACGTCCGAGCCCGCGAAGGTTATGTCTGGAGCGAGGCGGAAGAGAATTTCCGCACCGTCGCCCTGCTGTCGACGCAACCGGAGCAGGCGCGGTTTTCGGGACTCTATCGCGGCAGCAATCCCAAGTCGCCGCAGAACACCTATGGGCGTGGCGCCACCGCGCGTATCAGCATCGCCTCGATTTCGCTGATCAATCCGCATGTCGTATCCGTTCGCTACATGCGCACGGTCACCCGCGGAGAAGATGTCCGAGCAACCCATTGGGTTGCGACGCTCACCTTCTCCTATGCAAACGCGCCGATGTCGTCGACGGATCGGCTGGTGAATCCTCTCGGTTTTGCGGTCAGCGAATACCGGGCCGACCCGGAGACCATCAACTGATGCGGACCGCTGCAATTCTCACTCTTCTCTTGGCCGGCTCGGCTTCCACGGTGTTGGCTCTCGAAATCCCGCGCGGTGCGTCGCAGGACAGCCGCGTGCGCTTTGTCGATTACCAGCCCTACAACATCACCCGAATCATTGGGTCGCTACGGTCATCGGTGCAGGTCGAATTCGCGGCCGACGAGGAGATTGCCCACGTCGCGCTTGGCAACAGAATCGCCTGGGAGGTGGCGCCCGCCGGAAACATCCTGTTCCTCAAACCCCGCGAGAACCAGCCGGTCACCAATATCTCCGTGGTGACCACGCGACGGGACGGGTCGACCCGCAGCTACCAGATGGAACTGACGGTGCGCGATGGAAAAGTGGAGGTCGGCCAGAATACTTACTTCTACGTCAAATACCGGTATCCAGCAGACGAAGCCGAACGCCGGCGCCAGGCCGCGGCGGCGCGAGCGATCTCCGCGCAGGCGAAGATGGCCGACCATGTGCTGGCTACTCATGAGACCTATGGCCCACGAAACTGGCGCTACTCGGCGCAAGGCTCACAGGCGCTGGAGCCGCAATCGGTCTACGACAATGGCAAGGTCACGACCTTTGCCTTCGTCGGCAACCAGGAGATGCCTGCCATCTACATAGAGAACTCGGATGGCAGCGAAAGGCTCGTGCCCAAGTCCGTTGATGGCAATCTGGTCCTCGTCCACGCGATCAGCCGAAAGTTCCTCCTGCGCCGGGGAGGGGATGTGCTTTGCGTCTTCAACGAGGCCTACGACCCGGTCGGGATCAATTTTGACACCAACACAACCTCCCCGTTGGTCGAGCGTGTCGTACGCACGGATAATGGCGCACCGCAATAGGAGACTGATTTGATTCAGGAAGACGAAAGCCGCATCCCGGGCGAGCGCGCAGAGACCGTCAATGCACGGAAGATCGACAACAATCCCGTCCTAAAGCGGGGCGCCGTTGCACTGGCGGTCTTTGCCTTCGTCGCCTTCGCACTCTGGTCGATGAGCGATGAGACGACGTCGACGGATGGGGCGAAGCCGGATCGGGTCGTCATTCGCCAGACGACGGACTTCGAACCGGCCAAGGAGAAAATGGAACCGGTACAGCCAGTACCGGAAGTGAAGCTACCGACCCCCGTCATGACCGAGGAGGTGAAGGAGGAAGATCCGCTGCTCGATTCGGCGCGGCGGGCGCCTGTGATGGCCTATAGCGGCGGACAGAAAGCCGCGGCATCGCGCCATGATACCGCGGACCCTGCCATTTCGACGGACAGCAATTTCCTGCCGCTCGATGGAAACATGATGGGCCAGAATACAGCCAATGCCGATGAACAGCGATTCAACGGTTTGCTACGATCGACCAAGCTTGAGGGCTCGCGCGCCGGCACACTCGGCAATCGTAACTTCATCGTCGCAATGGGGACCTCGATACCCTGCGTCCTGGAAACTGCCATGGCATCCGATCAGCCCGGCTTTACAAGCTGCGTGATCAACCGTGATGTCCTCTCGGATAACGGCCGCGTCGTGCTGATGGAGAAAGGCACTCAAGTTCTTGGCGAGTATCGCGGCGGTCTTCAGCGCGGAAAGAAGCGCCTCTTTGTGCTCTGGAACCGGGCGAAGACCCCGAACGGCGTCATCGTCACACTGGCCTCACCGGCGACGGATGCGCTCGGCCGGGCCGGCGTCGACGGCCATGTGGACACCCACTGGTGGGAGCGGTTCGGAGCTGCGCTTCTTCTTTCCATCTTTGGCGACGCCACGAGCTATGCCAGCAGCCGCCTGCAGGAAAGCGATGTCGACACGCAGAACACGACAAGCGCAGGCCAGCAGGCGGCGGCGATCGCTGTCGAGCAATCGATCAACATTCCGCCGACGCTCAACAAACATCAGGGTGAACTGGTCTCGATCTTCGTGGCACGCGATCTCGACTTTTCCGGTGTCTACGGATTACGGGTGACGGAGCCGAAAAACAAGGTCCTCGGCCGGGCGGTGCCGGACTTCAGGCCGCAGTCAACGCTCGTGACGAAGTAGAGCAAAGGCGATGACCGAAGGGGCCGACGCAACGGTCGTTCGTGAGCTGCTCTCTCCGTTCGCGCCGTTCCTCGGTAACAGCACGCTCTACGAAGTGATCGTAAACCGGCCCGGGGAGGTGTTGACGGAAGGCGCTGGTGGTTGGCGGACCTATGATCTGCCGGATCTTTCCTTCGAGAAGCTGATGCGCCTTGCCCGGGCCGTGGCCAGTTTCTCCCATCAATTCATTGATGAAACCCGGCCAATCCTGTCGGCAACGCTGCCGGGGGACGAACGGATCCAGATAGTCATTCCACCGGCTACCAGCAGGAATACGGTCAGCATCACTATCCGTAAGCCGTCCTCGGTCACATTCACGCTCGATGATCTGGAAGAAAGAGAGTTCTTCTCCGAGACGCGTGCGGTCAACGACGGCGCCTCGACACAGGACCAGGATTTGGCGGCGCTGTACCGTGCCGGTCGCTTCAAGGATTTTCTGCAGGAAGCCGTCATTTCACGGAAGAACATCGTTATCTCAGGCGCAACCGGATCGGCCAAGACGACGCTTTCGAAAGCGCTGATCAAACACATTCCCGAGCATGAGCGGATCATTTCGATCGAGGACACTCCCGAACTCGCTATTCCACAGCCGAACCACGTGCGTCTGTTCTATTCGAAAGGCGCCCAGGGACTTTCAGCCGCCGGCCCTAAAGAACTGCTGGAATCATGCCTCCGGATGCGGCCGGACCGCATACTGCTGCAGGAGCTGCGCGATGGCACGGCCTTCTACTACGTCCGCAACGTCAACTCCGGCCACCCCGGATCGATCACCACCGTGCATGCCGACTCCGCCAAGCTCGCTTTCCAACAGCTGACGCTGCTTGTGAAGGAGTCCGAAGGGGGCCGCAATTTGGATCGGGAAGACATTGAACAATTGTTGAGGGTTTCGATCGACGTCATCGTTCAATGCAAGCGAATGGATGGTCGGTTTCGTGCGACAGAAATCTACTTTCGAGCCTGACAAATTATTTGGTCCGGCGTCGCAAGCCTCGATTTCGGACTGACGGCCGAGCGACAAAACGGAGAATGGGTCATCGCGCACGAACACCATTCGATGGCAACGACTGAGGAGCGCTTCATTGAACAGCTATCTCGGTTGGCGGGTGGCGCGATGGCCGGATCGGAATGGCTCTGGTGCCGGCGTCTCGATGATCAGGAGCGCCGCGCCGATCGGGCCGATGCCGGGAATAGTATTGAGACGTTTGCTGTGTTCGTCGGCTCGCTGCCATGCCATGATCCTGGCATCCACGTCTGCAATCTTTTCTTCGATCTGGGCGTATTCCGCAACCTGGCTCGCGAACACTTCCCGCGTCAGCTCAGGCACGGTCTCGTCGGACTGTATCCGTTCAAGCAGCAGGGGAATGTGCGCCAGTTCCTTGACGACGGAAATGCCGAATTCAGCGGTGTAACCGCGGATTGCACTGGCGAGTTGGGTGCGGTTGCGGATCAAACGCTCCCGGACGCTGACCAACACGGCGGCGGCTTGCTCATTGACGGCCTTGGCCGACACGAACCGCATCGTCGGGGGCAGGCCTTGGCGGAGGGAGCGCATTTCGTTTCCCAGGATCAGAATGTCGCGCTCTATGGCATTCCGTTCGCGACTTGCTGGGATCCTGTTGTCTCGTGATCACCGCCGGGCCTGGTTCCGCTACTAAGCCGGCTCCGACCGCTCGGATGGGGCGCGTGCCGCGATGTGCCTGGAGAACACCAACAGCGCAGATAGCCGGGCGCCCGGGGGGAGTGGGGGAAGATCACCTATCGCTCACGCGAGCGGCTTCATCAGGTGTTGCCGCGCGGGCTGCAGGCGGCGATACATTCGCCGCGTCTACCTCTCGGATCAACATAAGGGGTGATATCGTTAGCGACGTGCTCACCCGCCTGCTGTAGCTGAGAGAGCGCGAGGGCATGGCGTTGACCGGCACGCGGACCAACGTATCAAGGGATGCGCGGCCGATCTCCCGCGGCGTGGACCGGACAGCATAATGGTTTGTCGCGTCCTTCAGTTGCCCCGAACCATTCCCGTTTTGTGTCGCTCGTATAGACGACCGCCTGCTTTTGCGGCCAACCCCTAAAGGGGTAAGACTCGCCCGAAATTTTTGCAAAATTCGATTTCGGTTCTTTCTCCTGGCGGAAAATAGAATTTGGCAAAATTTTCGACCGAGCTGACCGAGCACGCCGGCCGTCTCTTCGTGCGCCATCGGGAATGGTCCCGAGCAACTGAAGGAGACAGAAGCATGGCCACCACGATCGCAACCCTGACGCAGAAGACCGATGGCATCCTCGAAGGCGTCTTCGCCACCATCCGGGTCAACGCCCCGATCGCCATCGTCCCGAACGCAGCCAAGTCGAGCGAAGAAGCCCCCGATTACCGCGTCATCAACCGCAAGACCGGCTTCGAAATCGGCGCGGGCTGGAACCGCATCGCCCGCCAGACCGGCGAGGAATACCTCTCAGTGAAGCTGGAGGCTCCCGAGATCGGCGTGATCTTCGGCAACCTCGCACAGGCACCCGGCGGCGATCCGAGCAAGAAGGTGATCCTCTGGAACAATCCGGACTGACGAGCCAAGCGAGCGGCCCCGAGAAATCGGGGCCGACTTCGCCGTTACTCGGTTTGATCGTTAAACGCAGCACCGGGAACAAAAGCGGGCATCGAACCCGCTTTTGCTCCTCTCCCCTGCCACACGAGGCGAAAGCTTGTCTGATCAAATAGCCAAGTCTGCCATGAGGGCTCGCGCCGCCTCAAGGCCTTCGCGGCCCCTCCAATTTTCAGCCGGTGCCCTTAAGGGCACCGTCAGAAAATCGGTTCCTCCGCTCGCCGCCTCCGGCGGTCGCTGACGCGATCCTTGACCCGGCCCGATCCTCTCGACCCCCGTGGCGTCATCTTCACATTATCCAAGGAGAAGACGACGATGACGATTGCAACAGAAATTCAGGTTGAAGAACTGCGCGCCGAGCTCAGGAACGCGGACGCTGCCGAGCGCCACCAGATCGAAGCCGAGCTGGAATTGGCTCAGGCCGAACTGGCGGCAGCGACCGCCGAACAGGAGGGCACCTTCGACCCCGCGCCGCCCTTCTGAGGGCGGCGTTTGCCTTCCCGCCTGAGCCGACACGCGAAACGACCGACGCGTCGGCCGAAGCTCCGCTTCGTACCAATGATCACCGGCGAGGATCAGGGCGCGCTCGCTGCGGGAAACCCCAGGCCATGTGTTCACGTCGAACGCGTGTTTCGGTCTTTAGCCGCGCGCCTGTCTGGTCCGCAGCAGATCGAGGATCATGTGCAGAGCATCCTCTTCCTTGTCGAAGTGATGCACCATGGCCCGATGCGCCCCAACGCCGTATCAGGCAGGGCGTGCCGAACAGCGTCGGTTCGATCGCGAGCGTGTAGAAGCGCGCCACGGTTTTCGTCGCATCCGTGCGTTCGATGTAGAACTGATAGGCTGAGTGAGCATGACGGAAGAATCGCCCGTTCCGGCTTTTGAGTTCAACGACACTTATGAATCGGTCGGCCCACACCGATTCATTTTCGTGATTGATCGTCGAGACTGGAGATCGTTGTTCGGGCGAGCCAGCCGACGGCCGACGGAGTGCTATTCGCTTCGCTCACCGGTCCCGCGAGCGGTCTCCGCCTGCGGTCACGCCCCCCTCTCGCTCGATGTTGCGACCCGGATCGGCCGAATTATCGCAAGAGGATTTCCTCGCTTGCCCTTGGGTGTGGGAACAGTATGACCATTTTGTTGCTTCGATCTGCGCTAGCGAATACCGAGGAGCCCGTCATGTCGACAGAGCCTCAAAACGCTTAACGCGAAACCGGCGCGACGAGCCGAAGCGGAGCTTTTCACGCGCTTCGATTCATCGTCAGCCCTCCGTACGCGATTGGCTTCGGCGTCCTCAGGGCGGCGGTTTACAGCGCGTGGTATTCGCCTTCTATACCCTTTGCATGTTCCCCCCGGCACAGGTTTTATGATGCTTACGGCGATCGTCGTGTGCCGATGTCGATCGTCGTCCACGCCCATCCCGACGCGGCCAACGGCATGCCCTTCTGGGCGTTTGGTCTAACGGTGCTCGGGCTCACTCCTTCGGCCATACACTCTTTCTAGACTGGTTCACGCCGCCAGGCGCGGAGGACCCGTTCGCCCTGTATTTGCCGCACCGAGCGATAGAGATTTTTTCCCGGCGTCTGTTGGCGGCCCATCACGGGATCGGCTTGACGAAGCGGTTTGCCTTTGCCGCCTCCTTCATGTCCTTTCGCCGGAAGTAGATCGCGCGCCCGCAGCGGATCGGGCTGTGCCCCTGGACGATGATGATCTGTTCGTCCTTTCGCATCGAGTGGGTGATTTCGTGCGGCATGATCAGCGGTCGCCGCTGGTAATTGACGCTCTCTGATTTGCGCGAGGCGCCGTTCTTCGTATCCCAGCCGATATTGCGGGAGCTTCCCTTCACCTCCACCGTCATCTCACCGCATTGCGCCGAGACATTGCGCGCCGTGTCGAACGCCTTGATCGCGGCATAGGAGGCCAAGGCGCAGCCATCAATCCATGACGTCGCGCCATCCCGCCCGAAATGCCGCTCCAACTGCCCCAGGGATTGGTACATCAGCATCATGCTGATGCCGTACTTGCGGCCGCGGTCGCGTGCCTCCTCGAGGACGCGCATGTAGCCGAGGAGATCGACCTCATCGAGCATGAAGAGTGCCCGGCGCTGGAAGGCACCATCGGCCTGGACCATGGCATTGATCAGCGAGCCGATGATGACGCGGCCGATTCCTGGATAGGAGCGCAGGATCGTTGCCGGGATATTCAGAAACACGTCCTTCTTGGCTGTAACGATGTCGCTCGATTTGAAGGCGCTGCCGCAGACGAGCGCGGCGTAATTGTCGAGCGACAGCCACTGCGTGTCTTTCGAGGCGGTCGAATAGACGCCGCTGAACGTCTGCTCGGTCATGTTGGTGAAGACGCCGAGCGTTTCGCGGATGAAGGCAGAGTGCGAGTGCTCCTGAACGTCGCGCAGCATGGCGAGCACCGAGGGCTCAGGTTCCGAGACGATTTGCCGGAGACTGCGTAAGTTGCGCCGCCCCTCAAAATCCGGCGAGAACATGACGTGTGCAAGCAAGCCTGTCAGTAGATTGTGCGCCTGGTTCTGGAAGTAGGCGCCGCTCGAGCTTTCGAAGCGAGCGCTTTCCGACAGCAGCATATGCGCAAGGCCGACAATATCCTCTTCTTGTCTCTTCGACGCCTCGATCCCGTCGAGCACATTAAATCCCATAGTCGGGTTCGTTGGATCGAGCACCATCACCTCGCGCCCAAGGACACGGCTTCGGTGCTCGACTACCATAGGCGCGACCTCGGTCGACGGGTCGAGGCAGATCAGTGGTCCGGTATAGCGCAGCGCCGTCGGAACAACGTTGCTCGTCGTTTTGTAGCCACCTGACCCGGCGAAGAAGAGCATATGGGTGGAGTCGAAGTCCTGCTTGTAAGTGAGCAAAGGGGCTTTGCCCCCCTGTCCCCAAGTACTGCGATCATTTGGATCGAAGGGCAGTCCATGGACGATATCCTTGTCGACGCGGTAGCGCTCACCGACAACGATCTCGCCCTCCGGCGGAAACAACTTTCCGGCGGCCGACATCGGCAGCCAGTCCGCGTCGCCGAAGGTGCCGCGCCTGGCGCGCTTCACCGGCTCGGGCACGACGGTGGAAATGCGCGCGGCCACCGCCGCCGCCATGAAGCCCGCGACTGCACTGAAAACGGCGACCATATCGAGATAGGAAAGGGCACGGTCCCATGTCACCGCTCTGCTCTCCACGGACGGGGCGAGCCGGCCGAACTCTCGCAGCGCGTAAAAACCGGCGACCGCCAGAAAGCAGACGAGGCTCGCCATCGCGACCGGCCTTCGCCGGTGCAATGGCAGCGCCCAGACGCTCAACAGTCCTGCCAGTGGTCCGAACAGAAGCGCCGGCACAGGAGAAGCGCGTAGAAACCAATATTCCGCTTTCCCGGATAGGCCGCCGGCGAGTGTTGGCCAGCGCCAGCCGACCACATAGACGGCGACAGCCGTTACCGCGATAGGCACCAGGACGAGCAACAGGCTCGGATGCGGTTTTGCTCGCACGGTCATTCGGTTGCCTCCGGGATGCGCGTCGAATGACCGTCAAGCGCCGGTGCCTTGAACGCTTCCTCGCCGATATCGCGCAACCGCCGATGCTCCGATGAGCCCGGATCAAGCCTCGCCAGTTCGAGTAGACCGCCGAGCAGAAACGCCCGGTCGGCCTTCGTGAGACCCGCCCTGACGACGATGCCGCCGAGTAAAAACTTCTCGCGCGCCTCGCGTTTGCGATCAGCTGTCATGAGAAACCTCCGCCGACGTTCCAGTCCCGCCAGCTGCTGGTCGACGCGGCGAAGTAGATACGCCGGCAGTCCCCTTCTTTTCTTCCTTACGAAATCGCGCGGCGATCTCTCCGAAAATCCGATCGACCTCCTCGTCAGCAATCTCCATTTCCGCCAGCCCCGATTTCGTTGCCGCGCGCGCAAAGCGTTCGGCGGACTTTGCGATCATCGCGCGTCTGCGCTCGCGTAGCTTCTCGATCTGTGCGTCGATTTCGGCGATCGATGATTTTGCGGCCATTCCGATGTCCTTTCCGGGTTCGACCAACCTCCACGGGGTGACTATACTATCTAGAATACGATAGTTAAATAGGCTAGCCTACAACCGAGAAGGCGGCATCGGCCCTGGCAGGCCGATCGGTTTGAGGGCGCAATATACGTCGCTGGCGCGACGTGCTTGGACGATGCGGAGACAGCCGTGGCGATCATGTTCGTCAGAGCGCAGGTGATCGGCAGGGGAGCGGGACGTAGCATCGTCTCGGCCGCCGCCTATCGCCATCGCACCCGGATGATGGACGAGCAGGCTGGGACGTCCTTTAGCTATCGCGGCGGATCGCGGGAACTGGTGCATGAGGAGCTGGCGTTGCCGGACGATATCCCGGCCTGGCTGAAGACGGCGATCAACGGGCAACTGGTCGGCAAGGCAATTGAGGCGCTCTGGAATGCGGTGGATGCCTTCGAGACGAGGGTCGACGCCCAGCTTGCGCGTGAGCTGATTGTCGCCCTGCCGGAGGAGCTGACGCAGGCGGAGAACATCTCACTTGTCCGTGAATTTGTCCGCGACAATCTGACGTCGAAGGGAATGGTGGCTGACTGGGTTTATCATGACAAGGACGGCAATCCCCACATCCATCTGATGATCCCGCTGCGTCCCCTGACAGAAGAAGGGTTCGGGCCGAAGAAGGTGCCGGTGCTTGGCGAGCACGGCGAGCCGCTGCGCGTCGTCACGCCGGAGCGGCCGAACGGCAAGATCGTCTACAAGCTCTGGGCCGGCGACAAGGAAACGATGAAGGCCTGGAAGATCGCCTGGGCAGAAACCGCCAATCGGCATCTGGTGCTTGCCGGCCACGAGATCCGCCTCGACGGCCGCTCTTATGACGAGCAGGGTCTCGACGGGATTGCGCAAAAGCATCTCGGACCGGAAAAGGCGGCGCTCGCCCGCAAGGGCGTCGCGATGTATTTTGCGCCGGCCGATCTCGCCCGCCGGCAGGAGATGGCCGACCGGTTGCTGACCGAGCCCGCGCTTCTGTTCAAGCAGCTTGGCAACGAACGCTCCACCTTCGACGAGAAGGATATCGCCAGGGCGCTGCACCGCTATGTCGACGATCCCGTCGACTTCACCAATATCCGGGCGCGGCTGATGGCATCGGACGAGTTGGTCATGCTGAGGCCGCAGCAGCTCGACGCTGAAACCGGCAAGGCGTCGGAGCCGGCGTTGTTCACGACACGGGAGATCCTGCGTCTCGAATATGCCATGGCAGAGTCCGCTCGAGTGTTGTCAAAGCGCAGGGGCTTCGGCGTCTCCAACGCGCAGGTCGCCGCAGCCGTCCGAAGCATCGAAACGGCTGATACCGAAAAGCCTTTCAAGCTCGATGTGGAACAGATCGATGCCGTTCGCCACGTCACCGGCGACAATGCGATCGCCGCCGTCGTTGGGCTCGCCGGCGCCGGCAAGTCGACGCTGCTTGCTGCCGCACGACTCGCCTGGGAGAGCGGGAACCGGCGGGTCTTCGGTGCGGCGCTGGCCGGCAAGGCGGCCGAAGGGATTGAGGACAGTTCCGGCATCAGGTCGCGCACGCTGGCATCCTGGGAACTTGCCTGGGCGAGCGGGCGCGATCTGCTCCAGCGTGATGACGTGCTGGTCATCGACGAGGCCGGCATGGTGTCGTCGCAGCAGATGGCGCGCGTCCTGAAAGCGGTGGAAGACGCCGGCGCGAAAGCGGTGCTGGTCGGCGACGCCATGCAGCTGCAGCCGATCCAGGCGGGTGCCGCGTTCCGGGCGATATCAGAGCGCGTCGGCTTTGCCGAATTGGCCGGCGTGCGGCGGCAGCGCGATGCGTGGGCGCGCGATGCCTCTCGACTGTTCGCCCGCGGTAAGATCGAAGAGGGCCTCGATACCTATGCTCGGCATGGCCGTATTGTCGCGGCGGAAACGCGTGACGAAATTGTCGACCGCATCGTTGCCGACTGGGCTGATGCGCGCGAACAGGCGCTCGAGAACTCTGTCTCCGGCGGAAATGAAGTTCGGCTTCGCGGCGACGAGCTTCTGGTACTCGCCCACACCAACGACGACGTCCGGAAGCTGAACGAGTCCCTGCGCAGCGTGATGGTGGAGAAGGGCGCGCTGACAGGGGCGCGCGCGTTCCAGACGGCGCGAGGCTTGCGCGAATTTGCCGCCGGCGACCGCATCATCTTCCTCGAGAACGCCCGTTTCGTGGAGCCACGCGCGCGGCATCTTGGTCCGCAATACGTCAAGAACGGCATGCTCGGCACGGTCGTTTCCACCGGCGACAGACGCGGCGATGCGTTGCTGTCGGTCCGGCTCGACAATGGCCGTGACATCGGCATCAGCAAGGACAGCTATCGCAACGTCGATCATGGATATGCCACGACCATTCATAAATCGCAGGGCGCCACCGTCGACCGGACTTTCGTGCTCGCCACCGGCATGATGGACCAGCATCTGACCTATGTGGCGATGACCAGGCATCGTGACCGCGCCGATCTCTATGCGGCGACAGAGGACTTCGAGGCGAGGCCGGAATGGAGGCGTAAGCCGCGCGTCGATCATGCCGCCGGCGTCACCGGCGAACTGGTCGAAGAAGGGATAGCGAAGTTGCGACCCACAGACGAGGATGCGGACGAGAGTCCCTATGCCGACGTCCGGACGGACGACGGAACCGTCCATCGGCTCTGGGGCGTCAGCCTGCCGAAGGCGCTCGAGGCGGCGGGCGTCGCTGAAGGCGATACGGTGACGCTGCGAAAGGACGGCGTCGAGAAAGTCAAGGTCAGGGTGCCCGTCGTCGATAAGGAGATGGGCCAAAAGCGTTTCGAGGAACGGGAAGTCGATCGCAATGTCTGGACCGTCAGGCAGATCGAAACCGCAGACGCTCGCCGGGAGCGGATCGAGCGCGAGAGCCACCGGCCGGAGCTGTTCAGTGAGCTTGTCGAGCGTCTCGGACGATCCGGCGCCAAGACGACGACGCTCGATTTCGAGAGCGAGGCCGGGTACTGGCCGCATGCAAAGGACTTCGCGCGGCGGCGCGGCATCGACACGGTCGCCGAGGTCGCGGCGGAAATAGAGGAGGGCGTTTCGCGGCGGCTGGCGTGGCTTATCGAAAAGAGGGAGCAGGTGGCCAAGCTCTGGGAGCGGGCGAGCGTTGCGCTCGGATTTGCGATCGAGCGCGAACGGCGCGTTTCCTACAGCGAGGAACGGAAGGAATCTCTCTCGGCCCCAATCCCGTTGGTTGGGAAATATCTGATCCCGCCCACCACGAAATTCTTCCGCAGTGTCGAGGAGGACGCACGACTTGCTCAACCCTCCTCCGAACGCTGGAAGGAGCGCGAGGCCATCCTGCGCCCGGTGCTGGCGAAAATCTATCGCGACCCTGATGGCGCGCTATCTACTCTTAATACACTGGCGTCGGACGCCGCCATCGAACCCCGCAAGCTTGCCGACGATCTCGGCAAAGCACCGGACCGGCTTGGCCGACTTCGCGGGTCGGACCACATGGTTGACGGCCGGGCGGCTCGCGACGAGCGCGGCGTCGCCACGGTGTCCCTCCACGAATTGCTGCCCTTGGCCCGCGCCCATGCGACCGAGTTCCGCAGGAATGTCGCACGGTTCCGCGAGCGCGAGCAGACGCGGCGCGCACATATGTCCCTGTCGGTCCCGGCGCTGTCGAAACAGGCCATGGAGCGCCTCGCCGAAATCGAGGTGGTGCGCAAGCAAGGGGGTTACGACGCCTGGAAGACCGCCTTTGCCTTCGCCGCCGAGGATCGCTCGCTCGTGCAGGAGGTGAAGGCAGTGAGCGACGCGCTGACTGCCCGCTTCGGCTGGAGCGCCTTCACGCCGAAGGCCGACGCGATTGTCGAACGCAACATCGATGAGCGCATGCCGGACGATCTCACCGATGAACGGCGGGGGAAGCTGACGCGACTCTTCGAGGTCGTCCGTCGCTTCGCTGAAGAACAGGATCTTGCCGAGAGGAAGGACCGTTCGAAGATCGTTGCCGGTGCAAGTGTCGAGTTCGGGAAGGAGGATAAAGCCGTGCTGCCGATGCTCGCCGCCGTGACGGAATTCAGGACGCCGGTGGACGAGGAGGCGGGCCCACGCGCGCTTTCCGCCCCCCACTATCGTCACAATCGCGCTGCGCTCGCCGAGATCGCCAAGCGCATCTGGCTTGATCCGGCCGGCGCCGTCGATAGAATAGAGGCGCTGATCGTCCAGGGTTTTGCGGCCGAGCGGATCGTCGCGGCCGTGGCCAACGACCCAACCGCCTATGGTGCGCTGCGCGGTTCGGAACGCCTGATCGACCGCATGCTTGCTTCCGGCCGGGAGCGGAAAGAGGCTTTGCGGACCGTCTCTGAGGCGTCCGTCTTTTTGCGCTCGCTCGGCGCGGCTTACGTCAGGGCCGTCGACTCGGAGCGCCAAGCCATCACGGAAGAACGACGCCGCATGGCGGTCGCCATTCCAGGATTGTCACAGGCAGCCGAAGACGCGCTGCTGCGGTTGACAGCGGAGATGAAGAAGAAGGACGGCAAGCTCGACGTGGCCGCCGGCGCGCTTGCTCCCGCCGTCGCCCGAGAGTTCGCCGCGGTCAGCCGGGCGCTCGATGAACGCTTTGGCCGCAACGCCATCCTGCGCGGCGAGACGGACGTCATCAATCGCGTGCCGCCGCCGCACCGCCGTGCCTTCGAGGCAATGCAGGACAGGCTGAAGATCTTGCAGGAGACCGTCCGCATGCAGGCGAGCCAGCAAATCATATCGGAGCGTCAGCAGCGCATCATCGATCGCGCGCGCGGCGAAGCCTGTGGAAATTGATCGAGGATGGCAGATGGAACAGCCGCGCTTCATCCTGATCGGCGGTCAACCGGATACGGAGCGACCATCCGCATCCTCGCCGACGATCTTCGCTCTATGATTCCTGGAAGGCCGGAGCTATCGCTGGATCGCCCCCAATCTGGTCGTCAGCAAGTATACGACTGCTCATATCGTCAAACGAGATGGTGGCGAATGAGGTGGTTGCCCAGACTTTCCGCCATTCAGCGACCAAATGCTAAGGGCCGTGATGGGTGGAAACAGGAAGTCCAATGCACAGGCTCGGAACAGCCGCTTTTGCTGGAGGAACCGGCCATCGCAGGATTACTCGAACTCAAGCCGGACTTCATGTACATCTCCATCGCTGGTTCCCACACACGCTACCATGCCCTTACCGAGCGGACTGGCGAGAAACGCATTGGCCCTTAAAGGAAGCTCTCGGAGTGACAAGCATGGTCGAGCTGCATGATTTCGATGTCCTGTCGCCGGAATTCCACGCGAACCCCCTCCCCACGTTCGACCGCATGCGAGCGGAGGGTGCTGTTGTTCGCATGAAGTTGCCGATCCTCGGCCGCACATCGTTCGCGGTCACACATGACGCCTGTGCGGCGCTGTTGAAGGATCACGAGAGCTTCGCGCGCGACCCCGCCAATGCGGGGAGCAGGACCCAGGCGCGAATTCTGACATTCCTGCCGAGAACGATCGGCCTTCTTGCATTGAACATGATCGGCTACGACGATCCCGAGCACCGCCGGCTGCGCGATCTGGTCGACCAGGCGTTCCAGCGTCGATCCATCGAGGCCATGAAGCCGTTGATCACGCAGATCGCCGATCGGCTCCTCGATCGCCTGGAGGCAAAGGGGAAGGTCGATCTCATGTCCGAGTTCTGCCGGGACCTGCCGCTTTCGGTGATCTGCGCGGTGCTCGGCCTGCCGGAGCAGGATCACGATCGCTTCAAGAGATGGCTCGGCGGTCTGACGGACACTGCCAATATTGGCGCGATCATCCGCGCCGTTCCCGGCGTTGTCCGTGTGGTGCGTTATCTTCGCCGCGTCTCGCGGCCGGGAGGCGGAGCTCTGCTTGACGGCCTGGTCGCCACGTTGCGCGATGCCGAAACGGAGGGGCAGACGCTCAGCGAGGACGAACTTGTCTCGATGATCTTCCTGCTCTTCGGCGCTGGACAGGAAACCACCACGCATCTGATTGCCGGCGGGCTTTTCGCGCTGCTGTCGCACGAGGGTGAACGGCTTCGGCTGCAGAATGATCCAAACCTGATGCCCACCTGCGTCGAGGAGTGCCTGCGCTACGTCTCGCCGGTGCAGATGACCAAGCCGCGCTTCGCAAGACGCGACATGAATTGGCAGGGACAGCAATTTCGCCGCGGCGACATGATCGCCGCTTTCCTGGCGGCGGCCAATTGCGATCCTGCCAAGTTCGGGAAGCCGCACCGTTTCGACATCACGCGCCATCCAAATCCGCATCTCTCCTTCGGTACCGGCGTGCATTTCTGCCTCGGTTTCCAACTCGCCCGGGCGGAGGCGGCAATCGCGTTCGAACGCGTCCTGACGCGCTTTCCAGACATGAGCCTTAACAGCGATTTATCGAACATCAGGTGGCGCAAGCGCCTTGGGATTCGCGCCCTGACACAACTGCCCGTGACGCTCGCGGCGTGAAGAAGTCTGCGGGCGCTCCAATCTTCGGCGCGGTAGTGGCGCAACGATCGGACGTGCGGCCGAGATATGGGGGACGTCCCCTGGCTGCCTTCCGCACCACTCAAGACGTTCGCGTCAAGACCCGAAATGACCGCACCGGGTCGATCTTTCCGGTTCCCACCCGTTGCTCATTTGGGCAATCCCCCCTTCAGCAGGCCTTGGCGGAACAGTTCCAGTTGTTCCGGACGCTCCAGCAGCAAACCTCGCCTGACGAAATCCTCCGTAGAGAAATCGGGGCACAGCTTCAGTAGCTGCGCCCTCGCGGTCTCGGTTGCATTTGTATTGCCGGCCTGCGCGTAGCACGCGACCAAGCGCGCACAGGTAAACGGCCCCGGATTGGGGAGCTCCTTGAGCGCCGCTGCAGCGTCCTCGTAGCGGCCAAGAATATAGAGCGCATTGCCAAGCGCGGCGCTGTACCATGGCGGCGGAAACGGGTTCAATCGGAAACCCTCATCGATCCATTCCATGGCCTCTTCCAGCTTGCCCCGACGCGCAAGCAAGCCCCCCATCTGAACCAACGTGTTTGCATCGTTCGGATTGAGCTGATGAGCACGGCGATAGTGTCGTTCCGCAAGTTCGAATTCCCTCCGGTTGACATGAATGAGAGCAAGCAAGCGCTGGCAGCCGCTTTCGCCTTCGTCGAGCGAGACCGCCCTCCGCGCGAGGGAGAGCGCCTCGTCAAGGATGAATGGAGGCGCGTTGGCATAGCCGTTGAGCGCGATCCTTGCCAAGGCCAGGTGGGCGTGCGCCAGCGCGAACTGCGGGTCGCGCTCGATCGCCGCCTCAAACATCTCAGAGGCCTGCCGATTGTCGTCTGCGCCATAGCTGCGCATATGCACAAGCCCGCGCAGGTAGAATTCGTAAGCCACAAGGCTTGTAGTCGGCTTGCGCATTGCCTGGCGAAGATCGGCGCTCTCGATATGCCCCACCAGAGTCGAGACGATCATCCTCGCCACCTCGTCCTGAAGTGCGAAAATGTCAGTCACGTCGCGGTCGTAATGCTCCGACCACAGGTGCGTGCCGCTGGCGGCTTCGATGAGTTGTGTCGTGATGCGTATACGCTCGCCCGAACGGCGAACACTGCCTTCGACGAGATAGGTGGCGCCCAGCTTCCTGCCGATCTCTTTCCGGCCCGTATATTTGCTGCGAAAGCGGAACGATGAGCTTGCGGCAATAACGGAAAGCGAGCGAAATCTTGCGAGGCCGCCGATGATGTCTTCGGTGATGCCATCGCTGAAAAAGGTCTGGTCCGGGGAGCTGCAGAGACTTTCGAACGGTAACACGGCGATGGACGTCCGCGCAGCTATCGAGCATGCCGACGGCGCGGCTACTGGCGCATTCTTCCAACGCCAGACGTGAGCGGGTTTGGCGATGTTCTTGAGTGAGATCTCGCCGCTGTCCACAAAAGCGGCCCGGCACTTTCCGCCAAGCTGGCGATGTACGACGTCGGCGATGCATATTCCTCCCGGCTCGGCTGATGCCTCAAGCCGGGCAGCGATGTTGACGCCGTCTCCCAGCAGATCATCTCCTTCTATGACGACATCGGCGAGATTGATGCCGATTCGAAGGACGATGCGCTCGTCAGACGGTAGCTCCTCCTGATCATGCGCCAGGTCTTTTTGCAGCGCTATCGCGCACTCCACAGCGTCGACGGCGGAGTTGAACGCGACCAGCGCTCCATCCCCTATGAGCTTCACGATCCGACCGCCGCATGCGTCGATGGTGGGAGAGAATATCGAGGCCTGTAGTCGCTTTATTGCCTCAAGCGTGCGCGCCTCGTCGGCCTCCATCAGGCGCGAATAGCCGACAATATCCGTAGCCATAATGACAGCAAGCCGCCGTTCGATCCGCCGCTTCATCCCGCTCTCCACACTCGGGCACGAAATTTTAGCTTTTATTGCTGGAACGAGGAAGCCGCTTAAGAGCTTCATGGCACTGCGTGTCGATTTGCCGGCTGGGAAGGCGACGCTCTCTTCTTGAGCCTATAAAAGGTCCGACGCCACAAGTCATGGCGTTTAAATACCTCTCGCTCCGACTACGAGGGCCCTGCGGGCGCGCTGAGGCGGGCAGGCGCAGCCTACGTACCGCAGAAACAGAACGGCAACTGTCGCGTTCAAAGTGCTCATTAAGCGGGAGTATCTCGGACGTCGACTATGGGTCGCTCCCGGCTGCTGATCAGAAACTGTCGTGCGACTGCTTCTGGACAAACGAGGACGTACACGGTGCTTGCGTGAACCTCGGCTCCCCCCAAAGAGGACGCTTGGCTCGGGGTGAGCATCCGCTTCACCTTCAGACGGTTCCCAAGGCGGAGGCGCTCCGAGACCGGTGCGCCTCGCCTCCATGCACGCGGGGCGCTGGTGCAGTCAGCGAATCCACTCGTTCCAGCGCTGCAACATCATCGCAGCATTGGCGTTGATCCACTCCGCGTCGGGAAGAATGACGTGATCCCGAACGTCGTCACCCTGCGGCATCGTCTTGCGCGCCTCATCCGACATCATCGAGATCGCATCGCTGCTCGGGGGTGTGCAGGAGAGAGTTTCGCACGCTTTTGCCTGCGCCGCGGGGGAGTCCAGCCAGAAGGCCATTAACTTCAGCGCGTTTTCACGGTGCGGCGCGCCCTTCAGCAGCGCTATCCGGTCGCCGACGAGGAAGGCGGCCTTGTAGGACCAGTCGATCGGCAGCCCCTCATTCTGCATCGCCTTTGCGCGCGTCAACCAGATCTGCCCGAGCGAGTACTCGCCATTGCGAAACCCTTGCACGCTCTGATCGCCGGTCTTCCACCACAGCGTGACGGAAGGCCTGATCTTGTCGAGCTTAGCCAACGCGCGATCGATGTCGAGCGGAAATAATTCGTCGCGCTTGACACCATCGGCGAGCAGTGCTGCCGCCATGACACGCCAGGGATCATCGAAGTTCGGAAATGCGCGTTCGCCCGGAAATTTCCCTGTATCCCACATATCGGCCCATGTTGCGGGAACTGGTTCTCCGGGTTTTCCGGTTCTGTAGGCCAACAGCGTAGCCGTGGATTGCAGCAGGGCCCCGCCAGCGGAGCATGCATTGGCGCTGAGATCCTCGCGATCGGCAAATTGGCGGCAGAACTCCGTTAGATCCTCTGTCACTTCGCGATGCGCCTTTGAGGCGGCCTGGATCTCGCCGTCGAGATAGAGGTCCCAATTGACATTTCCCGTTTTCACCATGGCCGCAGCCTTGGCTCGCATTTCGGCGTTCGTCGCCGCGACGGTGACCACCTCGATGCCAGTAGCCTTCGTGAATGGATCGAACCAGGCCTCCCTTAGAGCCTTGTCATAAGCGCCGCCGGTCGACGCGATGATGACTTGCTCGCCGGCGAATGTCGGAAGCGACAAGGCTATCAAGGATAGAAATCCGGCAACAGTCGGCTTCATCACTGCTGTGGAACGTGAGAGGAGAGACGTCATGAAACATAATCCTTTGTTCATTCAGATGCTGAGAAGTGGCAGTCCTCGGTTTCACGAGCGAGGCTTACGGGCGTTCAGCAGGTGAACCGTGCCCATGAGCAGGAGGGAAGTGGCGACGAGCACCGTCGAGACCGCGGCAATGACCGGCGTCAGGTTGAAATCGATATCCTCGAACATCTTGCGCCCGATCGATTTGCCACCGATGTCCGATATGAAGAACGCGACGGTCGCTTCATCGAATGAGGCGAGAAAGGCGAACACGGCCGCCGCTGCGACACCTGGGACGATGTTCGGCAGAACGACCAGGAAGAATGCCTGCAGCCTGTTGGCCCCGCAGTTCAACGCCGCCAGCTCGAGCGTCGGATCGAAGCGCTGCAGCGACGCCGTGACGGTGATGATCACATAGGGGATTGCCAACACGGTGTGCGCGATGAGGAATCCGAAAAAGCTGCCGGTGAGCTGCAGGGGCGAGAAGGCGAGGTAGAGCGCGACGCCCAGGATGATGTGGGGAACAATCATCGGCCCGAGCGCGAGTGCCTGCAATGTAGATCTGAACGGAAGGCATCCTCGCACGATCGCGAGCGCAGCCATGATTCCCACGACAGTCGCTGTCGCGGTTGTCGCCAGGGCGATCTTAAGACTGAACCACGTCGCTGCCATCCAGTCCGGATCATTGAAATAGGCGCTGTACCATTTGAGTGTCAGGCCCTGGGGCGGGAACTCGATATGGTCAGTTTCGCTCAGCGACATCGGTAGCACGATCAGCGTCGGCAACAGCAGGAAGAAGAGAATACATCCGATCCCCGCGCCGATGGCAATGATCCCCGCCGCCCTCGAATAGCCGCGGATCGTCGGAGAAGCGAAGATATCCATGACCGCAGGAATCCGGCCCGGCATCTGTGCGTGATCAATAGACACTGTTCAATCCCTTGCTGAGCGATAGCGTCCTGCGGAACAGGAGAACAAAAAGGAGAGTAACGGCGAGGAGTACGGTCGAAAGTGCTGCCGCGAACGGCCAATCGAGCAGGACTGTTGTCTGCTGGCCGATGAGCGTCGCCATCAGCATCGAGCCGGGCCCACCAACCAGCGCCGGGGTGATGTAGAAGCCGAGCGCCAGTACGAAACACATGACGCTGCCGGCAAAAACACCCGGCAGACTGAGCGGAAGCGTTACGGCGACGAAGGTACGGATGGGCCCGGCGCCGAGATTGCGGGCGGCACGCACGTAGTCTGGGGGCAATGCGCGCAGTGCCGAATAAATCGGCAGGATCATGAAGGGCATCAGCACATGCGTCATCGCGAGGATGACCGCGCCCTGGGTATAGATCAGCTTTAACGGCCCTTCCGTAACCCCCGTATCGACGAGCAGCTTGTTGATGATGCCGTTGCGTTGGAGAAGGACGACCCACGCATAGGAGCGGATGAGGACGGAAGTCCACAAGGGGATGAAGACGCAGGCGGCGACCGCCATTGCCAAGCCCCTGCTCAGCCGCGCCATCGTGTAGGCGACGGGAAAACCCAACAGCAGGCTTGCAACCGTCACGACAAGGGCGACCTCGATCGTGCTGAAGAGAACGTCGAGATGAAGCGGCTCGGTAAAAATACGCCGATAGTGGCTAAGTGTTCCCCCGGAAAAGCTCAGCGCGATCAGCCGCGCGACCGGATACAGGAACCCGGTCAGCAGGACCGCGAGGAGGGGCGTGACCAATGCCATGGAGGCGGTGGGCGAATAAAAGCGCGCGGAGCTCGACCGGCGGAATGTCAATGAAGATGAGAGTGATGCCAGTGAACGCGTCATGCGGCGCACCTCTCCGCTATGGGGAAGACGTGCGCGGCTGCGCCGTCAAGGACGATGTCCACGGCGTCGTCCCTTTGGAATGGCATGACGCCGTCAGCAGCGACCTGTACCTGCAGGCTTGCTTCCGGGCGATCGGCTAGGCGGACGAGAAAGATGTATGTCGAACCGATGAACACAGCGGCATCGACGACGCCCGGCAGCGCGTCGGCGCCACCATCGCCGCGCTTCGCAAGACGCATCCGTTCCGGACGGATTGCCACACGCAGAGCCGTTCCGGCATCATATTTGCGCGTGCGCTCGCTTGCCGCAGAACGGAGGTTGAGCACCGTTCTCTCCGATAAGCGAACAACCGTTTGCTCAGCCGTGCAGTCGAGGCAATCGCCATCAATAAAATTCATCCGGCCGATGAAGTCCGCGACGAACTCCGTCTTCGGCTGCCGGTAGAGCTCCGTCGGCGTACCCATCTGCATCAAGCGACCGTCGGACATTATGGCGACGCGATCCGACATCGTCAGCGCTTCATCCTGATCATGGGTTACGTAGACGACCGTGGCACCAAGTCGCTCCTGCAGACGTTTGATCTCGAATTGCATGGCCTCTCGCAATTTCTTGTCGAGGGCGCCAAGTGGTTCATCCATCAGAAGGACGGGTGGCTCGAAGGCCAAAGCCCGCGCCACGGCGACCCGTTGCTGTTGGCCACCGGAAAGCTGGTTGGGATAGCGCTCCGCGTAGCCGGAGAGCTGGACGAGTTCCAGCATCTCCTCGACGCGCTGCACGATCGCGGTCTTGTGCATCCGCCCACGCATCCTGAGCGGAAATGCGATGTTCTGGTGGATCGTCAGGTGCGGAAAAAGCGCGTATTTCTGGAACACCATTCCGATGTTCCGGTGATTTGGCGCAAGAAAAGTCACGTCCTGGCCACCGATGGCGATCCTGCCGGCGCTCGGAGCCTCAAAGCCGGCTATCATCGTCAAGGCTGTTGTCTTGCCGGAGCCGGACGGCCCCAACAGCGAGACAAATTCCCCGGCTGCGACGTCGAGCGACAGCTCGCGAACCGCAAGGGCTTCGCCGTATCGTTTTTGAAGTCCCGCAAGGGACAGAGATTGACCGATCAAATCCGCCTTTCCTTTCAGCTGTTGGACGCTCTTCGGCGTCTTCCCCTGGAGACGGCCGCTTCCGGCCGCAATGAAAAGCCTTCCTCCGACCCGGGACGAGTCAGGACGATGCGCTTCTTGCCGAGGTTTCTGGTGCCCCGCGGGCCGCTTGTCGCCGGCCCGCGTGACGGAGCATGTGAAAGCTGCTAATAGCCGCTGGCGCGACAAAAGCTTTGCAAAACCTTCACACTTCATTTTTGTTGCATCAAAAATTCACAGTGTCAACCGATCGAGAGAGCAAAATGGCGGACAATGCAACCGAATCGCCAGATCTTGAGAGAGCCTCGAAACGGCTGGGGGATGCCGCCTATCGGGAAATGAAGGAGCGCATCATCCGTGGCGTCTATCTGCCAGGCCATAAGTTGACGGTGCGCGCAGTCGCCCAAGACCTCGATGTCAGCACAACGCCCGCGCGCGATGCGATCAATCGTCTGACGAGCGAAGGCGCGCTTGTTTACACCGGGCCGAAGACGGTTGTCGTCCCAGTTCTCGACGCGGCCGACCTTCGAGAGATAACGCTCACTCGCCTGGCGCTTGAGGGGCTGGCTTCCGAGCAGGCCGCCCAGCACGGGACGCCGGCAGACGTGGAAGAACTAATGTGCTTACAAGAGCTTATCAATTCCGCCCTCGATGAAAAGCGCTATGCGGAAGCGCTGTGGCACAACAAGGAATTCCACTTTATGATCTATCGTCTCTCGGGTCTTCCCCAGCTCGTTTCGATGATCGAAAGTCTATGGCTGAGGATCGGGCCGTCCTTGCACAATCTCTACCCAGAGTTTGCCGAGGAGAAATACGGTGTTCGCAACCACGAGATCGCCATGGAGGCTCTCGCGGAGCGTGACGCGGCAAGCCTCAGGGCGGCGATGGAAAATGATATTCGCGATGGATATCGACGGCTGAAGCGCGCCTCTCTGGAGAGGGGTGCAAGCTCCTTGGCTTAAGATTTTGTTGCATGGACTTGACGGGCTGCATTTTTGTTGCAACAAAATTGTGAAGCTCGTGCAAAGCGAGCGGTCGATTTCTCACCTCAGGAAGCCGGAACTATGCTCGTTCAAGCAACAAATAGGCTGCGGCAGGCGTCTGCGCGTAGTCGGTCAAAACATTTATTCAACCGCGCCAAGGCCGTGTTCCCGGATGGAACCACCCGCGCCACGGTGGAGAGGAACCCGTTTCCGATCTATGTCCAGCGCGGCGAGGGGGCTTATCTCGTCGATGTCGACGGGAACCGGCTCCTCGATCTGAACAACAATTTTACCACGCTCATTCACGGGCACGGCTTCGCACCGGCCTCGGAGGCTGTCGTCGACCTGCTACGCTCGGGAACCTGTTTCGCTAACCCGACGGAGCATGAAATCGCGCTCGCGGAACTTCTGACGACCCGCATTCCCGCAATGGAACGGGTCCGCTTCGTCAACAGCGGAACGGAAGCGGTCATGTTCGCGATCAAGGCCGCGCGCGCTTTCACCGGCAGGCCCGCTATCGCACGCATCGAAGGCGCCTATCACGGCGCGTATGACTGGGCAGAGGCTGGACAGGAGGTTTCGCCCGGCAAGGGCGGCTGGGCGCCAATGTCCGTCGCAGCTCCGACCTATCGCGGCACTCCCTCAAGCGTCGCCGACGAGGTCCATCTTCTGCGCTTCAACGACGTCGAGGGCCTTGAAGCGCGCTTGAGCGCGGCGAGCGACCGCGTTGCCTGTGTACTGATCGATCCCATGCCCAGCCGGGCGGGGTTGCTGCATCCGGAGCCCGCCTTCTTCGAGGCATTGTCGGAAACGGCACGCAAGTACGGAATCCTGATTGTCGCGGACGAGGTGCTCAATCTTCGGCAGGGCTATGCCGGGGCCTCAGCACGCTACGGTCTGAAACCCGATCTGACCACGGCCGGCAAAATCATCGGAGGCGGCTTCCCGATCGGTGCCATTGGAGGCCGCGAGGAAGTAATGCGCGTTTTCGGCACCGAACATGGAAAACCGTTGTTGCCGCAGGGTGGCACGTTTTCCGCAAATCCGGTCTCAATGGCCGCTGGCCGGGCAGCGATGGAGGCGATGACCCCCGACGCGTTCGATCACCTCGAAGCGATGGGCGAGAGGTTGCGCGCGGGCTTGAGGGCAAGCATTGCCAAGCGCGACGCGCGCTTCTCGGTGACCGGCGCCGCCTCGCTCTTCCGCATCCATCCGAAGCGCATCGCGCCGCTCGAATATCGCGATGCCTATCTGAGCGCCGAGGAGGCCTCCCTCATGCGAAGAATGAGCCGCTACTTGCTGGAAGCGGGCATTCTTCTCCCCTATGGAGCCGCCGCCTGCCTTTCGACGCCAATGGTCGACAGCGACATCGACCTTATCCTCAGTGCATTTGACGAATTTCTTCAGGCCGAAATCCAATCCGGAAAGGAGTGCGCGCAATGACGCAACAGACCCCAAACGAAACCGTTGCGCAGCGTATCGCGACGATTCTTCGCCGGCACGATGTGGAATTCATATTTGGCCAAAGCCTGCCATCGGCGGTCATCCTTGCAGCGGAAGCGATCGGCATTCGCCAGATCGCGTACCGGCAGGAGAACATGGGCGGTGCGATGGCCGACGGCTATGCCCGTCTTTCCGGCAAAGTCGCTGTGGTTGCCGCCCAAAACGGCCCCGCGGCAACTTTGCTTGTGCCCCCGCTGGCCGAGGCGTTGAAGGCTAGCGTGCCGATCGTGGCGCTTGTGCAGGATGTCGAGCGAGACCAAATGGACCGGAATGCCTTTCAGGACCTTGATCAGATTGCTCTCTTCCAGTCCTGCACTAAATGGGTGCGGCGTGTCACGGTTCCGGAGCGGATCGACGACTATGTGGACGCGGCATTTACGGCCGCGTCGTCAGGCCGTGCCGGCCCAGCCGCTCTGCTGCTTCCAGCCGATCTCCTGCGTGCCGAGGCGAAATCTCCGGCGGTCGTACGCTTAAAGAACTTGGGCCACTGGCCCTTGGATCGCGTCCGCCCGTCGGATGAATCACTAGCAGAGGTCGCGTCTCTGATCGCAGCGGCGCGAGCCCCAATTATTATCGCCGGCGGAGGCGTTCATTGCGGCGGCGCCGCGGCAGAACTTGCTGCGCTCCAGCAGGAAGCGTGCCTGCCGATTCTCACCACGAACATGGGGAAGGGGGCGGTGGACGAATTTCATCCGCTTTCGGCCGGAGTGTTAGGGTCACTGGTCGGGCCGCGCTCACTCGGTCGATACTCGTCCGCTTTGGTCGGAAGTGCGGACTTGGTCATTCTAATCGGAACGCGTACCAACCAGAACGGCACCGACAATTGGCAGCAAATTCCCTCCAGCGCGACGGTCGTGCACATTGATGTCGATCCGGTGGAGATCGGACGTAACTACGAAGCCATTCGGTTGGTGGGCGATGCCCGGGAAACGCTTGGCGCCCTGAGAGCGGCGCTCACCCGCGTCGACCTCACGCGGCGGCATGGGGATCGCGCGCGACTGGAGGAATGTATCCATCAATATTGGAAGCAGTTCGAGCTTGATCGCCACGACGTGGTGACATCGCATTCCCGACCGATACGCCCAGAGCGGATTATGGCCGAACTCCAGGACCTGCTAACCGACGACGCAACGGTCGTCGCCGATGCGAGCTACTCGTCTATGTGGGTCCTGGGCCAACTCCGAGCGCGAGCGAGCGGAATGCGCTTTATCACGCCGCGCGGGCTGGCGGGGCTCGGTTGGGGGGTGCCTCTCGCGATCGGGGCCAAGGTTGCCCGACCGGATAAGCCGGTCATTGCGATTGTCGGTGACGGCGGCTTTGCTCACAGCTGGGCCGAGCTTGAGACCATGATACGGATGAAGCTTCCTGTGGCAATCGTCGTCCTCAACAACGGCATCCTCGGTTTCCAGCGCGATGCGGAAACGGTGAAGTTCGGGAACTTCACATCGGCATGCCACTTTGCCGAGGTGGATCACGCGAAATTGGCGGAAGCCTGCGGCTGCCCAGCGGTTCGTGTCGAAGACCCGAGTGAGCTTGCCTATCACTTGCACCGTGGCATGGACCAGGGGCCGCTATTGATCGAAGTGATGACCGACCCGGCGGCGCATCCCCCCCTCTCACTCTTCGCAAAGATGGACGAAGCGGCATGAGTTGCGATTCTAAAGCACGAATTGCCGTCGTCACCGGCGGCACTTCCGGTATCGGGTTGGCAACATCCCGTCTCTTGTTGGAGCGTGGATGCCGGGTCGCCCTCTTCGGGCAGAAGCTCGTCAATGTTGAAAGCGCCGACCAAGCTCTTTGTCAGGATTTCGGCTCCGAGCGGGTGTTCGCGCGCGCTGTCGATCTCGGTGAGCCGGCGCAGATAACGTCATTCTTTCGGGAATTGGACGATTGCTGGGGCAGAGCAGACATTCTCGTTTGCAATGCCGGCATATCGCCCAAGGGGCTCTACGGGCCGACCCCATTCCAAGAGATCACACTCCAAGAATGGAACACGGTTCTTTCCGTCAACCTCACCGGGACAATGCTTTGCTGCCAGGCGGTCTTGCCCGGCATGTGCGCGCAAGGTTTTGGCCGGGTCGTTCTTGTCGGGTCCATTGCCGGTCGTGCGCTCCCGAAAATCGCGGGCACCGCCTATGTCGCCTCGAAAGCCGCACTTGCGGGCTTTGCCCGCTCGCTGGTCTCACGGTACGCGGCGCACTCAATTACGGTGAATGTCGTTGCGCCAGGAAGGATTGCCACGGAGATGGCCGGTCCGCGTGACAGCGAGGTCAATCGCACAGCAGTTGCCCGCATTCCCGCGGGCCGCCTGGGGGAGCCTGAAGAAGTCGCGGCGGCCATCGGTTTCCTGACCTCCGACGGAGCAGCCTTCATCAATGGCGCGATCATAGACGTCAATGGCGGAGAATACGCGCCACTTTGAAGTTGGAGACCGGGTGCGGAATGCATGCGGGTGTGCTGATTTATACGGGCAATGCGGAGCTCTTTCTTCTGCTCGAGTACATTCTCGAGACCGAGGGATTTCCCGTCCAGATTCGCTCCGATGCGAGCGAACTGATTGGTACAATCGAGACCGAAAGGCCGCTCGCTGTCCTGGTCGATTGTTCCGATCGACGCCTGGAGGCGCCTGCCCTTTGCCGCCGCATAAAGGCAATCAGCGACCGCCCGCCAGTCGCCGTCTTTGCGAATGCACCGAGCAAGGATCTCAGCAGTCTCGGGATCGACGTGGTCATATGCAGTCCCTACGATCCGCGACACCTGCTCGCGTTCCTCAAGGGCATTCAAACGAACTTGCCCGACGACTCCCGCCGTGGCGTCTCACGCGAGGAGATATTCCGGCACGCGGATATCGAGATGAATGTCACCAGGGTTCGTGTTACGCGAAACGGCCACACTGTAAGCCTTTCCGCGCTACAGTTCAGACTGCTTCTGCATCTTATGAAGATGCCAAATGTGGTGCACAGTCGTGACGATCTCATCGCCGCGGGCTGGCCGCCTGAAGCTGAAGTCGAGCTCCGCACTGTCGATATCCATATCGGTCACATCAGGCGCGCGCTGAACCACTATGGGCCAGATGTTATCCGCACCGTACGGTCCATTGGCTACGCGCTCGACGGGCTCGCTCCGCCAGCGCGAAATTGAGCGTTTCCCAATTTAGGCCGGGTAGCGCCTTGCTCGACCACTGACAGCCGCAAGGCGCGCCCTCTGAATAGATGAACTGCTAAATCAAGCGGTTTCTAAGCCGTAGGAATACCTCAAACCAGAAGCCGTAATCGCCGTGTCGGCGTTCGGTCCAGGCCTCGAGCGCGCAATAGGCGGCCGCAATTGCGGCTTCGTTGCCATAGAGGCCGATCGCCGCCTCCACCACTTCCTCCTGTTGATGCTTCTGCCAGAAGTCGTCTTTCCGGGGGCTTTGCTCCCCGATGGCGGGATTGGAAAAAATCTTGGACACGCTGAACCTCCTGCTGTCCGGCGCAGGGGATCAATGGGTTGCCGGACGTTGGAACTCAGCTTTCGCGAGCCACAGAACCATTTGGTTCTCATCGTGCCGTCCCTGGCAAATGTGTCTATCACAAGCGAAGACTGTCCCTTTCCGGACTCAGTCGAGATCATCTTCTGCGTGTTTTCGAAGGCGATCCAGATGTTCGATGCAGATCGCTTCCACGTCGGCAATCAGCCGACGGGCTCTTTCAACGAGCCAGGCAAAGGCTTCTTCGCTGATTTCATAGCGCTTCGAGTACCGAGACTTGACGTAAGCCCCATTCAAGATGTTGAACCACGCTAGATATTGATGCTGATCGCGCGGCCAAGCCTCAGCAAGTCGCTGATCTCGTTCCTCGGCGAGGCTGCGCAGATGCCTCAGATTGTGGGATGCAGGGCTGTAGCTCGTCAGGACAAGCAAGAGTGCTGAATACGCCTGCTCGATCGATTGATGAAGCAAAAACGCAGCCTCTTTCGGATCGCGCTCCTTCAGATAGAACGAGGCGCCCTTCGCGAATTTCCGAGCATGCGGCATACGGTCGTCGAAATGCTCGACCGCTATTCGCAGGGCGGGCCGACGTACGCGGTCTCGGTTCGGCCAGCGGCCCGTCGTCCCGCTCATAGAGGAGGATGCCATCGCGGCGGATTTCGAAGAAAAAATACTGTCCATCGTAAAGTGCCCTGTTTACTTCCCGTCTTGAATGAACGATGAGGCTTACTGGCGTCCGATCTCCGGCAAGTGCATGAGGCGCTCCTGCGCCTTGTGCCAGTAGGTCGAAAAATCTGTGAGCTTCCTGTGGTTGACGACGATCAGGAGATCGTAATCCGATTTGTGTCCCTTCCTCGTGTGCGGCTCGTCGACCCATGTTCATCGGGCATAAGAACCGAAGAGGATGATCTTCAGAATGCGGCCAAGCTTCTCGAAGTCGGCCATCCCCTCCTTGAGGGCGTCCTCGAATTCCTCGTGCAGGACCTCGACGATGCGCGCGAGTTCGCGCTGTTTTCGAAGCGGAAGATGGTCGAGGCTGGTCTTCATCGGTTCTGGCGCGTTCTCTGATGTCATGGTGCATGAATAGCTAACCCGGTTCGCTGATCCCACAGAGTGCCCATCTCACGTCGAAATTCAACAAAAATGTTGCAACAAAATAGAACGAAAAGCGCGTGGCGTTTACACGTTTATGGCTATTTCGCGCAATATCTCTAAAATTCTAGGGATTACGTAGGAGCCGCGACCATACTATTTCCGATTTTTGTGACATCAAATATCGGGAAGAGAACGGCGATGAGACAGCTTGAAAGCACGAAGGCTCAGCACACAAAACACTTGGTCCTGATCTGCTCTGGTAATGCGAACTTCTACGTGCTGCTTGCACACATCCTCGCGTCCGAGGGCTTTCAGACGATTTTGGTGAGCGAAGAAGAGGTAGTGGATCAGGCTGTGCTAAGGCCGGCCACAGCAATCATCCTGGATTCAGCAGAGGATTCAGAGCTCACGGTGAGAACATGTGCCGCCATAAAGGCTAACGACGTAACCTCGCGTATCCCGACTATCGCCCTCGTTTCGTCGGGCAATGAGCGGCACTATCTAGCACTGTTGAAAGCGGGGGTTGACGAAAACTTCGTGCGCCCGGTCTCGCCGGCAAGGCTGCTTGCTTACCTTGGTTCTCTGCCGAACAATCGTGCGAATGATAAGCAGCCGACACATCCCGCTAGCGAAGACGCCGCTGAGACCTTTGGCGAGTTAAGACTCGAGCCTGGGCGCCGTCTCGTCAGATATGGTGATGAAGACGTTCAATTCGGTGCCATCGAATTCAACCTGCTGCGATGCCTGCTTGAGGCACCAGGCCGGGTGCGGAGCCGTCTGGAACTGATCGAAGCGGCGTGGCCATCAAATCGCTACGTGCAGCCGCGCACCGTGGATGTGCATGTCGGTCGCTTGCGTCGGGAGCTTGAGCGCCTGACCGGTCATCCTCTTATTCGCACAATACGGGCCACCGGCTATGCGATCGACATTGATTATGGCCCCGATTGAGTTCGGATACGTTTCACACTTCTCATATTTTTTTCAAAAGTGCAGGGAAAGGAAAACTCAACCGTAATTTTACGCGGAATGCGAAATTCAGCGTGAAGATATTTCGCAAATACTTCGTTGAGTTCAGCGCCTAAACAAATAAATCTCCCGTGCATTCGCCGCTCAAGTCTCGGGAGATTTTAGAATGGAAGAAAAAGCGCCAGGGCAGGGAAGTATTTCTGGCAAGGGTGCCCAAAGGAATACCGCCAGTTTAATTCAGTACGCCCAAAGCCATTTCGATGCCGCGCATTTTCAGGGCTTGATGGCGATTTACGGGCGACCCTTAGAGAATCGCGCCGTGGCACTAACCCATGACCGGGGACGTCGGGTCGTCGACTTCGTGCGTTGCTCCTATCTTGGCTTGGACAACCATCCGCAGGTCGTTGCGGGTGCCGTTGACGCACTGAAAGATTACGGCGCGCTTCATTGGTCATGCGCAAGGACGCGTCTCAATTTCTCGATTCTCGGTGACTTGGAGGCGGCGCTGTCGGAGTTGTTCGATGCGCGTGTGATTACTTATACCACAGTGCTCGCAGCTAACATGAGCGCGTTGCCGCTGATTGCTTCCGGGCATCTCACAGGTGGCGTTAAGCCGCTGATGGTGTTCGATCGCTTCGCCCACGCGACGCTTGCCTTTCACAAGGAAACCATTGCCGCCGAAACTCGCGTCGAGACCATTGCTCACAACGATCTCGACGCGCTCGAGATGCTCTGCCGCGCGAACGAATCGGTCGCCTTCGTTTGCGACGGCGTCTATTCGATGGGCGGAAGCGCCGACATCGAGGAGCTAAGGCGCCTGCAGGACCGCTATGGCCTCTTCCTCTATATAGATGACGCACATGGCATATCAATCTTCGGCAAGCACGGGGAAGGCTTTGCCAGATCGCAAATGAGCGGGCACCTTGGGGAGCGGACGATAATTGCGGCTTCGCTCGGAAAGGGCTTCGGCGCCTCAGGAGGCTTGATCATGCTTGGAACGGCGCGGCAAGAGGAACTGTTTCGAAGATTCGCGGTCGCTCATGCGTTTTCGGCGTCGCTGAATGTCGCGGCAATCGGCGCGGCGCGCGCGTCGCAGCAACTGCACCTAACGCAAGAACTCACGAAGCTACAACAGGGACTTCGAAGCAGAATCGCCTTGTTCGACAGCCTCGTTCCCACAGACCAGCAAGGCTCACCGTTGCCGATACGAACGGTCGAGATAGGCGACGAGGTGACGGCCATTGAAGCCGCAAGAGCTTTGCTCGACCGCGGTTTCTATACGTCGGCGATCTTCTTTCCCACCGTTGCACGGGGGAGGGCAGGGTTGCGGCTTTGCCCCACGGCCGGACACTCTGAAGAAGACATCCGGGCGGTGGGCACCGCGATCCAAGACGTGCTGACGAACAGATAAGAGCCTGTGCTGCACCAAGACCACGCCCAACGTTGAAACTTACAAGGAGCGAACATGTATGAGCACCTCTCGGAGTGCTGTGTCTCCGTCCCCGGTTCAAGGAACCTCATCGAGACGGTCTCCCAACGGTTTGCCGAATTTTGCGTCTCAATCGTGGACAACGGAATGGAAAAGACCTTCAAGTTCATCGATGGCGAGGCCGTCGTGAGAGCTGTCGGTAGAGGGATTTTGATGCGGGTCGTCGCGACAGACGTCATCTCTTACTATGGTATACGAACGGCATTGGAGGGCAGCATTCTGAAGCTGACAGCATTGGAGCCCGAGGAATTCGCTTGGCGCCCGGTCGGTGAAACACCATTTGTAGCGGGCGGACGTGTACATCCGAGCCAAGATGAAGTGCATGAAACGCGAGAAACTCGCCACGGCTGAAGTTCACCACAAACGACTAACGGCAGGAACGTTGGACACGCAGAGCAATCACCACCATCGAGAACATGACCTACGCGAACATCCACATGAAAATGCTCGCAGGGCGCTGAATGTCGGCACGCAGGCCCAGGCGACGAAGCTCAAGCTGATTTGAAGCCCGCGAACACATCAAGAATCGAGCAGACTCTAGCCAACGTGCTCTACCGATAGCGTGTCTACCGGAAGGGGTTTGATCAGCGACTTCGCAGAAACACTCGGGCTCAGCCAGTCAGTCCATACATTGCGCTCAAGGATCACGATCTGTCGATCGTGGTACGGAGCGATGTCGGGCCCCGGCGCCATCGTCAGCATGGTGAAGGCTTGCCCGACCTCGGGCGTGTTGCGCCAGATGCCGGCGATGCAGAAGATCGGCTCGTCCTTCTTGGTGAACAGCCACTTGTCCTTGCGCTTCTTGCTCGGATCCTTCGGATCGGTGAACTCGTAAAAGCCGTCGGCAAGAATTAGGCAGCGGTTGGAATTGAACTCCCGTCCCTCTGATCGGAAGTTATACACCGGCCGCTTGTTCGGCCGCGGCCAACTCCAGCGTCGCTGTACGAGCTCGGCCTCATCGGGCACTC
This sequence comes from Sinorhizobium meliloti, assembly GCF_035610345.1. Next base: position 1,613,595 of record NZ_CP141213.1, on the reverse strand, counting down.
CGTCGATCGCCCTGACGATCGGCCCAACATCGGTGATCTTGATGTCCTCACGGGCTTCGAGATTCGGGGTGCCTTCGCCGAAGCGGATCTTGATCTTGAGCTCGGCAAAGTCCTCGACGATCGAGGCGACATCCGTCATCAGCCGATAATCATTGCACATGCATCCTCCGTCTCAGGTCCGATTGTCTCCGAATCGTGTTCCTGGCATGTTCTAATTATGACGCGCGCGAAGGTTTCCAGTCCGAAGTCCGCTCGACGAGCGCCACGTTATCATAAGGCGCCATGACGGCGAAGTGGCGATGGTGGAGCGGCCGTGTGGCCTGCGACCGCGCGACGTTGGCGGGCGCCGTGAACGGCGTCCGATCGGAAGGCCGGACGTTCCCCGCCCGCCGCTGCCTGGGTGCCCGCGTCCGAGTTTCGCCATAGGAACTTCAGCTTCTCGCTCACCAAAGGTGACTGGTTCATTTCGCGGGGATTTGGCGGCCGGCGACCCGGCCCGGCCGGAGTATGCCATCCTGACGATGGAGCCGAATGCCGATCTCGCGCCGTACCACGACCGCCAGATGGCGGTACTCACCCGCCGTCAACGCATGGCCTGGCCGACGGACTGTTCCGCGAAGACGAAATTCTGCGGCCGCAGCCGGCAGGGACTTTCCAGGTCTCGCGACATCCAACCTCTCCGGTTCAGGCGATACTGGACGGGTCTGCGTCCCATTCGGCTTGTTCTGGCCAGACGCCATCTTGGACAGAAGCTTGTTGCAGGAAATGCCGCGGAGCCGGTGAGCCCTGTAACGTGTTGCCCATGCGCGCCATTCCGGGCGCCTCTCGATGGCGCCAGCGCGTCTCCCAATCCGTTTAGGTATCGCCAGTCCTTCCGTTGTTTCCCTTCCGGCAGTCAGCCGCGCCACGCAGCGAATTCGGTCCCTTTTGCGGCTTGTCAAAGCCACCTATATGTGAATTAAGTATTCAAATAAGAAGACGAGAGCGCTTCGTTTGGTCCAGGTGGATGGCGTCCACATCCGGTTGCCGCTGCATAAGGGAAGAGTAACCACGCATGACAACAGAATCCGAACTGCCGCTTTCAGGCCTGGTGGTCGTCGACATGAGCCAGTTTCTTTCCGGCCCCTATTGTTCGCTGCGGCTGATGGATCTCGGCGCCCGGGTGATCAAGATCGAGCGGCCGGATGGCGGCGATCTTTCCCGCCGGCTTTATCTGAGCGACACCGAGATCGGCGGCGACTCGACCATTTTCCATGCGATCAACCGCGCCAAGGAAAGCCTTGCGATAGACCTCAAGAACGAGGCCGATCTTGCCGCACTGAAGCGGCTTCTCGCGCAGGCCGATGTCGTGATCCAGAACTTCCGGCCGGGCGTCATCGAAAGGCTGGGGCTGGACTATGAGGCGGTCAGGGCCATCAATCCGCGCATCGTCTATACCTCGATCAGCGGTTATGGCGAGGAGGGCCCCTGGGTGAAGCGTCCCGGCCAGGATCTGCTGGCGCAGGCGCGCTCGGGCGTCATGTGGCTGAACGGCGACGAAGGGCAGGGGCCGGTTCCCTTCGGGCTCGCGATCGGCGACATGCTGGCCGGCGCCGCCGCCGCTCAAGGAATTCTCGCGGCGCTGGTGCGGCGCGGCATTTCGGGCAAGGGAAGCCTCGTCGAAACGAGCCTCCTGGAGGCGCTTGTCGATTTCCAGTTCGAGGTATTGACCACGCATCTCAACGACGGCGGCCGTCTGCCAAAGCGGTCGGCATTCCGGAGCGCCCATGCCTATCTCGCCGCACCCTACGGCGTTTATGCGGCGAGCGACGGCTATCTCGCGATCGCCATGACGCCGATCCCGAAGCTTGCGGACCTGCTTCAGATCGACGAACTCGCCCCCTATCGCGACGACCCGTCCTCGTGGTTTACCGAGCGCGACCGCATCAAGGCGCTGATTGCCGCCCGCATCGCGCTCAGCACCGCCGACGAATGGCTGGCGGTGCTGGAACCGGCCGATATCTGGTGCGCGCGCGTGCTCGACTGGAACGAGCTTCTGGAAAGCGAAGGCTTCCAGGTGCTCGACATGCTGCAGACGGTGATGCGCGAAGACGACGTATCGATCACCACCACGCGCTCGCCGCTCAGGATCAACGGCCGCCGCCCGCGCGTCGAGCGCGCCGCCCCGCGCATCGGTGAGCATGGCCGCTCGATCAGGGAGGAGTTCGGACTATGAGCGTCGTCCTCAAGGGAATGACCTGGAACCACCCGCGCGGCTATGATCCGATGGTGGCCTGCTCGCAATCCTGGCAGGAAAAGTCAGGCGTCGAGATCCGTTGGGAGAAGCGGTCGCTGCAGGATTTCGAGACCTTTCCGGTCGAGACCCTGGCCAGGAACTATGACCTGATCGTCATCGACCATCCGCATGTGGGGCAGATCACCGGCGAGAATTGCCTGCTGCCCCTGGACGTGGCGGGCCGCGAGGCGGAGCGGCAGGCGCTCTCGGCGGCAAGCGTCGGCCCGTCCTATCGGAGCTACGCGTGGAACGAACGGCAATGGGCCTTTCCGATCGACGCGGCGACCCAGGTGCAGGCCTGGCGGCCGGACCGGACGGATCGCCTTCAGACCTGGCGGGATATGCTCGCGCTCGCGCGCAGCGGCGGCGTCCTCCTGCCGCTCAGGCCGCCGCATTCGCTGATGAGTTTTTACACGCTCTGCGGCAATCTCGGCCGTCCTTGCCGCAGCGCCGGTAAGGGCGATCTCGTCGACGCCGAAACCGGTGCCATGGCGGTCGAGCTGCTGCAGGAAATCTCGGCACTCATCGACCCCGCATGCTTCGGAATGGACCCGATCGCGGTGCTCGAGGTCATGGCGGCCGAGGCCTCGCCCGCCGCCTGCGCGCCGCTTATCTACGGCTATGTCAGCTATTCCATAGCCGGCTTTCGCCCGGCGCTCGTCCGCTTTGGCGATTTCCCGACCGTCGGTACTGCCGGGCCGGTCGGCTCGGCGCTCGGCGGGACGGGCATAGCCGTCTCGGCCTTTTCGCAGGCGCCGGAACAGGCGATTGATTTCGCCTTTTGGGTTGCAAGCGGCGGCGTGCAGCGCGGCCTCTATGCGGCATCCGGCGGCCAGCCCGGCCATGGGGAGGCCTGGCAGGACGATACCGTTAATGCGGCGACCCATGATTTCTACCGCGCGACGCGGGCGACGCTCGAAGGCGCCTGGCTGCGGCCACGCCACGACGGCTACATGACCTTCCAGCAGGCGGGCTCGGACCGCCTGAACAAGGGGCTGCGGAACCGGGAAAGGCCGAGGCTCGTGGTCGAAGAGCTCAACCGGCTGTTTCTTGCGAGTTTCCGCTGAGAGCGAAATCGCTCCTCATCCGCTTGCGGCACTTTCGGCCTCGCAACTCTGCCCGCGTAAAGATTGGATTCAATCTTTCTTGGTAATTTCCCGTTAGCAAGTCTCGTCAGTGGGTCCTGACGGCGCGGTTGCCGTCGGCTTTTGTATTGCGTGCGGGTCCTCATGCGTCCTTTTTCGGCTGTCTCAGCGATCGTCATAACCTGCCTGGCACTAACGAGCTGCGGCTTCGGGGGGAGCAGGCCCTCGCGCGAGACGACGAGCTCCGTCGCCCGTCCGGCAAGTCCGGTTCCTTCGGCGGAGGTCAGTGCCGCTGCCGCGCAAGCGGCGCCTCAGCCGGAGGCGCTCGCCTGGGCGGGAACCGTTCCCGAGCCGCAGGCCTTCATGCCGGCGGAAAGGACGGTGGGCATGCCGGTTCCGGCCGAGCGACCCATTGCGATGCTCGCTCCTGAAAATCCCGCGCGCGAGCCGCGCGGCCGCTCGCGCGTCTACAGCCACAGCTTCCGCGATGCCCATCCGATCAATTTCGGTACCCGGTCGCCGCGCAAACTCGCCGTTCACGGCGTCGACGTTTCGCGATGGCAGGGCGAAATCAACTGGGCGAAGCTGCGCACGCAAGGCGCCAACTTCGCCTATATCAAGGCGACCGACGGCGGCGACCATCTCGATCCCATGTTCAAGAAGAACTGGCGCCGGGCCGACGAGGCCGGGCTGAAACGCGGCGCCTACCACTTCTTCTATTGGTGCCGCACGGCCGGCGAGCAGGCGGACTGGTTCATCCGCAACGTGCCCCGGGATCCGAGCGCGCTTCCGCCCGTCATCGATGTCGAGTGGAACGGCGAGTCGAGCTGCAAGCGGCGTCCGTCGCCGGAGCGGGTGCGGGAAAAGATGCAGGTCTTCATGGACAAGCTGGAGCGCCACTACGGCCAGCGCCCGATCATCTATACCGCGCCGGACTTCTACCGCGACAATCTGCAGGGCGCGTTCCCCAATCATCCCTTCTGGCTGCGCTCGGTCGCGGCGCACCCGTCCAAGGTTTATCCCGGGCGCAAATGGATCTTCTGGCAATATTCGGGCTCGGGCCTGTCCCACGGCGTCGACGGGCGGATCGACCTCAACGTCTTCAACGGCAGCGAGGAAGACTGGCACAACTGGGTGGCGGCGCGCTCGAGCTGAGGGAATAGAAGTGACGCCGATCCGCCTGCTGCACGCCAATGACGCGGCCTTCCCCGCACTTGCGACCCTCATGGAGGAAATGCAGGCGCATTACCGCGTGGCCTGTCCGCCGCGCGCCGAGATAATCGCGGGGCTTGAAGCCATGCCGCCGGGCGCGGAGATCCTCGTCGCCGAGGAGCATCGTTCGGTGCTCGGTTTCGCCGCCTTCTCCGCGATTTACCCCGGGCCGGGCCTGAAGCCGGGCGTCTTTCTGAAGGAACTCTACGTCAGCGGATCTCAGCGGGGCCGCGGCCTCGGCCGGGCCTTGATGCAGAAGCTCGCCAGCCTGGCGAAGGAGCGCGGGCTCACGCGCATCGATTGGACCGCGGAGGCAGAAAACACACGGCTCCTCTCCTTCTATGAAGAATTGGGCGGCGCACGCAAACCGGACAAGGTCTTCTTCCGGCTCGACGGAGAGGCGCTCGCGCGGCTGGCGGGCTGAGCGGGCGCGCCACGACCCGGGCCGGGAGCCTCAGTCGCCCATGCCTTCGGCTTCCGCCATCAGCCATGCCTCGAAAGTCCGCATGGAAGCACTCGGCGCGATGTCCCGCGGTTTTGCGAACCAGTAGCCATGGTCGCTTCGATATCCGAAGCCGTTCGGATTGACGAGCTTTCCCGCCGCCAGGTCATCGAGGATAAGGCCGCGCGGGATCAAGGCCATTCCCTGTCCGGCAAGTGCCGCCCGGATCACCATTGTATAATAGCCGAAGCGCGTGGTGTGCCGGACCGCGAGGTCGTCCTTGCCATGACCTTTGGCGAAATAATTCCAGTGCAGCGGCGTCTGCGGGTGCTCCAGCATGATGCCGTAGGCGAGATCTTCGATCGTCTCCGGAGTGCCGTTCTTCTCCCAGTAGGAAGGGGCGCTGACGACAAGAACCTCGCGCCCGAAGAGATAGCTGGTCTCCTCGTCCGGCAGCGGTTCGCTCAGGAAACGGAATATCGCATCGGGCGTCTGGGACTGTGTCGGAGAAACGAACGTCGTGAACTGCACCTCGATCTCCGGGTGCTGCTCGGTAAAGCGAAGGAAGCGCGGCAGCAGCCACCGGTCCCCGAAAATGGGCGGCACCTGCAATCTCAGCACGCGCGGGCCCGGTTTTAGGCGGGCGACGCGAAGGGCGGCGTCCTCCATCGCCTTCAATGCGGTGCGCGCCTGTTCGATATAGATCGTCCCGACCTCCGTCGGGATCATTCCGCGCGGTGTCCGGACGAAGACGGGGCTGCCGATCAGCTCTTCGAGCGACAGCAATTGCTTGCTGACGGCGCTCTGCGACAGCGACGTGCTTTCGGCGGCAGCGCTCGTCGATCCCCTTTCGGCCACCGCAAGCAGCACCTGAAGCGCGGTCGTCGAAGGCAAGCGCCGCCGTCCCGAAGCCATGAAAATTCCTCCGCCAGATTCAGCCGATGCGGGTCCGCTCCGCCCCGTTCTTTGCGCAGACCCTAAATAAGTGCCCGGAGCAAGGCTAGTCGTTTTTGTCATAGCTTGGTGAAATAACTTCGCTTGCCGGGATATGCCACCCGTGGGAGCTTCTTCGAAAGAATGACAAATAAAGGGAACGAAGATGACTGAGCCCACTCAGCTTTGGGGTGGACGATTCAAGTCCGGACCGTCCGAAGCGCTTGCCAATCTGTCCCGCGCGCCCCGCTCTTACTTTCGCCTGTACAGGGAAGATATTGCAGGTTCGCGCGCCCATGCTTCGGAGTTGAAGCGGGCCGGCGTCCTGGACGAGAGTGAATTCTCCGCGATACGCGCGGCCCTGGAAGGCATCGAAGCCGATGTCGGTGCCGGCCGCGAAGAACCTATTGCGGCCGACGAGGATCTGCATACCTTTCTCGAACGTCTGTTGATGGCGCGCCTCGGCACGCTTGGCGGCAAGCTTCGCGCCGGGCGGTCGCGCAACGACCAGACGGCCAACAATACGCGCCTCTATCTGCGGCGCATGGCGCGGGAGCTTTCCCGGGGCGTGATCGCCATCGAAGAAGCACTGATGGAGCAGGCATCCCGGCATACGGAGACCGTGATGCCCGGCTTTACCCATCTTCAGCCGGCCCAGCCGGTCGTGCTCGGGCATCACCTCATGGCGCATGCGCAGTCGCTGCTGCGCGACCTGCAGCGTTTTGCCGATTGGGACCGCCGCTTCGATCGTTCGCCTCTGGGTGCGGCCGCGCTGGCCGGCTCCGGCATTGCGCGCCGCCCCGATCTCTCCGCCATCGATCTCGGCTATTCGGCCGCTTGCGAGAACTCCATCGATGCCGTCGCCGCGCGCGATCACGTCGCCGAATTTCTCTTCATCTGCTCGCTGGTGGCGGTGGATCTCTCGCGGCTTGCGGAGGAAATCTGCCTCTGGAGCTCCAAGCAGTTCAGCTGGGTACGGCTGCATGATTCCTATTCCACCGGCTCCTCGATCATGCCGCAGAAGAAGAACCCCGACGTCGCCGAGCTGACGCGCGGCATGTCGGGCACGCTGATCGGCAACATCGCCGGCTTCCTCGCGACCATGAAGGCGATGCCACTCGCCTATAATCGCGATCTCGCCGAGGACAAGCGCAGCCTGTTCGAGACGATCGACGTTCTCGAACTGGTCCTGCCCGCCTTTGCCGGCATGGTGGGAACGCTGGAATTCGACGTGGAGAAGCTGCGCGACGAGGCGCCGAAGGGCTTCACGCTCGCGACCGAAGTGGCCGACTGGCTGGTGGGCCGGGACGTGCCTTTCGCCGAAGCGCACGAGATCACCGGCGCAGTGGTGCGTTATTGCGAAGAGCGCGGCCACGACCTTGCCGGCCTGACGGCTGAGGATCTGCCGGGGATCGATCCGCGGCTTCAGCCGGAGATGCTTGCGGCAATGGCGCTCGAAAAGGCGCTTGCGAGCAGAAACGGCTACGGTGCAACGGCGCCGGAGCGGGTTCGCGAGCAGATCGCCCGCTTCGAAACGGCGCTTGCCGGCTGCCGCGCCTTTGCCGGCGGCCCGGCCGGCGGCGGGGCCTTCGCGGGAGCGAAGAACGGCGCAGAGGAGGCGCGACGCCGATGAATGTGGCAAGCCTCGCAACTCCGCCTGCGGATTCCAAATACGAGATCGCCCACCTGAAACTGGTGCCGAAGCGCCATATCGGGCGGATGATTGCGGCGGGCATCGTGCTCCTGCTGTTTGCGGGTCTCGTGCGGGCCTTCAGCGTCGGGCAGATCGAATGGAGCTATGTGCGCGATTTTCTGTTCGCACCCGCAATCCTCGCCGGCCTTTACAACACCCTGCTGATGACCGTTGCCGCCATGGGCCTCGGCATCGTCCTCGGCGTCGTCATCGCCATCATGCGGATATCAGGCAATCCGGTGCTGTCGTCGATCGCCATCGGTTATATTTGGGTCTTTCGCGGCGCCCCGGCGCTGCTCCAGTTGATGCTGTGGTTCAACCTGGCGCTCATCTTCCCGACGCTCGGTATTCCGGGATTGTTCGAGTTCAGGACGGTGGACGTCATGACGCCCTTCGTCGCCGCCGTACTCGGGCTCGGCATATCCCAGGGCGCCTATACTTCGGAGGTCGTGCGAAGCGGGCTTCTGTCCGTCGACAGCGGTCAGTACGAGGCTGCGCGCACGATCGGCATGACGCAGATGATGATGCTGCGCCGTATCGTCCTACCGCAGGCGATGCGCGTCATGGTGCCGCCAGTCGGCAACGAGGTGATCGGCATGGTGAAGCTGACGTCGCTCGCCAGCGTCATCCAGTATTCCGAGATCCTCCACAATGCGCAGATCATCTATTTCGCCAATACCCGCGTCCTGGAGCTGCTGCTCGTCGCGAGCTTCTGGTACCTGCTCGTCGTCTCCGTGCTCTCGATAGGGCAGCACTATATCGAGCGCTATTTCGGCCGCGGTTCGAAATCGATCCGCTCGTCCATGTAAGGTCGGTCATGAACCAGGATATTCTCGTCAAGGCTATCGACGTCACGAAGAACTACGGCACGTTCCGCGCCCTCGACAAGGTCAGCCTGGACGTCGCCCGCGGGGAGGTGAGCTGCATCATCGGTCCTTCGGGCTCGGGCAAGAGCACGCTTCTGCGCTGCATCAATCTTTTGGAGCGGATGGACGGCGGAGCGATCTGGGTTGAGGACGAACTGATCGGCTACCGCCGCGACGGCAACAATCTCCACGAGATCAGCGATGCGGAGATTTCGCGCCAGCGGCGGCGGATCGGCATGGTCTTCCAGCGCTTCAACCTGTTCCCGCACAAGACCGCCCTGGAAAACATCACCGAGGGGCCGGTGCAGGTGCTCGGCGAGCCGGTGAAGGAAGCGCGCGACAGGGCGTCGGTATTGCTGGAGCGGGTGGGCCTGGCGGACAAGGCGAACCATTACCCTTCCGAGCTTTCCGGGGGCCAGCAGCAGCGCGTCGCGATCGCCCGCGCCATGGGCATGCGGCCGGACCTCATTCTCTTCGACGAACCCACATCGGCGCTCGACCCTGAACTGGTGTCGGAAGTGCTCGATGTGATGCGGGACCTTGCCGCTTCCGGCATGACGATGATCGTCGTCACCCATGAGCTCGGCTTCGCCCGCAACGTGGCGAATACCGTCACCTTCATGGAGACCGGCAAGGTGGTCGAAACAGGCTTGGCATCGGAGGTTCTCAGCACCCCGAAAAGCGCCCGAACGGCGGAGTTCATCAAAGCCGTTCACAGCTGAGGAACAGAAAAACGGCGGCAGACGAAGCCGCCGGCTCGAACCAGGACAAGATGGGGAACCACATGAACAAGCACATCGCAGCGCTCACGGTTGCATGCCTCGCCGCAACCTCCGCCAATGCGGCCGGCCTGCCCGAGCGGGTGAAGTCGGCCGGCAAGGTCGTCGTCGCCAACCAGCCGAACTATCCGCCGATGGAATATGTCGACCCGGCGACCAACGAACTTAAGGGTGTCGACATCGATCTCGGCGTCGCGCTTGCCAAAGAGCTCGGCACCACGATCGAGTGGTCGAATATCGGCTTCGAGCAGATGATCTCGTCGCTTCAGACTGGCCGTGTCGACCTTATCCATAGCGGCATGAGCGATCTTCCGAAGCGCCGGGATACGCTCGATTTCATCGATTACATGAAATCCGGCGCGCAGTTCTACACGTCCTTTGCCCGCAAGGACGAGTTCAAGACGCTCGCCGATTTTTGCGGCAAGACCGTCGGCATGAGCCGCCGCACCTCCTTCCCGGACGAGACGGCGAAATGGAGTGCTGCCAATTGCGAAGCCAAGGGGCTGCCGGCCATCAAGGTCGTCGGCACGGAAGGCTCCGCCGATGCCCGCGCCCAGCTCAAGCAAGGCCGGCTCGACGCCGCCGTGCAGGGTTCCGAAACACTGCCCTATCTGATGGATCTCGAGAAGGACACCTACGCCGTCGTGGGCGAGCCCTTCACCGTGGTCTATCAGGGCATCGGTTTCGCCAAGAAGGACACGGAACTGCGCGACGCCTATGCCGCAGCGCTGAAGGCCCTGATGGAATCAGGTGAATACAAGGCGATTTTCGCAAAATACGGCCTCGAGGGCACCTTGCTCGATGGCATTTACGTCAATGGCGAAGCGGTGAAGTAATCCGGCGCGCTGCGGCCCCGCCCGAACAGGCCGGGCCGCAATAGGTGCCGTCGCCGACCGATTCTCGACAAACCATGAGCAGTTCCATGCCCCGCGTTGCTGCCGACACGCCGGTCGACAGGCTGGCATCCATTCTTTCAGCCTTTAAGTTCGAAGCGCTTCCAGCCGATGTCGTCGAAAAGACCAAAGTCCACATCGCGGACACGATCGGCGCGGCACTGGCTGGCGCGCGCTCGGCGGAAGCCGGCATCGCCCGCAGGGCCGCCGGTGTGCCCGGTAGCGCGCTGATCTGGGGCACCGGCGATCGCGCAGCAACGCGTGAGGCCGCGCTCATAAACGGGGTCGCGGCACATGCTTTCGAACTCGACGATTCCGGCGGGTGCGACCATTCGGGCGCCGTCGTCATTCCCGCCGTTCTGGCCGCGATTGCCGAAGCGAAGCGGCCGGTGACGGGCAGGGAACTCATCGCCAGCGTGGTCGCGGGCTACGAGACCGGCCGGCGCGTCCTCGAAGCGGCGGGCGGATACGATAGCCACAACGGGCTTGGCTGGCATTCCACGGGCACCTGCGGCACGCTTGCGGCTGCGGCGGCCGTTGCCAGGCTTTCCGGTTTCGATGATCTTGCCACACGCGATGCGATCACGCTCGCCACCAGCTTCTCCTCCGGTCTCTGGGCCTTCATCCATGACGGATCGCAGGCGAAGAAGATCCATGCCGGCCGCGCGGCCGAGGGCGGGCTGCTGGCGGCGCGGTTGGCAGGGGAGGGCCTTGCCGGCCCCTCCGAGGTCTTCTCCGACGTCTGGGGCGGCTTTTTCCGATCGTTCAACAAGGATGTCTGCGAGCCGCAGAAGCTTTGCGAAGGACTCGGCGAAGACTGGAAGGTGAGGCGTGCGGTCCTCAAACCCTACGCCTCCTGCCGGGGCGCCCATTCGGCGATCGATGCGCTGGACGACCTGCTTTCGGAAACGGGCCGTGATGCAGCTGAGATCGACAGGATCGAGTTGCGGTTGAGCGCCATGCTGATGGGCATGTGCGGCGCCCGGGAGAGCGGCGCCATGGCGCCCACGCAGATGAGCCTGCCCTATGCGCTTGCGGCACGCTGCGTGTTCCTGACGGCCGGGCTCCAGGCCTATGCCGCCGACCGACGTGCCGATCCCCGCCTGCGGGCCGTCATGGACCGCATGCTGCTAACGGTAGACGATGGGATGCAGCCGCTCGACGAGCCGGTCGTCACGCTTCTCTTCAAGGACGGCGCCCGTCTGGCACGAATGGTGCCCCGCGCGACCGGCTCCGCCGAAAGGCCGATGCGCCCCGCCGCCATCCGCGCCAAGTTCGGAGAGCTCGCCGTGATGAGCATCGAAACGGAGCAGGCGGACGGGCTCTGGCGGATGCTCGCCGAATTCGAACACGTCGAGGATTGCCGCGCTCTGGAGCCCTTGCTTGCCGGCGACGGCGACAAGCGTCCCGTCTTTCGCTGAGGATTTCGTCATGACCTACGACCTGACGCCCCGTCCGCTCAATCCGGCGCCGCAAACGCCGGCGATGAGCTGGCCGAACGGCGCGAAGAGCGCCGTCTTCATCGGCTTCGACGCGGATGCCGAAACCGCATGGATCGGCAACAATCCTTCGAATGTCGATCGGATGGTGACCACCTCCCATGGCGGCTACGATGCGCGCGTCGGCATTGCCAGGATCGTCGAACTGATGGACGAGCTGGCGATGAAGGCGACGTTCTTCACGCCCGGATGGACGGCGCTTGCCCATCCCGCGGCCTGCGAAAAGATTGTCGCGGCCGGACACGAGATCGGTCACCACGGCTATCTTCACAAGATACCGGATCGCGATCGGCTGGACGAGACGTTCGAGGAGATCGACCGCGGCTTCGAGGCGCTGCAGCGGGCATTCGGCATCCGTCCGGTCGGTTACCGCGCGCCCTCGGGAGAGAACTTTCCCGAGCTCATCGCCTATCTTGCCAAAACGGGCATCCGCTATTCCAGCTCGTTTCGCGACGACATCCTGCCCTACCGGCACGCTTCGGCTGACGGCGTGCCGGGCCCGGTGGAGATTCCGGTCAATTTCGCATTCGACGACTGGAATTTCGGGATGTCCAGCCGCTCGAGCGCGCGGCCGCTCTTCGGCCGCGAAGCCGTCCTCGCCCTCTGGGTCGACGAATTCGAGGCCACCCATGCCTGGGGCGGCGTCACGACGCTCGTCCTGCACCCGCAAGTGTCCGGCCGTCCGATGCGGTGGCACCTCCTTCGCGACTTCCTGCGCCACGTTCAGGCAAAAGGCGAAGTTTGGATCGCAACCGGCAAGGAGATCGCCGACCATTTCGAGACGCTGGAACGGCAACGCGGCGCATCATGACGGCGCCTTTTGCACGCCCTCATTGCCGTGTGACAAGCACAGGGGTGAGGGAGCAAGAGAGAGAATCGTCAGGGCAGGTTCCAGATCCGCCGCGCATTGCCGGAGAGCAGCTTCCTCCGTTCCTCGGGACTGCAGCCTTCGATGAGAGCCTGGGTGGCCGCGACCCAGGTCGAGAGGTTGCCGCCGAGGGTGCAGACCGGCCAGTCGCTGCCCCAGACCACGCGGTCCCAGCCGAAGGCCGAGATCGTGTGCTCGACATAGGGACGGATGGAGGCGAGCGTCCAGCCTTCCTCCGCATAGGCGACCACTCCGGAGATCTTGGCGACGACATTCGGGCGGCGGGCGATCTCGGTCATATGATCGCGCCAGGGATGCTCCGCGCGAGTCTTTACATCCGGAACGCCGCAATGGTCGAGAATGAACTGAACGTCCGGCGCGAGGTCGGCGAGTGCCATGGCTTTCGGAATCTGATGCGGCAGGACGCAGAGATCGAAGGTGAAGCGGGTGCCGGAGAGCCGCTTGATGTTTTGGCGAAAGAGAGATTGCTCGGAGAGATCGTCGGCAACGACGTGCAGCACCCGCCTGAAACCCTTGACGAAGGCGTTTTCCTCCTGCCGCGCGAGATAGGCGGCGAAGCCTTCCTCTTCCGGTCGGCAGGCGGCGATTGCGCCTTTGAGGAGGCTTCCGGGCTCACCCGCAAGACGCGCGACCTCGCGCGTCTCGAGTTCGATCTCAGCCGGGTCGACGTCCACCTCCATATGCAGCGAGGCGGCAATGCCCACGCGCTTTGCCTCCGCCGCATAGGTCGAATAGAGAAAATCGCGATCGAGCGCGGGAACGCCGGCGAGCCACGGATAGTTGAGCGCGGATTTGTCGATCAGATGCAGATGCGTGTCGATGATCAAGGCTGCTCCTCCTCTTCATTCAAATAGGAAGTCTGTTTTTCCGGCGCGGATCAACCCTGCGCGACATCGGCTCCGGCGAGCGCCGAGAGTTGCGATGCGGTCTTGAGCAGGAGCGATATGGTCTCGGTGATATCAGGGGCCGAAGGATTGTTGACCAGGGAGATATAGGGGCAGGTGAGCGCTGCGATGCTGCGTCCGTCGGGCCCCAGGATCGGGGCGGAGAGGTTGTAAACACCGGCGGTCTGGGCACTTGCCATCATCTCGTAGCCGCGCTCGCGGATCTGGTCGAGACGGGCGTAGAATTCCGGGGTGAGGTTGATCTCGTCCCTGCTGCGCACATGTTCGGAGATCATCATTTCCCGTTCCTCCGGCGAACGGAATGCAAGCAGCACGTGGCCCGATCCGGTGTCGAACAGGCTGATATGCGAGCCCACCCGGATCGAAATGCCCCAATAGTCCGGCGCCTCCTGCTGCGCGATCACGACGGCGGAGCCGCGGTCGAAGACGGCGAGTTGGTTGGCCTGCTTAGACCGCTGGGCGAGGTCACGCATCAACGGCGTGGCGAAGGAAGCGAGCCGGCGCACGGGCGCATGCAACTGCGCCAATCCGAAGAGCTTCAGGGTCAGCGAATAGAGATCGCCGTCGATACGGGTCACGTAGCCGCGGCGCACGAGACGGTCGAGCATGCGGTAGAACTCGTTCGGACTGCGGTTCAGCCTCTTCGAAATCTCCGCCTGCGTGAGGCCGCCGTCGACGCTGGCAAGCAGCTCCAGTATGTCCAGGCCCTTGTCGAGTGCCGGCGCGCGATACTTATCGGACTCTTCATTGTCCATCCGCGTCTCTCCCAGATGAATATTCCTCTCCATATACGCATGAAAAGCGGAAGACGGAAGGGAATGACCCTTGACCATCCATAAATTTGTCGTTTGTATATGAATTAGTTTCTCACGGATGAGGACTCATGCTCTCGGAGAAGGGCGTGTTCAGTGGAGGAAGTACAATGAACAGGCTGCTTTCCGGCGTATCGGCCGGAGTGATCATGCTTGCTTGCGCAATGGGGGCGGCAAATGCCGCGGACCTGCCCGGCAAGTTCGAAGGCGTGACCATCGACGCCAAGCTGATCGGTGGACAGCAGTACGAAAAACTCTATGAGCGCATCGGCGAATGGGAGAAGGCGACCGGAGCCAAGGTCAACATCCTGTCGAAGAAGAACCACTTCGAACTGGACAAGGAGATCAAGTCCGATATCGCCACCGGCGGCCTCACCTGGTGCGTCGGTTCGAACCACTCCTCCTTCGCGCCGCAATATCCGGACATCTATGCGGACCTTTTCGGCCTCATCCCTTCCGAAGAAGTGTCCAAATTCGTGCCGGCAGTAATCGACGCCTCGACGCTCGACGGCAAGCTCGTGATGCTGCCGCGGGCGCAGTTCGACGTCTCCGCGCTCTATTTCCAAAAGAGCCTTTACCAGGACGAGGCGAAGAAGACCGAATTCAAGGCCAAATACGGCTATGACCTCGCGCCGCCGGACACCTGGGCTCAGGTGAGCGACCAGGCGGAATTCTTCGCCGCTCCGCCAAATTTCTACGGCACCCAGTTTGCCGGCAAGGAGGAAGCGATCAACGGCCGCTTCTACGAAATGCTGGTCGCCGAGGGTGGGGAATATCTCGACAAGGACGGCCGTCCGGCCTTCAATTCGGAAGCGGGCGTGCGCGCGCTCGAATGGTTCGTCAAGCTCTACAAAGACAAGGCGGTACCGCCGGGCACCACCAACTATCTCTGGGACGATCTCGGACAGGGCTTCGCCTCGGGCTCGATCGCGGTCAATCTCGACTGGCCCGGCTGGGCATCCTTCTTCAACGATCCGAAGTCGTCGAAGGTCGCCGGCAATGTCGGCATCAAGGTTCAGCCGGCCGGCTCCTCCGGCAAGCGCACCGGCTGGTCCGGGCATCACGGCTTCTCGGTGACCGAATCCTGCGCCGACAAGGAAGCAGCCGCCTCGCTCGTCTGGTGGCTGACGAATGAGGACAGCCAGAAGCTCGAATCCGCCGCCGGCCCGCTGCCGACGCGAAGCGCCGTCTGGGACTACAACATCAAGGCCGCTGAAGGCGACGCCTACAAGACCGAGGTCCTGCAGGCCTTCCAGGAAGCGGCCAAGCATGCTTTCCCGGTGCCGCAGACGGCTGAGTGGATCGAGATCTCCAACGCAGTCTATCCGGAGCTGCAGGCAGCGATCCTCGGCGACAAGACGTCGAAGGAAGCGCTCGACGCCGCCGCCGAAAAGGCGACCGGCATCCTCGAAGACGCCGGCAAGCTCTGATCCCGATTGAAAGGCGGCGCCGGACCGTTTCGGCGCCGCCACGCATGTGAACTCTTCCCAGGATCTCCGATGAAGCTCTCGAAACTGTCGGCACCCACGCTTCTGCTGCTTCCGGCCTTCATCGTCCTGGCAGTGTTCATCGTGCTGCCGCTCGTCTTCTCGCTTTATTCGAGTTTCACCCCGTTCCGTCTGACGAAGCCGGACTCGCTTTGGGTCTTCATCGGGTTTCGCAACTATGTGAACGTCCTCACCAATGCCGAATTCTGGGTCGCGTTCGGCCGGACGGTGCTCCTTCTCACCGTCGCGCTCAACGCCGAGATGTTCCTCGGACTTGGCTTGGCGCTGCTGGTCAACAAGGCGACTTACGGCCAGCGGGCGTTGCGGACCGCGATGATGTTTCCGATGATGTTCTCGCCGGTGCTGGTGGGCTTCCAGTTCAAGTTCCTGTTCAACGACAATATCGGCTTCGTCAACAACGCGCTGCAGTCGCTGGGCCTCACCGACCGTGCCATCCCCTGGCTGATCGACGGCAATCTCGCGCTCTTCTCGATCATCGTCGCAGAGGTCTGGTCGTCGACCGCGGTTTTTGCGATCCTCATTCTCGCCGGGCTGCTTGCCATGCCCAAGGATCCGGTCGAAGCGGCCCATGTCGACGGCTGCACGCCCTGGCAGACCTTCCGCTATGTCACCTGGCCCTACCTGATGCCCTTCGCCTTCATCGCGATGACGATCCGTTCGCTCGATGTCGCGCGCGCCTACGACATCGTCAAGATCATGACGGATGGCGGCCCGGCAAAGCGCACCGAACTGCTCTGGACGCTTATCGGACGCACCGCCTATGGCGACGCCCGCATGGGGATGGCCAACGCAATGGCCTATGTCGCCATCCTGCTGTCGATCGTCTTCACCGTCTATTTCTTCCGCAAGCTCGCCGCGGCGCGCCAGCAGATCGGAGCCGAGTGGTAATGGATACGAACGCGTCTCATCGCCTGCGGCGGCGGTTGCTGAAGGTGGCGCACCTCGTGGGGCTCTTTCTCGCCATGCTGGTCATTTGCCTGCCGGGCCTCTGGATCGTACTGTCATCGCTGAGGCCGACGGTCGAGATCATGGCCAAGCCGCCGGTCTGGATCCCGGAGACGCTCTCGTTCGACGCCTACCGGGCGATGTTCTCGGGCGCCGGGCAGGGGGGCGTCCCGGTCTGGGACTATTTCCGCAATTCGCTCATCGTATCGGTCACCTCGACGGTCATCGCCCTGGCGATCGGCCTTGCCGGCGGCTATGCCTTCGCGCGCTACCGGTTCAAGGCGAAGTCGGCCATCTTCCTCGGCTTCATGCTGACGCGCGCGGTGCCGGGCATCGCGCTGTCGCTGCCGCTCTTCATGCTCTATGCGCGCACCGGCATCATCGATACGCATTTCTCGCTGATTCTCACCTATGTCGCGCTCAACGTTCCCTTCACGATCTGGCTGATCGACGGATTCTTCCGCCAGGTGCCGAAAGATCTCGCGGAAGCCGCGCAGATCGACGGCTGCACCCCTTGGCAGGCCTTCTGGCAGGTGGAGTTTCCGCTTGCCGGCCCGGGCATTGCGTCGGCCGGTATCTTCGCTTTCCTGACGTCCTGGAACGAATATGCGCTCGCTTCGCAGATTACCCGCTCCGTCAATTCCAAGACCTTGCCCGTGGGGCTCCTCGACTACACCGCCGAATTCACCATCGACTGGCGCGGCATGTGCGCGCTCGCGGTCGTCATGATCGTTCCGGCGTTGACCCTCACCTTCATCATTCAGAAGCACCTCGTCTCGGGCCTGACCTTCGGCGCGGTGAAAGGATAATCGTCCATGGCGCCCGTTACGCTCAAGAAACTCGTCAAGCGCTACGGCGCTCTGGAAGTCGTGCACGGCATCGATCTTGAAGTAAAGGATCGCGAATTCATTGCGCTCGTCGGACCTTCGGGCTGCGGCAAGTCGACGACGCTGCGCATGATCGCGGGACTCGAGGAGGTCAGCGGCGGCGCGATCGAGATCGGCGGGCGAAAGGTCAACGATCTGCCGCCTCGAGCGCGCAACATCTCGATGGTCTTTCAGTCCTATGCACTCTACCCGCATATGACGGTCGCCGAGAATATGGGCTTCTCGCTGAAAATCGCCGGGCGTCCGGCGGAAGAGATCAAGACGCGCGTTGCCGAGGCGGCGGCGATCCTCGATCTCGGCCATCTTCTCGAACGTCGCCCTTCGCAACTGTCGGGCGGCCAGCGCCAGCGCGTCGCCATGGGACGCGCGATCGTGCGGCAGCCGGATGTCTTTCTCTTCGATGAGCCTCTGTCGAACCTCGACGCGAAGCTCAGGACCCAGGTGCGCACCGAGATCAAGAAACTGCACGCCCGCATGCAGGCGACGATGATCTACGTCACCCATGATCAGGTGGAGGCGATGACGCTCTCCGACCGCATCGTCATCATGCGCGACGGGCATATCGAGCAGGTGGGCACGCCGGAGGATGTCTTCCGCCGCCCGGCGACCAAGTTCGTCGCCGGCTTCATCGGCTCGCCGCCGATGAACATGGAGGAGGCGGTCCTGACGGACGGAAAGCTCGCCTTTGCAAGCGGAGCGACCCTGCCGCTCCCGCCACGCTTCCGTTCCTCGGTTCGCGAGGGCCAGAAAGTGACCTTCGGGCTCAGGCCGGACGATGTCTATCCTTCGGGGCACGGCCTCCATGCGGGTGATGCGGACGCCGTCCACGAGATCGAGCTTCCGGTCACGATCACGGAACCGCTGGGCAACGAAACCCTGGTTTTCACTCAGTTCAACGGGCGGGATTGGGTCTCGCGCATGCTCAACCCGCGGCCGCTGCGCCCGGGCGAGGCGGTGCGCATGAGCCTCGATCTGTCCCGGGCGCATCTCTTCGACGGCGAGACCGGAAAGGCTTTGGCAGGCTGACATGGCAAGGATCGAGAAAATAGAACTGCGGATGGTGGATCTTCCGCCGAAGGTCAAGCGGACCGACGCCATCCAGAGCTTCGTGAGCCAGGAAACGCCGATCGTGACGATCACGGATGCGGACGGTGCGACCGGCACCGGCTACAGCTACACGATCGGAACAGGCGGATCGTCCGTCATGCGGCTGCTCTCCGATCATCTGGTTCCGATCCTGCTCGGGGAAGACGCGGACTGCATCGAGGCGCTTTGGCACAAGATGGAGTTTGCGACGCATGCGACGACCATCGGCGCCATCACGGCCTTGGCGCTCGCCGCCGTCGATACGGCGCTATGGGACCTGCGTGCGAAGAAGCAGAAGCTGCCGCTCTGGAAACTGGCGGGCGGGGCGAAGGAAAGCTGCCCGCTTTACACCACCGAGGGGGGCTGGCTGCACATCGAAAAGCAGGCCCTCGTCGACGACGCGTTGCAGGCGAAGGCCAAGGGCTGCTCCGGATCGAAGGTCAAGATCGGCAAGCCGAGCGGGGCGGAGGATTACGATCGGCTCTCGGCCATGCGCGCAGCACTTGGCGACGGCTTCGAAATCATGACGGATTGCAATCAGGGCTTCACCGTCGACGAGGCGATCCGCCGCGCCGCCCGGCTCCGCGAACTCGATCTCGCCTGGATCGAGGAACCGCTGCCGGCCGACGATCTCGACGGTCACATCCGCCTCACGCGGTCGACGCCGACGCCGATCGCCGTCGGCGAGTCCATCTATTCCATCCGCCATTTTCGCGAATATATGCAAAAGGGCGCCTGCTCGATCGTCCAGGTGGACGTGGCGCGGATCGGCGGCATCACCCCTTGGCTGAAAGTGGCTCACGCGGCGGAGGCCTTCGACATTCCCGTCTGCCCGCATTTCCTGATGGAACTGCATGTGAGCCTCGTTTGCGCGGTGCCCAACGGGAAATATGTGGAATACATTCCGCAGCTCGACGATCTGACGCAAAAGGGAATGGAGATCCGGGAGGGCAGGGCGATCGCGCCTTCCGATCCGGGCATCGGCATCGCCTGGGATTGGGAGGCTGTCCAGGCGCGCTCGGTCGCCGAGTTCACCCGCGAGTTCCGCCGGTAGAAGGGAACAGTCATGCAGAGAATGGGAATGGTGATCGGGCTCGAACCGCCGAAAGTGGCGGAATACAAGCGGCTGCATGCGGCCGTCTGGCCGGAGATTCTCGCGCTGATCAGCGAGTGCAACATCACCAATTACTCGATCTTCCTGAAGGAGCCGGAAAATCTTCTCTTCGGCTACTGGGAATATGTCGGGGAGGACTTCGAAGCCGACATGGCGAAGATGGCGGCACATCCGAAAAACCAGGAATGGTGGTCGGTGTGCATGCCCTGTCAGAAGCCTCTCGAAAGCCGCAGGCAAGGCGAGTGGTGGGCTATGATGGAGGAAGTCTTCCACCATGACTGAGACGTTCGATCCCTCGTCGCTGCGGCAATGGTGGCCGAAGCCGGCTACGCCACGCCCCATCGTCATCTTCGGTGCGGGCAGCATCGTCGGCGACGCCCATCTTCCGGCCTACAGGAACGCAGGCTTCCCGGTGGCCGGCATCTTCGATCCGGATGCGGAGAAGGCGGCGGCGCTCGCGCGGCAATGGGATGTCAGGGCGTTTACGAGCGAAGGGGAGGCTCTTTCGGCGGAGAACGCGATCTTCGATCTCGCGACGCCGCCGGCCGCGCACGCCTCGATCCTGTCTCAACTGCCGAAGGGCTCCTTTGCGCTGATACAGAAGCCGATGGGCAGCGATCTTGCGGCGGCGACCGGAATTCTCGAAATCTGCCGTGAGCGGAACATCAGGGCGGCGGTGAACTTTCAACTCCGCTTCGCGCCGATGATGCTCGCGCTCAAGGACGCGATCGCCAGGGGCTATCTCGGCGAGGTCGTCGATTTCGACGCGTGGCTGGCGCTTGCGACGCCCTGGGGGCTCTGGCCGTTCCTGAAGGGACTGCCGCGCATCGAGATCGCGATGCATTCCATCCACTACCTGGACCTCGTGCGCAGTCTCCTAGGCGATCCCCAGGGTGTTCACGCCAAGACCATCGGCCATCCGAACCACGAGGTGGCTCAAACCCGCACCGCCGCGATCCTCGATTACGGCGATGCCGTGCGCTGCGTGCTTTCCGTCAATCACGACCACGATTTCGGCCGGAGGTTCCAGGCCTGTGAATTCCGCATCTGCGGGACGAGGGGTGCCGCCTATGTCAAGCTCGGCGTCAATCTCGACTATCCACGCGGCGAGCCGGACGAGCTGTGGATTCGTCCCTCGGGGGACAGCGAATGGATTTCGGTACCGCTTGAAGGGTCCTGGTTCCCCGATGCCTTCGCCAACCGGATGGCCAATCTGCAGCGCCATGCCTGCGGCGAGGACGATGAACTCATAGGGTCGGTCGAGGACGCATGGCGGACGATGGCCCTGGTGGAGGCCGCCTATCAATCGAGCGCGCGCCCGGCAACGCCGATCGCAGCGCTTCCATTGGAAAAGTGAAATGAGCGAGCAGACGATCTACTACGAGGACTACGAACAGGGCCATGTGCGGCTGACGAGCGGACGCACGATCACGGAAACGGACTTCGTCGTCCACGCCGGGCATACGGGTGATTTCTTCCCGCACCACATGGATGCGGAGTTCGCCAAAACGCTGCCCGGCGGTCAGCGCATTGCCCACGGCACGATGATCTTCTCGATCGGAGTCGGGCTCACCGCCTCCTTGATTAACCCGGTCGCCTTCTCTTACGGTTACGACCGTCTGCGATTCGTCCGCCCTGTCCATATCGGCGATACGATCCGCACCCGCGTCACCATCGCCGCCAAGGAAGACGATCCGAAGCGACCGAGGGCCGGCCGGGTCATCGAGCGGTGCGAGGTCATCAACCAGCGCGGCGAGGTCGTTCTTGCCGCGGATCACATTCTGATCGTCGAACGCAAACTTGAGGGAACCATCCAATGACAGCGAGCCTTGCCGGAAAGGTCGTCCTCGTCACAGCTGCGGCGCAGGGCATAGGACGCGCAACCGCACTTGCCTTCGCCAGGGCCGGTGCCAAGGTCCATGCGACCGATATCAATGCGGACGTTGTCGGCAGCCTCGAAGGCGAGGCGGGCATCAGCACCCACAGACTGGACGTCCTCGACACCGCTGCGGTCGAAGCGCTGGTCGCAGAGATCGGGGCCGTGGACGTGCTCTTCAACTGCGCCGGTTTCGTGCATGCAGGCTCGGTGCTGACGATGAAGGACGAGGACCTCGATTTCGCCTTCGACCTCAACGTCAAGTCGATGATCCGCACCATCCGCGCGGTGCTGCCCGGCATGATCGCCCGCAAGGACGGGTCGATCGTCAATATGGCCTCGGTGGCCTCCAGCATCAAAGGCGTGCCGAACCGCTTCGCCTATGGTGTGACCAAGGCAGCCGTCATCGGACTGACGAAAGCCGTTGCGGCGGATTATGTGGGCGACGGCATTCGCTGCAATGCGATCTGCCCGGGAACGGTCGAAAGTCCGTCGCTCGAAAGCCGCATGCGGGCACAGGGAGACTACGAAACGGCGCGCGCGGCCTTTATCTCCCGCCAGCCGATGGGCCGCCTCGGCACGCCCGAAGAGATCGCCGACCTCGCCGTCTATCTCGCCGGCGCCACCTACACCTCCGGCCAGGCCTACGCCATCGACGGCGGCTGGACCATTTGAACGCTTCATCAGGGAAAAAGCACATGAAATTTCTTCGTTATGGCGAACCGGGCCAGGAAAAGCCGGGTCTTCTCGGTTCCGACGGCATCATCCGCGATATTTCCGGCCACGTTCCCGATCTCGCCGCAGGCGCGCTCGACCCCGGCAAGCTTGACGAACTCGCGAAGCTCGATGTCGCGGCGCTGCCTGCCGTGTCCGGCAATCCGAGGCTTGGTCCCTGCGTCGCAGGTACGGGCAAGTTCATATGCATCGGCCTCAACTATTCCGATCATGCTGCCGAGACGGGCGCGACCGTGCCGCCGGAGCCGATCATCTTCATGAAGGCGACCTCCGCCATCGTCGGGCCGAACGACGATCTGATCCTGCCGCGGGGTTCGGAGAAGACCGACTGGGAAGTGGAACTCGGCATCGTCATCGGAAAGACGGCGAAATATGTGAGCGAAGCCGAGGCGCTCGACTACGTCGCCGGCTATTGCACGGTCCACGATGTCTCCGAACGCGCTTTCCAGACGGAACGTCACGGTCAGTGGACGAAGGGCAAGTCCTGCGACACCTTCGGGCCGACCGGCCCGTGGCTCGTCACTAAGGACGAGGTGGCGGACCCGCAAGATCTCGCAATGTGGCTGAAGGTCAACGGCGAGACGATGCAGGACGGCTCGACCAAGACGATGGTCTACGGCGCCGCCTATCTCGTCTCTTATCTCTCGCAGTTCATGTCGCTGCGTCCCGGTGATATTATCTCGACGGGCACGCCGCCGGGCGTCGGCATGGGCATGAAGCCGCCGCGCTATCTGAAGGCCGGCGACATCGTCGAACTCGGCATAGAGGGCCTCGGCAGCCAGAAGCAGCGCGTTCGCGCCGACACCTGAGCTACTCGCATGTTTCCTTCGGTCCTATTCGACTGAAGGACACGAACAGGCAGCATCAAAGTGCCACCGTGTTCTCCGCGCGTCCGAAAAGGCGCGCGGCGCTGTAGGTCCATTGGAGCAAACATGACCCGCATCACCGACCTTCGCGTCTTCGACCTTCGTTTTCCGACCTCGGCGAGCCTCGATGGTTCGGACGCCATGAACCCGGATCCGGACTATTCGGCGGCTTACGTCATCCTCGACACGGATCGGCCGGGGCTGGCGGGTCACGGCCTCACCTTCACCATAGGGCGGGGCAACGACATATGCTGCATGGCGATCGAGGCCATGCGGCATCTCGTGGTCGGTCAGGACTTCGGCGACATTTTAAAACATCCAGGCCACTTCTGGCGGCACCTGACGAGCGACAGCCAGCTGCGCTGGATTGGCCCGGAAAAGGGCGCGATCCATCTTGCGACCGGCGCCATCGTCAACGCCGTCTGGGATCTCCTTGCAAAGGACGCCGGCAAACCGGTGTGGCGTCTCGTCGCCGACATGTCGGCGGAAGAGATCGCCGACATCGTCGATTACCGCTACTTGACGGATGTTCTCACCCGCGACGAGGCGGTCGAGATCCTGCGGCGGGCCGAGCCCGGCAAGGCCGAGCGGGTCGCAAGGCTCGAGAAGGAGGGTTACCCCTGCTACACCACGTCTGCAGGCTGGCTCGGCTATGACGACGAAAAGCTCCGGCGGCTTGCGCAGGAGGCGGTCGACGCAGGTTTCGACCACATCAAGATGAAGGTCGGGCGTGACCTCGACGACGATATCCGCCGGCTGAGGATTGCCCGCGAAGTGATCGGCCCCGACCGGTACCTGATGATCGATGCGAACCAGGTTTGGGAGGTGGGCGAGGCAATCGAATGGGTGCAAAAGCTCGCCTTTGCCCAGCCCTTCTTCATCGAGGAGCCGACGAGCCCGGACGATGTCGCCGGACACCGCAAGATCCGCGAAGCGATCGGCCCGGTCAAGGTCGCGACCGGCGAGATGTGCCAGAACCGTATCATGTTCAAGCAGTTCATCGCCGAAGGCGCGATCGACATCGTGCAGATCGATTCCTGCCGTATGGGTGGCCTGAACGAGGTGCTGGCGGTGCTGCTGATCGCCGCCAAATACGGACTGCCCGTCTGGCCGCACGCCGGCGGCGTCGGCCTCTGCGAATATGTGCAGCACCTTTCCATGATCGATTACGTTGCCGTTTCCGGCACGAAGGACGGGCGGGTGATCGAGTATGTCGACCACCTGCACGAACATTTCCTGGATCCGTGCGTGATCCGCAACGCCGCTTACATGCCGCCCGAGCGGCCCGGCTTCTCGATCGAGATGAAGCAGCAATCGATCGAGGACTACACGTTTAACGGCTGATGTGAGCGCTCCGTCTTTGTCAGGCTCGCATGTGGATTCTCGGGCCAAGCCCGGGCCAGGCACGAGGATGGTGACCGCGCCCGGGGATTGACGCCGGAAGAAGCCCGAGGTCACGACCGAAGGGAGGCGAGAATTACTGCGACGCCACAGAAATTCTCTAAGTGTGCCACCCGCCGCCGCCTGTTTGATTTCCCTCATTCCTGTGCTCGTCACAGGAATCCAGCCAGACCAAGTCCTTGGGCAGAAAGAACTTCCCGCGCCGCAGACGCGACGCTGCTCTCATCCCTGTGACGAGCACAGGGACGAGGCATAAGGAGAGATTGCAGTCCTCCGATACGCCTCCTACAGCGCCGCGCGTCTTATGAGACGCGCACGCTCGCTACTCAAGGAATTCAAGCGCATCGCCATGCGTGCCGACAAAACCGACCAGAGCTTCAACGCCATTATCCATCTCGCAGCAGCCGTCATCTCAACAGGCCTTAGCTCAGATATCGTCTGCCGGGTGCTGCACCCCGCCATCGCCCTCGTCGGTAAAGGACCTGATATAGTCGTCGATCCTGCCCGGGTCGAAGACGTGGCCGTCCATGAAACGATCGCCGTCGGTTGCTCCTTCGAGCCTGCCGTCCGCGTCGGCCGGCAAGGCATCCTTGCCCAGCGCCTCGCGATAGAGGTCCGGACGATAGGCGGAGATGGCCGCGCCAATTCCCTGCCTCGACAAGGATGTCTGTCCCCAGCGCACCATCTGACTGTAGGTCCAGAGCGCCTGGCTGGGACGCGGGAAGTTGGCAAAGCCTGCGTGGAAGACGAGATAGTTCTCGACGACGCGGCGGTTTCTTTCCGGGTCGATTGCGAATTCGCCCGCAAGCACCCGGCGGATGATATCGGCCGGCGCTGCCACGTGACGCTCCTCTGCCAGGACTTCCGCAAGGCGGCCGCGATTGCCCGGCTCGTCCGACCAGCGGGCGGCGCGGTCGAGCGCGACGATCAGGCGCGAGACCGTCTCCCTATTGGCTTCCGCCCATTCGGGACGCATGCCGATGACCTTTTCCGGTGCGGACGGCCAGATGTCCTGCTTGGTCGCGACGATGCGGCCGACGCCGCGTTCGGATGCGACCATGTTCCAGGGCGCACCGACGCAAAAGCCGTCGATCGCGCCCGCGGCCAGCGCGTCGGAGGTCATTGGCGGCGGCACCACGACCAGCTTGACGTCGCGGTCGGGATCGATGCCGCCGGCCGCGAGCCAGTAGCGTAACTCGTAGTTATGGGACGAGAAGGGGTAGGTGACGCCGAGCGTCAGCGGCGGCTTGCCGGCTGCCTCCGCGCTGCGGATGACCGCCGCCAGGGCCTTGGCATTCTTCAATGCATCCTCGCCTGCGCCGAGCCCTTCTGCCTCCTGCATGAGCCCGTAGAGCCGCGTCGACAGCGTGATCGCGTTGCCGCCGCGCCCCAGGGAAAAGGGCGCAATCGTCGGCGACGGATTGGAGCCGAGGCCGAGCATGGCGGCGACCGGCATGGGTGAAAGCATGTGGGCTACGTCGAACTGTCGAAAGGCAAGCCTGTCACGTACATTCGCCCAGGAGACGTCCTTGACGAGTTCGAGGGTGATGCCTTCGCGCTGCGCAAAGCCGAATTCGGCGGCGGCGATGAGCACGGCCGCGTCCACGAGGGGGATGAATCCTGCGCGGACGGTGCGCGATCCCTCGTGGCGGATGCGACCTGGCGCCGGCATGGCACCGCCGGCGGCGAGCTTCTTGCCGGTGAATTCACTTCTGTTCGTCAATATGTTCACTCCGGTGTCTCCCGAGGTGCCGCAGCGGAAGAGCGGCCGGTCACCGGATCAGCAATCCGGCGGCGGTCACGACGCTTTGCGCGATCTCCGAAATCTTTTTCTTCTCGTTCATCGCCGTCTGACGCAGCAGCGCGAAGGCTTCCTCTTCGGAAAGACTGCGCATTTTCATGAGAATGCCTTTGGCGCGCTCGACGAGCTTGCGCTCTTCGAGTGCGGATTTGGCCTCCGCCAGTTCACGCTGAAGCCGGCTGAAGGCCTTGAAGCGGCTGACGGCCATGTCGAGGATCGGCTTGACGCGCTCCTTCTTCAATCCGTCGACGATATAGGCCGAGACGCCTGCCTCGACGGCCGCCTCGATAGAGGCGGTGTCGGAGCGGTCCACGAACATCGCGATCGGGCGACCGACCGTGCGGGTCAGCTGGAAAAGATGTTCCATCATGTCCCGGTTGGGGTTTTCGATGTCTATGACGATCACGTCCGGGCGGAGCGTCTCGATGACCCGGGCGACGCCGTGAACCTCATGGATCACGGTGACCTTGCCGTGTCCTGCTTCGCGCAATCCTTCCTCGATGATCGATGCGCGGATGGCGTTCTCGTCAATCACAAGAATGGTGAGGTCGCGATGGGTCATGCCGTATCATGATGCGATGCAGCAATTTCCGCAATATAGATATGCCTAAATATTTTGCGATATACCCAGATGCCTAAATATGAAGCAGATGGCCGCCGGTCTGGCGTAAATTCAGGCAGGTTCATTTGTGGAAGTCGGCAACGGGTCAAGCGCTCTCGCCCAGAGGCTGGTCGCATGGAACGTCCATTGGCATTTCGCATGCTGTCGTTCGCCTGTGTGGCTGCACACCGTTTCCAGAAGCTCGAGGCCGTCGGCCCGCTTCTGATCCACATAGCCCGCCCGCAGCTTCCCGATCAGTGCATCGCCGCTCGTTATCAGCCGGGCGTGCGCAGCGATCGCACCCCAGCTCCGTTCCTTGTAGAACAAGGAGGATGCGGCTTCCTCGACATCAGCGGCATCTTCGACGGACAACGATCGCAGTTCCAGGAGCCGGCGGAGGGTTGCTCTGACATTGACGAGGGGAATGGTCAGCGGCGCGTAGCCGAGTTCCTCGGGAGCGTGGAGCAGTGCTACGTCGGAATCGTCTTCGGCCTCGCCGCTTGCATATTGGCGAAAGATCTCGCCGATGCCCGCCATTCCGAAATCGGCGCATTCGGCCGCGCGCAGAGCACCCATGCTCGCTGCGCCGAAGACGGCCACGCCCTCGGAAAGGGCGAAGAGAATTTCCTTGTGCCAAACGGGCGCGACATGTTCGAAGTTGCCGTCGATCAGGCCGATGGCCGCAGCGCCGTCGTGCACCGCCCGGAGAACATCGCCCTGCCTGGCAGGCGGGCGGATCGTGAGCGCATCGCCGGCCAACCGTACAGCGTCGGGAACGGTCGGGCCAACGAATACGACTTTCATTCCGCCTCAGTGGATTTGAAAACGGCGGAGGCAGCCTGTCCGCCGTCAATCGTCTTCATGGACAGCCATGTTCATGGCGATCTTCAGCCATGAAGTGATTCCGCGGGGCGGGTTCCGGATTGGGCGTGGGTCTGATCCGACTCGGGCGTCTGCGCCATCGCCGCGACGAGAGAGATGATCTTCTTGCGAAGCACCGGGTCGGTGATCTTCAGGAAGGCCCGGTTGAGTGCGATACCCTCCTTCGAGGCGACGAAGGATGAAATCTCCTGGGATTCGTGAACATCTGCAGCGGGCTTGCCCGATTGGGCGCTGCCCTCGTCCTGCTGGAAGAAAAAGCTCGGATGAACACCGAGTATGTCGGCGATCGCCTGCAACCGGCTGGCGCCGATGCGGTTGGTGCCTTTTTCGTACTTCTGGACTTGCTGAAAGGTGATGCCGAGCCCGTCGGCGAGCTTTTCCTGGCTCAGACCTATCATCAGCCTGCGCATGCGAACACGCGAGCCGACAAAGGCATCGATCGGGTTAGGATCCTTTTTGTTCATCTGGTAGTCTCCTCGCGAGTTCGATTCAGCTTATGGCATATAAGTTTGCTTGAATGAACGCCGCGATGCAATCAGCACGCGTCGCTTTCTGTGGCAAAACGCAAGTTTCCAATGATTGTCGGGTTCGAATCGCCGGTCGGCAGAGAACTTGCCGCACCAGGGGGCAAGTGGCTGCATTCATGTACCGGAACGTTGTCGTCGAATCGGATAGGATTTAAGGGAACATCAGTAAGGAGTGGAAGCCTGCGACAATGAGTGTTGAGTCCAAATCAGAAGCAACCCCGCCACGGCACTTTGCCGGCTCGATCGTCGTCATGGGCGTCTCCGGCAGCGGCAAATCGTCGGTGGGGGAGGCGATCTCGGAAGCTTGCGGATATCCCTTCATCGAAGGCGACGCGCTCCATCCTCCGGAAAACATCAGGAAAATGTCCGAGGGGATTCCGCTCACCGACGACGACCGCTGGCCGTGGCTCGCTGCGATCGGAGAGCAACTGGCGAGCCGGGAGCCCGTTGTCGTTTCCTGCTCCGCCCTCAAGCGCAGCTACAGGGACAAGCTTCGCGAAAGCACACCCGGCGGCCTGGCCTTCGTCTTTCTCCACGGCAGCGAGTCCGTGCTTGCGGAGCGGATGCACCACCGCACAGGGCATTTCATGCCGTCCTCTTTGCTGCAGACGCAGCTTGCGACGCTCGAGGATCCGACAGGGGAGGTGAGGACGGTCGCCGTAGACGTCGCCCAACCGCTGGCGGAGATCGTCCGCGAGGCGCTTGCAGGTCTCGCCCGTCTTTAAGGTTGCATTTCGCAATGCCCGCCGCGGTCTTTGCAGATCGTGCTTGGCACGCCGGCTCTTTGGAAGGAAATTAGCCGGCGGCGATGTTATCGTTCGCGACGGTGGACGTGCGGCGACACACCGTAGCGGCTCACTTCTGCTCGGCGATGGGGAGATCGTGGAGCGGGCGTCGGGAGGAGATGGAAATGTTTGAAGCTGGATTGAACTTCGCGCTTGGCGAGGAGATCGATGCGCTGCGCGAGAGCGTGCGCCGCTTCGCAGCGGAGCGAATCGCGCCGCTTGCGGACGATGTGGATCGCAAAAACGCCTTTCCGATGTCGCTCTGGCGGGAGATGGGGGAGATCGGCCTGCTCGGCGTTACCGCCGACGAGGCTCATGGCGGTGCGGGACTCGGCTATCTCGCCCATTGCGTGGCGATGGAAGAGATCAGCCGCGCATCCGCTTCGGTGGGCCTGAGCTACGGCGCCCACTCCAATCTCTGCGTCAATCAGATCAACCGCAACGGCAAACCGGCACAGAAGAGCAGATATCTGCCGAAGCTCATTTCAGGCGAGCATGTCGGGGCGCTTGCCATGTCCGAGCCCGGCGCCGGCTCCGATGTCGTTTCGATGAAACTCAGGGCCGACAAGCGCGGCGACCGTTACGTCCTGAACGGCAGCAAAATGTGGATCACCAACGGCCCTGACGCCGATGTCCTGGTCGTCTACGCCAAGACCGATCCGGCAGCCGGACCGCGCGGCATCACCGCTTTCCTGGTGGAAAAAGCATTCCCCGGCTTTTCGGCCGGCCAGAAGCTCGACAAGCTCGGCATGCGCGGATCGAACACGTCGGAACTCATCTTCACGGATTGCGAGGTGCCGGAGGAAAACGTGCTCGGCGGCGTGGGGGAGGGCGTCAAGGTGCTGATGTCCGGCCTCGATTACGAGCGGGTCGTGCTTTCTGCCGGACCGCTCGGGATCATGGCCGCTTGCCTCGATGTCGTCGTCCCCTATCTCCATGAGCGCAAGCAGTTCGGGCAACCGATCGGCGAGTTCCAGTTGATGCAGGGAAAGCTTGCCGACATGTATGTGACGATGAATGCCGCGCGGGCCTATGTCTATGCCGTGGCGGCCGCATGCGACCGTGGTGAGACTGCGCGCAAGGACGCGGCCGGCTGTATTCTCTATGCGGCGGAAAAGGCGACGGCCATGGCGCTGGAGGCGATACAGGCGCTGGGTGGCAACGGCTACACCAACGATTATCCGGCAGGCCGGCTGCTGCGCGACGCCAAGCTGTACGAGATCGGTGCGGGCACGAGCGAGATCCGTCGCATGCTGATCGGACGGGAGCTCTTCGCCGAAACGAAATAGGCCGAATAGGTAACGCTTGGGGGGAGCATGACAGTATTGCGTTCGCATATTTCGCCGTCCTCGGAGGAGTTCAAGGCGAACCGCGCGGCCATGACGGAGGCCATCGCGACGGTCGAGGACGCGGTGCGCCTGGCCGCAGCCGGTGGCGGCGAGACGGCGCGCGAGCGCCACGTCAGCCGGGGCAAGCTCCTGCCGCGGGATCGGCTCGCTACTCTCATCGATCCGGGCACGCCTTTTCTGGAGGTCGGAGCGACCGCCGCACATGGAATGTACAACGACGATGCGCCGGGCGCGGGCCTGATCACCGGCATTGGCCGGATTTCCGGCCGCGAGTGCATGATCGTCTGCAACGATCCGACGGTCAAAGGCGGCACCTATTATCCGCTGACGGTCAAGAAGCATTTGCGCGCGCAGGAGATCGCGGCGGAGAACCGGCTGCCCTGCGTCTATCTTGTCGACTCCGGCGGCGCGAACCTGCCGAACCAGGACGAGGTCTTTCCGGACCGGGACCATTTCGGCCGCATCTTCTACAACCAGGCCAACATGTCGGCGGCCGGCATCCCTCAGATCGCGGTGGTCATGGGATCCTGCACGGCGGGGGGCGCCTATGTGCCGGCCATGTCCGACGAAGCGATCATCGTCGAAAAGCAGGGCACCATCTTTCTCGCAGGGCCGCCGCTCGTTCGCGCGGCGACCGGCGAGGTAGTCTCGGCCGAAGACCTTGGCGGCGCCGACGTCCACACGCGTCTTTCGGGCGTTGCCGATCACCTTGCGCGCGACGATGCGCATGCGCTGGCCTTGGCGCGCCGGGCCGTTTCGGCCTTGAACCGTGAGAAGCCGTGGCCAGTCGAGCGCATCGAGCCGGAGCCGCCACTCTACGATCCGGATGAGATCGCCGGCATCGTCCCCGCCGACCTCAAGACACCCTACGAGATCCGCGAGGTGGTCGCCCGGCTTGTCGACGGTTCCCGTTTCGACGAGTTCAAGGCGCGCTTCGGCACCACGCTCGTTTGCGGCTTCGCCCACGTCCACGGAATTCCCGTCGGCATCGTCGCCAATAATGGCGTGCTCTTCTCGGAATCGGCCGTCAAGGGCGCCCATTTCGTGGAGCTCTGCGCCCAGCGCAGGATTCCGCTG
Source organism: Sinorhizobium meliloti (assembly GCF_035610345.1). The sequence goes on along the minus strand of NZ_CP141213.1, from coordinate 1,581,872 downwards.
GTCTTTCTGCAGAACATCACCGGCTTCATGGTCGGCCGCAAATACGAGACGGAGGGAATTGCCAAGCACGGCGCCAAGCTGGTGACCGCAGTCGCCACCGTGAAGGTGCCGAAGATCACCATGCTGGTCGGCGGCTCGTTCGGGGCAGGCAATTACGGGATGTGCGGGCGCGCCTTCTCGCCGCGGTTTCTCTGGACGTGGCCGAACAGCCGCATTTCGGTCATGGGCGGCGAACAGGCGGCAGGCGTCCTCTCCTCTGTGCGCGGCGAAGCCTTGAAGCGGTCGGGGAAACCGTGGAGCGAAGAGGAGGAGGCACGCTTTCGCCAGCCGGTGCTCGATCTGTTCGAACGGCAGAGCCATCCACTCTATGCATCGGCAAGGCTTTGGGATGACGGCGTGATCGATCCGCGCAAGAGCCGCGACGTGCTGGCGCTGTCTCTGTCGGCGGCTTTGAACGCGCCGATCGAGGAGACGCGCTTCGGACTGTTCAGAATGTGACGAGAGGTCCCGAGATGAAACGCGACAACATCAATGCCCTGAATGCACCGCAGCCGCGCGGCGGTTATTCGCAGGCTGTCAGCGTCGAGGATTTCCGGCGGATGCTTTTCGTCAGCGGCCAAATTCCGGTGACGTCGGACGACGTCGTGCCGGAAGGTTTCGAAGCGCAGGCGCGCCAGGTCTGGCTGAACGTCGATGCGCAGCTCAAGGCGGCCGGCATGTCCAAGACCGACATCGTCAAGGTCACGACCTATCTCGCCGACAGGCAGCATGTCGTGGCAAACCGTGAAATCCGCAACGACTATCTCGGCTCGCTGGCGCCAGCGATGACGGTGGTGATCACCGGCATTTTCGATTCGGCCTGGCTCATGGAAGTCGAAGTGGTAGCGGCGCAATAGCACCGGAAAAGAGGCGCATGTTTTCGAAGCTCTTGATTGCCAATCGCGGTGAGATCGCCTGCCGCATCATCCGTACCGCGCGACGGCTCGGCATTCGCACCGTCGCCGTCTATTCCGACGCAGACGGAGACGCGCTCCATGTGGCGCTCGCCGACGAGGCGATCCGGATCGGGGGAGCGCCCGCCACCGAAAGCTATCTGGCGATTGCGCCCATCGTTCAAGCGGCAGGAAGCGTCGGCGTACAAGCCATTCATCCGGGCTATGGTTTTCTGTCGGAGAACGCCGATTTTGCCGAGGCTGTCGAAGAAGCGGGCATGATATTCGTCGGGCCGCCGCCGGCCGCGATCCGCGCCATGGGTCTCAAGGACGCGGCCAAGGCGCTCATGGAACGATCCGGAGTACCGGTCGTGCCCGGCTACCACGGCGATGAGCAGGATGCATCCTTTCTTGCCGAGAGGGCACGGGAGATCGGATATCCGGTGCTGATCAAGGCGCGGGCGGGCGGCGGCGGCAGAGGCATGCGCCGGGTCGAGCGGCAGGAGGATTTCGGCCCGGCGCTGGAGACCGCACGACGGGAGGCCGAATCCGCCTTCGGCGACGGTTCGGTGCTTATAGAGCGCTATCTGACGAAGCCGCGTCACATCGAGATGCAGGTCTTCGGCGACCGGCACGGCAATATCGTTCACCTCTTCGAGCGCGACTGCTCGCTGCAACGGCGACATCAGAAGGTGATCGAGGAGGCGCCGGCGCCCGGCATGACTGCTGAGGTCCGCCGCGCGATGGGCGATGCGGCGGTCAGAGCCGCCCAGGCGATCGGCTATGTCGGCGCCGGCACGGTGGAATTCATCGCCGATGTGACCAACGGTCTCTGGCCGGATCACTTCTATTTCATGGAGATGAACACGCGGCTGCAGGTGGAGCATCCGGTCACGGAAGCGATCACCGGCATCGATCTCGTGGAATGGCAGTTGCGGGTCGCCAGCGGCGAGCCGCTGCCGAAGAAACAGGCCGATATTTCCATGAACGGCTGGGCCTTCGAGGCGCGCCTCTATGCGGAGGATCCGGCCCGGGGCTTCCTGCCGGCGACCGGCCGGCTGATGCAATTGAGCTTTCCCGAGGATACTGCGCGGATCGATTCCGGCGTCCGGCAGGGGGATACGATCACGCCCTATTACGATCCGCTGATTGCTAAGCTGATCGTGCATGGCCAGAACCGTTCGGCGGCGCTCGGCCGGTTGCAGGACGCTCTCAAGGAATGCCGCGTCGGCGGCACCGTTACCAACCGCGATTTTCTCATCCGCCTGACGGAAGAGCACGACTTCCGCTCCGGCCATCCGGATACGGGGCTGATCGACCGCGAGATCGAGCGCCTGACCGCGCCGGTCGCACCCGGCGACGAGGCGCTGGCGCTGGCAGCGATCATATCGACTGGCGCGCTCGATCCGAACAAGTCGAGCGATCCATGGTCGTCGCTCGGTTCCTGGCAAATCTGGGGCGACGCGCACCGCATGGTGGTGATCGAGCATGCGGACGACCGCGTAACCGTGACCTTGGCTGCGCGCGGCCGCGACCAGTTCGCCGTGCGCGCCGGCGCGAGCACGCTGCCCGTCCTCGTGCTCGACCGCTTCGAGGGTGGTGCCCGGCTCGAGGTGGCCGGACAGAAGCGCCTGATCCGCTTCTCGCGGGATCGCGAGGCGTTGACGCTCTTCCATGGCGGGCGCAACCTGGTGTTCCAACTGCCGGACGGATTGACCGGCGGGCAGAGCAGCGAGATCGCCGACGACGAGCTGGTCGCGCCGATGCCGGGCCTCGTGAAGCTGGTGCGGGTCGGCGCCGGCGACGCGGTGACAAAGGGACAGGCACTCGTCGTGATGGAGGCGATGAAGATGGAACTGACGCTCTCGGCCTCACGCGAGGGCACGATCGCCAATGTGCATGTGGCGGAAGGCGCTCAGGTCAGCGAGGGCACGGTGCTCGTGACGCTGATGGAGGAGGCTGCGCAATGACGTCGCCGGCAAAGGAGCGCGTCACGATTGTCGAGGTGGCGCCGCGCGACGGTCTTCAAAACGAGTCGCGGCTCGTCGCCACCGAGGACAAGGTCAGGCTCGTCGATCTGCTGTCCGACTGCGGTTACGAGCGCATCGAAGTAACGAGCTTCGTCAGTCCGCGCTGGGTACCACAATTGGCCGATGCGCCGGCTGTCATGGCTGACATCGTCCGGCGTCCGGGCACGCGTTACGCGGCACTGACGCCCAATATGCGCGGCTTCGAGGCGGCGCTTGCGGCTGGCGCCGACGAGGTCGCGATCTTTGCCTCGGCGTCGGAAGGCTTCTCCGAGAAGAACATCAACTGCTCGATTGCCGAAAGCATCGAGCGTTTTCGGCCGGTCGCCGAAGCAAGCCGGCGCCAAGGCATTCCCCTGCGCGGCTATGTGAGCTGTGTCGTCGAATGTCCCTATGAGGGCGCGATCGCGCCGGCGCAGACCGCCCGCGTCGCACGGCTGCTTGCCGACCTCGGCTGCTACGAGATCAGCCTCGGCGACACGATCGGGCGCGGCACGCCGGAAGCGATCGATGCCATGCTGATAGCGGCACTCTGCGAGATCGATGCCAAGAAACTCGCCGGGCATTTCCACGACACGTCCGGCCGGGCGCTGGAGAATATCGCGGTAGCACTGGAGCGCGATATCCGGGTTTTCGACGCTTCGGCCGGCGGGCTCGGCGGTTGTCCCTATGCGCCGGGAGCGGCCGGCAATGTCGATACGCTTGCAGTGAACGCCTTTCTCGAGGCGCGGGGTTTTGCCACCAGCCTCGACTCGGACAAACTTGACCGCGCCGCTGCTTTTGCACTATCGCTGAGGAGCACAGCATGACCTTCGATACGATCCGCTGTGCCATCGACCAGCGCGGCGTCGCCCGGGTGACGCTTGCCCGCTCAGCAAAGCACAATGCGCTTTCTGCAACCATGATCGGCGAATTGACGGCCGTCGCAGACCGGCTCGCAACCGACACATCGATCAGGGCAGTCATTCTCGACGCCGAAGGCAAGAGTTTCTGTGCCGGCGGCGATCTCGAATGGATGCGCCAGCAGTTTTCCGCCGACCGGCCGACGCGGATCGCCGAGGCGACGCGGCTTGCGATGATGCTGAAGGCGCTGAACGATCTGCCGAAGCCGCTGATTGCGCGCGTGCATGGGAACGCCTTCGGCGGCGGCGTCGGGCTGATCAGCGTCTGCGACACGGTGATCGCCGCTTCCGGCGCCCAATTCGGCCTGACCGAGACGCGCCTCGGGCTGATCCCGGCGACGATCAGCCCCTATGTCATTGCCCGGACAGGCGAGGCGCGGGCGCGGCCGCTGTTCATGTCGGCGCGGATTTTCGGTGCGGAGGAGGCGAAGGTCGCCGGTTTCGTTACGACGGTCGTCGACGGCACCATGCTGGACGGAGCCGTCGAAGCCGCGGTGACGGCCTATCTCGTCGCGGCTCCGGGCGCCGCCGGGCGGGCGAAGCGGCTTGCGCGGTCGCTGGGCCTTCCCATCACCGACGCCGTCATCGCCGCGACGATAGAGCACCTTGCCGATACCTGGGAAACGGACGAAGCACGGGAGGGCGTGTCGGCCTTCTTTGAACGGCGCAATCCCTCCTGGCGGCTATGAGCCGAGATTGAGCTTGAATCGAGGGGAAATCGATCCTATTTTTATAGGGACCCGATCAAAACAGGATCGATTTCTCATGATTGCCCTCGATTTCCAGATCCCTGCAGCCCGTTTCGGGGACGATCATTCCCCGTTTCTCTCGGCCCGCCTGGTGGCCGACCGATTAGGCGTCACGCTCGCCGAACTCGCAAAGCTGATCGGTGTCGCCCGCAATACGCTGACGGCGAAATCCGGCGCCCGGAAGGTCGACAGCGCCTTGAGCAAGGTCGTCCGCATCCTGGCCATGGCTTCCGAAATGGCGGGCGACGAGGCCCGCGCCGTCATCTGGTTCAAGCACCAGCCTATTCCCGGCTGGGCCGGCAAGACGGCGTTCGACCTGGTCGGTGAAGGCAAGGCCGACAAGGTGCTCGCCTATCTCGAATCGGTACGCGCCGGCGTCTACGCTTAAGACGGGATGAGGAAGCACATTCCGCCCGCATCGCGGCCCGAGCCGGAACTGACGCCGTCGGTCGAGCCGATAACGCTCTGGCGGGCCTTCGTTCCACGCTGGGCACATATGCCGCTATCCGGCGCGGGTGCTGCTCGCTTCGGTGGCCGCTGGAACCCGATCGGCGTGCCTGCGATCTATGGCGCGCGCGAGCTTTCCACCGCCTGGGCCGAATACAATCAGGGTTTCGTCCAGCATCCGGCGCTGATCGTGCAGCTCGAGTTGCTGGGGGCGAGGCTCGCGGACCTCACGGATGTCAGCCTTCTTGTGGAGCTTGGTGTAGATGAGGCGATCCATCGCTGCGAATGGCGTGATGCGCTCGACAAGGGCGCGGTGCCGGAGACCCACAGGCTCCAGTCGGAGCTTCTGGCGCGCGACTTCCATGGGGTGATCTATCCATCCTTCATGTCGCCCGGCGGCACCTGTGTTGCGCTCTGGCGTTGGAACGGTCCGCAAGAACCGCGTCTCGGCGTCATCGACCCCGATGGCCGGCTGCCGAAATCGCCCGCCTCATGGGTTTGAAGATTCGTGCGACCGCCGCCGCTTGTTTGAATTCCTCATTCCTGTGCTTGTCACAGGAATCCGGCCAGACCAAGTCCGTGGGCTGAAAGAACGTTTTCCGCGCCGCAGACCCGGCGCTGCTCTCATCCCTGTGACAAGCACTGTTGGGGTGGACGGCTCCCAACGGCATCGCAATGTGCCAGAGTGAGTCGTTAAGATCTCAATCGAGGGAGACCGTCCGTGGAGCAGATTATCCGAATTGGCATGGATACGTCAGTGCGCCGGGAGACTGGCAAGGAGTAGGAGGTGAAAGTCCACCACGATGAAGGGTTAGCAACCCACGTCGGCCCCAAGCCGTGCGCAGGCAACCGTGAGGGTGTCGGCGAAGCGTCGGTAGGGGAGCGTGTAGGCCAGCCATGGAGCCGCGAAAGTCCAAAATCCCGGGTGCCGACGGCGTTGACGTCCCGGAAGGCAATACGACTGAGCACGTTACGCGAGTGCTCAGTCGACCCGGCGTGGTCTGAGACCCTGGCATGCACGGAAGCTCCTTGTACAGGAACCGGGAGATCTCTGGATTGGCCACCCAACCCGACGTACGGGTGGATGGTCCGCAGTGGGAAGGCGAGGAGTCGTAGCCGCTGATGAACGATGCAGAGAAGTCTGACTTCGGCATAGTAGCTTTGAAGCCGACGAACAAAGCCGGACGACCGGTGGCGGAGTTGGTGGAGCCAAGGCCGGGGACCAAGGGGAACGCGGAACAGCAACGCATGCACCGGACACAGGGCCGGGCTCGCATGTCCCAGTCGTTGGATCGCGTACGGAAAGCCGCAAGGGCAACGAAGAAGGAAAGGTTCACAGCGCTCCTTCACCATATCAATGTTGATGCACTCCGGACAGCGTTCTACGCCCTTAGGCGCAAGGCCGCCCCCGGGGTGGATGGCATGAGATGGCAGGACTACGAGGCAGAGCTTGAGCCACGGCTCATCGATCTGCACGCGCGGGTCCAACGGGGAGCGTACCGCCCGCAGCCTTCACGCCGGACGTTTATACCGAAGGCAGATGGGAAGCAGCGGCCGCTGGCAATCGCAGCTCTGGAAGACAAAATTGTCCAAGGGGCGACCGTCATGGTGCTCAACGCCATCTATGAAGGCGACTTCTGTGGCTTTTCCTACGGGTTTAGGCCCGGACGGGGACCGCATGATGCGTTGGACGCCTTGTGTGTTGCGATCGACCATCGGAAAGTGAGCTGGATCATCGACGCCGACATCCAGAACTTCTTCGGGGCGGTCAGTCAGAAATGGCTGGTTCGCTTCCTGGAATATCGGATCGGTGATAAGCGCATCATCCGCCTGATCCAGAAATGGTTGAAGGCGGGTGTTCTCGAAGACGGGGTCTTGAGCGTAGATGACAAGGGGACCGGTCAAGGCTCGGTGATCTCACCGCTCCTAGCCAATATCTACCTGCACTACGCACTCGATCTGTGGGCGAAACGCTGGCGACAGCACGCCTCCGGCGGCGACATGGTCATCGTGCGCTATGCCGATGACGTGGTGGTCGGCTTCGAGCGCGAGGACGACGCCCGTCGCTTCCTTGATGCAATGCGCGTTAGACTTGAGGAGTTCGAACTGTCGCTCCATCCGGACAAGACCCGCCTGATTGAGTTTGGTCGCTTTGCGGCGGCTAATCGCAAGCGGCGCGGCCTCGGTAAACCGGAGACCTTCATGTTTCTCGGGTTCACGTTCATCTGCGGCAAATCGCGCAGCGGGCGCTTCCAGCTTCAACGGAAGACCCGCGGCGACCGCATGCGGACGAAGCTCAGGACCATAAAGGAGGAGTTGTGGCGTCGGCTGCACTGGCCCATACCCGAACAGGGGAAATGGCTAAGGCAAATCGTGAGCGGGCATTTCGCCTACTTCGCGGTGCCGACAAACGCGCGCGCACTAGCCGCGTTTCGACACCATGTGGAAGAACTCTGGAGGCGCACGCTTCGGCGGCGTAGCCAGAGGGACGGATTCACATGGGGTCGAACCACAAAAGTGGCAGAGCACTGGCTCCCCAAGCCAAGTATCCTTCATCCATGGCCCGACGTGCGCTTCGCCGTCAAACACCCAAGGTAGGAGCCCGGTGCCTTAATTGGGCTCGCCGGGATCTGAGCGGGGGGCGCCCGGTAACGGGCGTCTCTACCGCGAAAAGAGCGTTTTCCAGTTGCATGGAGTGAACGCCGCCGAGCAACCGATCCTGCGCCGGAAGCTGACGCGCAAGGAAATGGTGAAATTCTTCCAGAAGGCGGCACCGACCAGTATTGCGCTGGAAGCGTGTGGTGGTTCCCACCATTGGGCCCGACTGCTGCGTTCCTTCGGCCATGAGGTGAAATTGATTGCGCCGCAATTGGCCAAGCCTTATGTCAAGCGCGGGAAGAATGATGCGGCGGACGCCGAAGCATTGTGCGAGGCGATGAGCCGGCCGACGATGCGGTTTGTTCCGGTGAAGACGGCGCAGCAGCAGGCCGCCTTGATGCTGGTGGGCTTGCGCGAGAGGCTGATCCGCAACCGGACACAACTGGCCAACAGCATTCGCGGCTTTGCCATGGAGTTTGGCATCGTCGCGGCCACCGGCATGTGCAGGATCGAACCGCTATTGGAGCGCATAGCGCAGGACCCATCGCTGCCCGTTCTTGCGCGAAAGGTTTTTGCCATGCATGGCGATGAATATCGCGGTCTGCTTCACGAGATAAAGAAGGTGGAGGAAGAGCTGCTGGATTTGCACCGCGCCGATGAATGCAGCCTGCGCCTTGCGCAAATTCCCGGTGTCGGTCCGGTCGGCGCAACGCTGTTGATGCTGAAAACCCCGGATGCCCGGCTGTTCGAGTCCGGCCGGGCGTTTGCCGCCTGGTTGGGACTGACGCCCAAGGATCATTCGACCGCTGGCAAGACGAGGCTTGGGGTGATCACCCGTGCCGGCGACGAGATGCTGCGAAGCGTTCTGGTGGTTGGGGCGACCTCTCTTCTTCAACAGGTCAGAGCCGGCCGAAGCCGGCATGCCTCGCAATGGCTCACCGGACTGCTGCAACGCAAAAAGCCCAAGCTTGTTGCCGTGGCGCTCGCCAACAAGATCGCCCGGATCGCCTGGAAGCTGATGGTAAGCGGCCAAACCTATCGGAGGATGGAAGAGCAGCCGCAGGCCGCATAGAGATTGGCCGCCATGGGCGCGCAACACAAAGCCGCCCGTGTCCGGCTGATGCTGTGAACTTGCAAGAGAACAAGCAGATGGTGCGATCAATCGATTCCCAAGACGCCTGACACGCCGCGCATCCCAATGGCCTTCCAAGGCCGTTGCACTGTTTGGCACAGGCGTTGCGGAAACCATCTTGGCCAGTGGCCCTGTGCGGCCACACCGAAAGGCCGAACATATGGAAGCAAGCGATCCGATCAAAAAATCTGCAAAAAACACTTGCAAGGGGGAGCCGGATGAGGACGGAGGAGAGATTGCATGTTTTTGTCCATTGATCGGCTACGATCAACAGCAGTGGCGCACCGTCGGTACTCAAGGAATTCAAGCGCATCGCCATGCGTGCCGACAAAACCGACCAGAGCTTCAACGCCATTATCCATCTCGCAGCAGCCGTCATAAACTCAAAATGAATCTCAACAGGCCTTAGGCTAAGACCTTGCCGGCATTGAGAATACCGTTCGGATCAAAGGCATTCTTGATGCGCCGCATGAGTTCGAGTTCGGCCGAACTGCGGGAGCGATCGAGAAAGTCGCGCTTCAGGAGGCCGATCCCGTGCTCGGCGGAAACCGAGCCGCTATAGGTGCCGACCAGTCCGTAGACGACGGCGTCGACCGCGTGGGCCGTTTCCTCGGTTGCGCCTGGAACGGAAAAGGCGATGTGAAGGTTGCTGTCGCCGACATGGCCGAAGAACGACACGTGCGCTTCGGGGAACTTGGCCCGGAGCGCCGTGCCGCAATCCTCGGCGAAGCTGCCGATTGCGCCGATCGGCAGGCTGACATCGAAGTTGAGAAGCAGGGGCAGCCGATCCAGCGCGTGACCCTCGCGAATACGCCAGAAGGCTTGAGCCTCTTTTTGCGATTGCGCGATCAGCGCGTCGCCGATTACGCCGTCCTCCAGGGCTCGCCCGAGAAAGATTTCGAACCGTTCGCGTTCCGCTTCATGGCCCTGCAGGTCCTCTTCGACGATGACGGCGAAAGCGGGAGAGGCTTCGAAAAGCCTGAGCCCTTCAGCCTCGCAGTTGAAACGGAAATAGCTCTCCCACATCGCCTCATAGGCGGAGAGGCCGGCGAGTTCCTTCTGTGCCCGCTTGAGCAGAGCGACGACATTCTCATAGCTGTCGAGCGCGCAGAGCGCCGTCAGCCGCCCGGCCGGTAGCGGGCGCAGGCGCAATACCGCCCGCGTGATGATGCCGAGCGTGCCTTCCGAACCGATGAAGAGCTGCCGCAGGTCGTAGCCCGTGTTGTTCTTGATCATCTTGTTCATCGACGAAATCACGGTTCCGTCCGCAAGAACGGCCTCGAGCCCCAGCACATTGTCGCGCGCGACACCGTTGCGGATCACCCGGATGCCGCCGGCATTTGTGGCCAGATTGCCGCCGATCTGGCAAGAGCCGCGCGCCCCCAGATCGATCGGCAACAGGAAGCCGGCATTCTCGGCCGCGCGCTGAGCGACTTCGAGGGGTGTTCCGGCGAGCACCGTCATCGTACCTGCCGCAGCATCGATCTCCTCGATGCCCGAAAGTCTCTCCAGCGATATGGCAACGTCGCCAGCGCACGGATTGGCGCCGCCGGCGAGCCCGGTCAAGCCACCCTGCGGCACCACGGTCTGGCGATGCGCGTTGCAGATCCTCAGCGCGTCGGCGACCTCGGCAACGCTTGCCGGGCGAACGACCGCCAGGGGGAGGATCCGGCCCGTGAGGCTCGCATCGCCGCGGTGACGTTCGGCGATCCGGTCGCCGGTGAGCACGGCATCGCCGAGTGCGCTCGTGAGATCATCGATAACAGACATTGGACGGTTTCTAGCGCAGGATTCATTCGATCGGAACGATTAATTCGGCAGATCAACGCCCGGCGTCCAGACCGGGCGAATCCGCGCTTCCAAAGCCCGGGTTCACCGCCTCACGTGCCGGTGGCCGCGAGCACCGGCGCCTCCGCCTCTATCGGCGGTGCTTCCTTTTGTCCGCCCTTGCGGAATAGCTTCCATCGCGTCGGCCGGAAGGCGATGCGCGTGTGGTCGGTGGAGGCGGCGCGTTCCGGCGGCAGCTCGATCTCGACCGGAGGGTGCGTACGTCCGAGGTCGAGTTCCAGATGCCGGGTGCCCGCCACGCGCCGGCTGGCCGTGACGAGGCCGGCGAGGCAACCGCCGCAGCCGTCGATGAGTTCCACGTCGTGCGGGCGGAAATAGAGGGTTGCGGCGCCGTCCGGTTCGTTCCCGGCACGAAGGCCGATCGGGCGGTCCTCATGCCAGATTTCGCCATTGGCGAGGGTGACGTTGAGGCAGTTGGACTGACCGATGAAGCCGTAGACGAAGGGCGAGACCGGATGGTCATAGATCTCGTCGGGCGTGCCGACCTGCTCGATCGCGCCATTGCTCATCACGACGACGCGGTCGGCAAGCTCGAGTGCTTCCTCCTGGTCGTGAGTGACGAAGATCGTGGTGTGGCCGGTGCGATCGTGGATTTCGCGCAGCCACCGCCTCAGCTCCTTGCGCACCTGCGCATCGAGCGCGCCGAAGGGCTCGTCGAGGAGCAGAACGTTGGGTTCGACGGCCATGGCGCGGGCGAGTGCGACGCGTTGGCGCTGCCCGCCCGAAAGCTGGGCCGGGTAGCGTTTCTCCAGTCCGGAGAGTTGCACGAGTTCCAGCAGGTCGAGCGCCCTGCGGCGGATGTCGGCAGCCGTCGGCCGTCGTTTGGCGGGCCGCACCTTCAGACCGAAAGCGACGTTGTCGAGCACCGTCATGTGGCGGAAAAGCGCATAATGCTGGAAAACGAAGCCGATGTTTCGCTCCCGCACGGTCTTCTTCGACGCATCCTCGTCGCCGAAGAAAATCGTGCCTTCGGTCGGGCTTTCGAGCCCGGCGACCAGCCTGAGCAGCGTGGTCTTGCCGGAGCCGGAGGGGCCGAGGAGCGCGATCAGTTCACCCGAGCGGATGTCGAGGGAAACGTCCTCGAGCGCGGGAAAACGGCCAAATTCCTTGCGAATATTCTGGACGCGGACTTCCATGGAGGTCTGGACCTTTCAGTGCCTGCGGCTGGCAGCGATCTCGTCGCTGTAGCGAAGTTCAAGAGCAGTCTTCAAAACGAGCGTTACCAGCGCCAGGAGCGCCAGGAGCGCCGCCACCGCGAAGGCGGCGACGAAATTATATTCATTGTAGAGGATTTCGACCTGCAACGGCATGGTGTTCGTTTGCCCGCGAATATGGCCGGACACGACCGAGACCGCACCGAATTCGCCCATGGCGCGGGCATTGCAGAGAAGCACGCCGTAGAGCAGGCCCCATTTTATATTGGGAAGCGTCACATGCCAGAAGGTCTGCCAGCCGGTGGCGCCGAGCGAAAGTGCCGCCTCCTCGTCGGCCGTTCCCTGTTCCTGCATCAGCGGGATCAATTCACGCGCGACGAAGGGGAAGGTCACGAAGACGGTGGCGAGCACGAGACCCGGAACGGCAAAGAGGATCTGGATGCCGTAGCTCTGCAGGATCGGCCCGAGCGCGCTGTGAGAGCTGAATAGCAGCACGAAAACGAGGCCGGAGATCACTGGTGAAACGGAGAAGGGCAGGTCGATCAGCGTCGTTAGAAACGCCTTGCCCTTGAACTCGAATTTCGCGATGGCCCAGGCGGCCGCCACCCCGAAGACGAGATTGAGCGGCACGGCGATCCCCGCGACGAGCAGTGTCAGACGGATCGCGGAAAAGGTCTCGGGGTCGCCAAGCGCCGTGAAGAACTCCATCGCTCCTTTGCGGAACGCCTCGATGAACACCGTGGCGAGCGGCAGAAGCAGGAAGAGCGCGACGAAACCAAGCGCAACGGCGGTCAGGACAACGCGTGAAAGCGGCGTTTCCGAGGTTGCAGCCGTCACAAGCGTATTAGAAGCGTAGCCGGCATCATGCGCCATAACCATATCTCCGTCTGCTCCACGCCTGGATCACATTGATGACCAGCAGCATCATGAAGGAAAGCAGGAGCATTACCGCGGCGATCGCGGTTGCTGCCGGATAGTTGAATTCCTCGAGGCGGATGACGATCAGAAGCGGCGCGATCTCCGAGACATAGGGAAGGTTGCCGGCGATGAAGATCACCGAACCATATTCGCCGACGCCGCGGGCAAAGGCGAGTGCGAAGCCGGTCAACCCGGCAGGCAGGAGACCGGGCAACAGGACCCGGCTGATCGTCTGGAAGCGGGTGGCGCCGAGGGTCGCAGCCGCCTCTTCGACTTCCTTGTCGATCTCTTCCATGATCGGCTGCACGGTACGCACGACGAAGGGCAACCCGACGAAGATCAGCGCCACGACGATCCCGGCCGGAGTGAAGGCTATCTTGATGCCGAGCGGAGCGAGCAGCGAGCCGATCCAGCCGTTCGGCGCATAAAGCGTCGTGAGCGCAATGCCGGCGACCGCGGTCGGCAGGGCGAAGGGCAGATCGACCATGGCGTCGATCACGCGCTTGCCGGGGAAGCGATAGCGCACGAGAACCCAGGCGAGGAGCACGCCGAAGACCAGGTTGACAACGGCGGCGATGAAGGCCGTGCCGAAGCTGATCGTCAATGCGTTGACCGTGCGCTCGTCAAGCGCCAGTTCCACGAATTTCGACCATCCGAGGCCGCTCGAGCGCCACAGCAGTCCGGAGAGAGGAATGAGAACGATGATGGTGAGCCATGCCAGCGTCACGCCGAGCGCCAATCCGAAACCCGGAATGACGCTCGGCTGCCGAAACCGCCACCGCGTGTTGCTGCGAGCGGCCATCGATATCATTGCCCCGGCCTGTAGATCTGATCGAAGACCCCGCCATCGCCAAAGAACTTCGGCTGAGCTTCCTTCCAGCCGCCGAAGTCGTCGATCGTGACGAGCTTCAATTCGGCGAAGCGCGCGGTGTCCTTGGGATCCGCCAGTTCAGGCTTGAACGGCCGGTAGTAGTGTTTGGCCGCGATCTTCTGCCCGACATCGCTGTAGAGATAGTCGAGATAGGCCTCGGCGACCTTGCGGGTACCCTTGCTGTCGACGTTGCCATCGACCAGCGCAACGGGGGGCTCCGCCTTGATCGAGATCGACGGCGTGACGATGTCGAAATTGTCGGGGCCCAGCTCTTCCAGTGACAGATAGGCTTCGTTTTCCCAGGCCAGCAACACATCGCCAAGGCCGCGCTGGACGAAGGTGGTCGTCGCGCCGCGCGCGCCGGTGTCGAGAACCGGCACATGCTTGAAGAGCTGCGCCACATATTCCTGTGCCTTCGCATCGTCCCCGTTATTGGCGGCACGTGCCCAGGCCCAGGCGGCCAGGAAGTTCCAGCGAGCGCCACCCGAAGTCTTCGGGTTGGGCGTAATTACCTGCACATCCTCCCTGACGAGATCGCCCCAATCCTCGATTCCTTTGGGGTTGCCCTTGCGGACGAGGAAGACGATGGTCGAGGTATAAGGCGCGCTGTTGTTATCGAAGCGGGACTTCCAATCGGCGGGAATTTTGCCGCTTTCCTTGGCGATCGCGTCGATATCCGCTTCGAGGGCCAGCGTCACGACGTCGGCCTCCAGCCCGTCGATGACCGAACGGGCCTGCTTGCCGGAACCGCCATGCGATGTCTGGATCGTCACGGTTTCGCCGGTGTCGGCCTGCCATTTTTCGGCAAAGGCCGCGTTGAACTCCTTGTAAAGTTCCCGAGTCGGGTCGTAGGACACGTTCAGGATCGTCGTGTCCGCAGCCGCGAGGCCAATCGAGCCAAGCTGCAGGCTTCCGACGATAAGCGCTAATTTGACTATTCCGGCAAGACTATTCGAGCTCATTTCGACCTCCATCTTTTGCCAGATAAAGCTATCGATTTGGTAGACTACTTCAACGCAAACTTATGACGCCTGGAGGCGGTTTCTTGAAAAGTCCTGTCAATATGCGAGCTGCTGAAAGAATGCCGTGCCCGTTATCGGTCTTGGCTCTCTGCCGCCGATAAAATAGCACGACATTTTAGAAATGCACTAAAATTGTGGACTAATGGTTTTCGGCTCCCCAACGGGCTCTTAAGGCTCGCCGAGCGCGGTCGTGACCGGGAGCCCGCTCAAAGGACGCGGCCGCGGGCGACGACCGTCCATGTTCCTTTTGGCATGCCGCTCTCGATGACGTGGACCGCGTCGACCATGTTGGTCACGACGCAGGCATGGTTCGGAACGATGCGGACCTGTTCGCCGACCTTTAGCCCGATCGGACCGTCCGAGACAAGGCGGCCATGCTCCTCGGAGAGCTGATCGATACGTATGTCGTCGCGGCCGAGCACGTGGCCGTAGCCGGTGAGACCCAGCAGGTCGGAGGTCAGGACCTTGCTGCCGGCATCGATGATCGCCCGGTTTTCGCTGGGAACCGAGACCACGGTCGCGAGAACGGTGAGGGCGCAGTCGTCCCATGACGCCACGCCACGGGCAACCAGCGACCGGTCGTTATAGATATACGTACCGGGCCTGTGCTCGCTCGCTATCGGCGCCTCGGCTGCCTGCATCATACCGGGCGTGCCCCCTGATGTAATGCACGGAACTTCGAGCCCCTCTGCCTCGATCAGCCGCTTCGCATCGCTCATGAAGGTCTGGACGCGTGCGGCGCCATCGGCCGGCGGATAGGTCATCAATCCGCCGAAGCGCAGCCCCGGTGCCTCGGCTATGCGCCGGGCAAGGCGCGCCGCCTCGGACGGAGTCCCGACGCCGCAGCGATCTGCCCCGGTGTTGCATTCGACAAGTACGGTCAAGGGCTTGCCGGCATCGGCGAAGAAAGCTGCGAGCCCGTCGACGACGGTCGCATTGTCCGCGACGACGCTGACCGTCGCCTTTTCGTTCAGTCGCGCGAGCCGCGCGAGCTTCTCGGTCCCGAGGAGGTTGTAGGTGATCAGCACATCCTCGATCCGGACGCTGCCGTCGACCATCGCCTCCGCCTCCGTCACCTTCTGGCAGGTGATGCCGATCGCCCCTGCATCGAGCTGCAGCTCGGCCATCTGCGGAAGCTTGTGGGTCTTTATGTGCGGGCGCACGCGGATGCCGTTCCGGTCGGCATAGGCTTGAAACGCAAGGACATTGCGCCGGGCGATATCGAGATCGACCAGCACGGCGGGGGTTTCGATCGGCAGTGTCATGCGGGCGTTTCCTCGATGCGAAGTGGATCGGCGGCGAATGTAGCCGATCCTGCTTGACAAGTAATGGCCCAAGGCATTTGATGGGTAAATCCGTTATTCAGGACGCATGTCCATTATACCGGAATATACGAGTGGGAGCGAAAGGGGAGGTCTTTCAATGATCAGCAAATTCACGGTCGCCGCGAGCTTCATCGCGGCCGTGCTGGCGGCCATGCCGGCGCAAGCACAACAGGCATCGAGCAAGCTCGATGAGATTCTGAGCCGCGGCCATCTGATACTCGGCACCGGCAGCACCAACGCGCCGTGGCACTTCAAGAGCGCCGAAGATAAGCTCCAGGGTTTCGACGTCGACATGGGCCGCATCATCGCAAAGGCGCTCTTCGGGGACCCGGAGAAGATCGAGTTCGTCAACCAGTCGTCCGATGCTCGTATTCCGAACATCACCACCGGCAAGGTCGATATCACCTGCCAATTCATGACGGTTACCGGGGAACGCGCTCAGCAGATCGCCTTCACTATCCCTTACTACCGGGAAGGCGTCGGCCTGATGCTGAAGGCGGACGGCGAGTATGCCGATTATGAAGCGCTGAAAGCTGCCGGCTCTTCGGTGACGATTTCCGTATTGCAGAACGTCTATGCCGAGGACATGGTCCATGCGGCCTTGCCGGAGGCGACGGTCGACCAGTATGAATCCGTCGACCTGATCTATCAGGCGCTCGAATCCGGCCGCGCCGATGCCGCCGCGACCGACCAGTCCTCGCTCGCCTGGTACATGACCCAGAACTCGGGGCGCTATAAGGACGCCGGCTATGGCTGGAACCCGCAGACCTATGCCTGCGGCGTCCGGCGCGGTGATCAGGACTGGCTGAACTTCGTCAACACGGCGCTGCACGAAGCCATGACCGGTGTCGAATTCGATTTCTATGCGAAGTCGTTCAAGACCTGGTTCGGCAAGGACCTCACCCCGCCGCAGATCGGTTTCCCCATCGAGTACAAGTGAGCCCTGCCAATGGCGGCTCCGCCTCTTGGTGGAGCTGCCTTGTTCCACGAAACGGCTGCTTCCATGACATATTCCTTGAACTTCGCGGCCGTGTGGCGCTCGTTCGACCTGCTTCTCGAAGGTCTGGCGCTCAGCCTCGGCCTTGCATTTGTCGCGATCCTCGCGGGTTGCGTGATCGGGTTGATCACGGCCTTTGGGCTCGTTTCCAGAAGGGCATTGCTGCGCAAGCCTGCCGGGCTCTACGTCACCGTGATCCGCAACACGCCGATCCTCGTCCTCGTCCTCTTCAGCTATTTCGCGCTTCCTGAACTCGGAGTCCGTCTCGGCAAGATCGAGAGCTTCGTCGCGACGCTTGCAATCTACTCGGGGGCCTATCTTGCCGAAGTGTTTCGCGGCGGCCTCATCGCCATACCGCCGGGCCAGCGCGAGGCGGGGCTCGCGATCGGGCTTACGGAGATGCAGATACGCACGTCGATCATCATTCCGCTGATGCTGCGCAGCGTCCTGCCGTCGCTTAGCAGTACGATGATCTCGCTCTTCAAGGACACCTCGCTCGCCGCCGCGATCGCGGTTCCGGAACTCACTTTCGAGGCACGCAAGATCAACGTCGAGACCTTCCGCGTTATCGAGACCTGGATCGTTGCGAGTTGCCTCTATGTCGCGACCTGCTCGTTGCTGGCCGCGCTTATGCGCGCCGCCGAGCGGCGTCTTGCAGTGCCGAGGTGACCGTCATGGATTTCTCGTTTCTCGACCAGCTCTGGCTTGCCCGGATACCGCTCCTCAAAGGGCTCGGCGTCTCCGTCTCGATATCGCTTCTCTCGATCGTCGTCGGCACCGTGCTGGGTGTCTTCGTCGGTCTGGCGCTCGTCTACGGGTTTCGTCCCTTCAAATGGGTCGTGCGCGGTTACACCGATTTCATCCGCGGCACGCCGGTGCTCGTCCTGGTGCTCGCAAGCTACTACGTCCTGAGCACGATCGGCATCGATCTCGGACCGTTCCAGGCCGGTGTTCTGGCCCTTGCCGTCTTCTGCAGCTCGCATGTCGGCGAACTGGTGCGTGGCGCGCTGCAGTCGATCCCAAAGGGACAGACCGAAGCCGCCAAGGCGATCGGTTTGACCTTTGCGCAAACCTTCGCCTATGTGCTTGCCCCGCAGGCTTTGCGGCAGGCACTTCCTGCCTGGGTCAACACAGCGGCCGAGATGGTCAAGGCATCGACGCTGCTTTCCATCATCGGCGTAAGCGAGTTGCTGCTGCGGACGCAGGAAGTGATTTCCCGCACCTTCATGAGCCTCGAATTCTATTTCTTCGCAGGCTTTCTCTACTTCGTCATCAATTACGGCATCGAGCGCTTTGGCCGTTACGTCGAGCGCAAGACCGCCGTTCCATCGTGAGGCTCGCAATCCCATGACCAACCTTCTCGAAATCCGCGATCTTCACAAACGCTACGGCACGGTCGAGGTGCTGAAGGGCGTCGATTGCTCGATGCGCCAGGGGGAGGTGATCAGCATCATCGGCTCCAGCGGCTCGGGCAAGACGACGATGCTTCGCTGCATCAACATGCTGGAGGAGTTTCAGGGCGGCACGATCGCCATCGACGGCCAGGAGATCGGCTACGAGACGGCAGGAGGCGCCCGCCGGCGCAAGCCCGAGCGGGAGATCGCCCGTCAGCGCGCACTGACCGGCATGGCCTTCCAGCAGTTCAACCTGTTTCCGCATATGACCGCCGCGGCCAATGTCATGCTCGGGCTTGTCAAAGTGAAAAAGATGAGCCGCGACGAGGCGAGGGTGCTTGCCGAGAAATGGCTCGACCGGGTCGGCCTGCTCTCGCGCAAGGATCATTATCCGGGGCAGCTTTCCGGCGGCCAGCAGCAACGCGTGGCGATCGCCCGTGCCATCGCCATGAATCCGAAGCTCATGCTCTTCGACGAGGTCACTTCGGCGCTCGATCCGGAGCTCGTCAACGAGGTGCTGCAGGTCATCAAGGGTCTCGCCGAGGATGGGATGAGCATGCTGATCGTCACTCACGAGATGCGCTTTGCCTACGAGGTCTCGTCCCGGGTGATCTTCATGAACGAGGGGCGCATCGGCGAGGAGGGGGATCCGCGCGAGATGTTCCTGAAACCAAGGACCGAACGCCTGGCGGAGTTTTTGAAGACCTCGACGTTCAACTGAGCAAGCAATGAATTTGATGAAGAAGTGGAGTGAAGCGTGACGATCAAGCGTTATGGAACGGGCGAAACCGGTGCGGGCAAGCAGCCCCTGCCATTTGCACGCGCCGTGGAGGCGAACGGGTGGCTCTATGTTTCCGGTCAGGTCGCCATGGAGGCGGGCGAGATCGTCGGCGGCGGAATCGTCGCCGAAAGCCGCAAGGCGATCGAGAACATGATCGCAATCCTGGACGAAGCCGGCTATGGGCTCGAAGATGTTGTGCGTGTCGGCGTCTGGCTCGACGACCCCCGTGACTTCTGGACCTTCAACGGCGTCTATGCGGAGTATTTCGGCGCCAACCCGCCGGCCCGCGCCTGCGTTCAGTCGCGCATGATGGTCGACTGCAAGGTCGAAGTTGACTGCGTCGCCTACAAGGCTAATTGAGGTCAATTCTGAAGGACCGGAATAGAAGCGGCAAGGAGGGCGCGGTGGCCGAGGCGGAAGACACGATAAATCGCAGGGCTAGGGGTCTCGACCGGGCTTTCGAAATCCTCGATTTCCTGCGTCTGCAGCGTCAGCCCTTGCGCCCCAACGAGATCGCGCAAGGGATTGGCGCGCCGCGTTCGTCGGTCTATGAGCTCGTCAACCTGCTCGTCCGCCAGGGGATCATCGAATATCGCGGCGATGACGGCCGCGTCTTTCTCGGGCGCAAGCTCTATTTCCTCGGCGCGGCCTATGCCGAACAGTTCGACCTGATGCGCGAAAGCGAGCATCTTCTGGGGCGGATCGCCGAGGAGACGCGCGAGACGGCGCAGATGTGCCAGCTCGAAGGCGACAAATATGCCGTCGTTCTGATGAACGAGGGGAGCCGCCCGTTCCGAATCTCCACCAATATCGGCGAACCGGTCGCCATTCCGTGGACCGCATCCGGCCGTCTCCTGGTGGATCACATGAGCGACGAGGAAATCCTGGCCTTCATACCGCAGGAGGATTTCGTCCTGCCGGATGGCACGCGCCTCGAGCCCTCCGAATTCATCGCTCAAGTCCGCAAAGCCAAGAAGGAAGGCTATTTCACCTTCAACAGCATCGTCGACAGCTTCACCCATTGCTTCGCCGTCCCGGTCTACGACGCGGAAGCGGTCTGCATCGCGACGCTCTGCCTCGTCGCACCGAAAGAGGACGGTCTACGCAATCGCGAGGCCTATCTCCGCGTGCTGATCGACGGAGCTGGCGAGCTCTCCGAGAAGCTTGGCTATCGCCGCGACCGGGAGGCTTCTGCACGAGCGGCTGCCGGACGGTGACAGCCGCCTCCGCATCTGGTGGTGGTAGATCGCCCTTCTCTCTATTCCATTCTGAGCGAACGGCCGCTTTCCGGATCGAACAGATGCAGAGCCGTCTCGTCGAAGGTGAAGGCATGAGCCGATCCCATTCCGACTGCCGTGCGCGGCGGCAGGCAGGCGGTGATGCGCTGTCTGCCGACTGTGGCCGTGGTCACGAGTTCCGGCCCTGTGAGTTCCACAACCTCGACATGCGCGGTCAATCGCCGAGCCGCTGACCCGGCTGCGAGCCGCAATGCCTCCGGACGAATGCCGACCTTCACGCGCCGTCCTGCCGAGGCGGCCCCGTTAAAGGCTGCCGGCAGGGAAAGCACCTCCTCGCAGCCGTCGAGCTTCAGGCCGCTTGCGGTCACCTCGGCGTCTAGAATGTTCATCGGCGGCGAGCCGACGAAGCCGGCGACATAGAGTGTTGCGGGGCGGTCGTAGACCTCTTCCGGCGTGGCGAGCTGCTCGATGCGGCCGTCGCGCATCACGGCAATGCGGGTTGCGAGCGTCATCGCCTCGATCTGGTCGTGGGTCACATAGACGACCGTCGTCTTCAGCATCTGGTGCAGGCGTTTGAGTTCGGTGCGCATCTCCATCCGGAGCTTCGCGTCGAGGTTCGACAGCGGCTCGTCGAAGAGGAACACCTCGGGGTTGCGCACCAGGGCCCGGCCGATCGCGACGCGCTGGCGCTGGCCGCCGGAAAGCTGGCCCGGCTTCCGGTCGAGCAGGTTCTCGATCTGCAGCAGCCTTGCGGTGTCGCGCACCGCCTTGTCGCGCTCGGCCGGCGGCACGCGGCGCATTTCGAGGCCGAAACCGATGTTTCGGGCGACGCTCAGGTTCGGATAGAGAGCATAGGACTGAAACACCATCGCGATGTCGCGATCCTTGGGATGGACTCCGAGGACCGAACGCTCGCCGATCAGGATGTCGCCGTCGCTCGGTTCGGCAAGCCCGGCAATGATGTTGAGCAGCGTGGACTTGCCGCAGCCGGAGGAACCGAGCAGCACGAGGAACTCGCCGCTTTCGAGCGCGATGTCGATGCCCTTCAGCGTTTCCACTTCGCCGTAGCGCTTGTGGATGTTGCGGATTTCGAGAGCGCTCATCGCATGGATTCCTCGAGAAAGGCAGAAAGGGGCTTGCCGTAGCGGCGCGGAAGGGTGGAGATCGCTTCCGAGGCGATCGCAACCCCGGTCTTGAGGCAGGCTTCGAGCGGCATGTCGGCGGCGAGTGCCGCCAGGAAGCCCGCATTGAAGACGTCGCCGGCGCCGATCGTATCGACGACCTGAACCTGCGGCGCCGGAACGGAAAAAATTCCGCCGTCCCGATCGATGGCGAGCGCTCCATTGGGCCCGCGCTTGACGACGACGATGGCGTCCGCAGGCATTTCGCCCTTCAGGCTCAGCGCGGCTTCCGCCGGGTCGGACAGACCCGTAAGCGTGGTCGTCTCCACCTCGTTGAAGAGGGCGCAATGACAGCGTTTCAGCCAGCCGAGCGTCTTGAGCCGGTTGGTCTCCGTCCAGCCCTCGAGCGGCCACCCGGTGTCGAGGCCCACTGCGATGTCGTGGGCGTCCGCCCAGTCGAAAAGCGCGTCGTAGGCAAGGGTGAGCGCGTCCGTCAGGAAGGAACCGGAAAGCAGCGCATAGCCGCCTCGAAGTCGGTTGCCGTCTAGCATCGAGTGCACTTGCGGGAAGCTGAACAGCGGCAGATGGCCGCGCGTCGTGAAGAAGGTGCGTTCGCCATCCGGGTGGGTGATGCCCACCGAAAGCGTCGTGCCGACCGCTTCCACCGGCCAGTCGTGCGAGCGCTTCCCGAACGCCTCCTTCAGCCAGGTGCCGAACTGATCGTTGCCGACATTGGCCGCAATCACATAATCCACGCCGAGCGAATCCCAGGCAAGAGCGTTGTTGCCGGCGCAGCCGCCGACGCGCAGTTCGTCATGATCGACGATGACCTCGGTGCCGGGCTTCGGCCAGGGTTCGGCCGGGCCGAGTATCAGATCGATGTTGACGTTGCCGATGGCTGCAAGCGGACGCATCGTCATTCGCTCCGGGTGACCTTGGTGGATCGCACCGGCGTCCCGGCGTTTTCGACGTGGGCGTCGGCAAAGGCGATCATCAGGGATTGCGCGACCGGAAGCATGGCGAGGATCGCGGCCATGCCGGCCGCCGGCTTGAAGGGGATTGTCGTGGCACCCGCGGCCGGAGGCTCGCCCGATGCGTCGAAGACGATAACCGGCGAGCCGGCTTCGGCTGCCGAGGTTGCCATGGCTCCGACGAGCTTGGCGGTCGGATCGGCGGCGCGGAAGAGGACGACGCCGACAGGAGGCCCCAGCATTTCCATCGGTCCGTGGCGCAACTGCCCGCCTTCGAGCGAAAAACAGGGCAGACGTGAGAGTTCCGTAAGCCCAAGGGCGATCGCTTCGGCGAGACCCTGCAGTTTGCGGCCGGAGGTGACGATCGCGCCGACATCGGCGAGCATCGCGAGCGCGCCGTCGATTGCCGGCGCCTCGGGATCCGTAAGGGCGTGAAGTGCGTCGGCCGGGTCGGCGCCGAGGGCGGCGAGGACCGCCAGGTGCAGCGCAAAGGTCACCGTCAGGCTGCGCGTGGCCGCAAAGGCCCGCTCCGTCCCGCCTGATCCGACGAGCGAAGGCACGGCCTTGGCCAGGAAGGCGTCCTCTTCGAGCGTCAGCCCGAATGTCTCGCTTGTGCCCCCGTCCGTTTCGCGGAACCAGCGCAGCACTTCCGCGCTTTCGCCCGATTGCGAAGTGACGAGAACGGTCTTGCCTTCGATCGATAGCGGCTCGCCGAGCTGTTCGGAAAGCGGGACGGCGACCGCCTCGATGCCAAGGGCGCGATAGAGCGGTTCGACGGCGCGGCCGACGGCATGCGAACCGCCCATGCCGAGAAGCAGGAGTCGGCCCGTCGCTTTCAGCGATGCGGCGATCCGCTGCGCTGTGGCCGTCGCTCCCTCGTAGGAAGCGATCGCGTCGGCATGCTGGCGCGCCATCTCCCGGTCGATTGCAATGAGCCCTGCCGGGCGGTCCTTCGATATGCTCATGGTCATCCCTTGACGCCGCCGCTGGTGAGCCCGGAAATCAGGGCTCTTTGCATGATAAGGCCGATCAACACCGGAGGCAGGGCGGCAAGGACCCCGGCGGTTGCGATCAGCCCGTAATCCGAAACACGGCCGCCGGCGAGGTCGGCGATGGCGACCGTGAGGGTCTTGGCGCGCTGGTCGGAAGTGAAGAGCAGCGCGTAGAAGAATTCGTCCCAGGCGAGCAGGAAGGCGAAGAGCGCAGAGGTCGCCATGACAGGGGCGGCAAGCGGCAGCGTCAGGAGCCTCAGGATCTGGTCCAGCCGCGCGCCGTCGATCATCGCCGCGCTCTCGATCTCCCGCGGTATGGAATCGAAGCCCGATTTCAGGAGCCAGGTCGTGAAAGGGGCGAGAATTGTGAGGTAGACGAGCGCCAGGCCGAAGACGGAATTGAGCAGGCCGAAATAGGCAAGACCCATATAGAGTGGCAC
This sequence comes from Sinorhizobium meliloti, assembly GCF_035610345.1. Next base: position 1,558,013 of record NZ_CP141213.1, on the reverse strand, counting down.
GGCAAGGGCGACAGGCGGCAGCATATAGGTGGCGATTACGGCATAGAGCGACCAGGCGACGGCCGGCGTGCGCGACACGGCCCAGGCGGCCGGAACGGCAACGGCCACAGCGGCGAGCGTCGCCATTCCAGCGACCTTGAGGCTGTTCAGGAGCGAGGCGATGAAGGCCGCACCGGCACTGTTTTCGACAGCCGACAACAGCGTGCGGTACCGCGAGAGGTCGATGTCGCTCGGCCACCAGGCCAGCGGCTTGGCACTGAGGTCCGCGGCAGGCGAAATGCTCATGATCAACAGCCAGGCGACCGGCGCGAGGATGACCACGGCCAGAAGCAGGGCACTCGCATGAATGAAGAGGGAAAAGAGGGGGCTTTGGCGTTCCATCACGAAGCTCCGGCGGCCTTTCGGAGGAGCGCCGCATAGGCGGCGGCAAGAATTGTCACGAGCAGGGTGACGATGAGTGCAAGCGACGCGCCGGAGCCGGCGCGTTGGAAGGAAAACGCTTCCTGATAGACGAGGATCGAGAGCGTGCGCGTGCTGTTTGCCGGTCCGCCGCGCGTCATCACCCAGATGATGTCGAAGACCTTGAAGGCCTCGATGGTTCGCAGCACCAGCGCCACCAGCAGCGGGCCGGCGAGATAGGGCATGATGACGAAGCGGAAACGGTTGAACGGACCGGCCCCATCGACGAGCGATGCAGCGGTGATGTCGCGCGGCACGGCCTGGAGCGCGGCGAGTGCGATCAGCGCCACCAGCGGAAAGTTCTTCCAGCAATCCGCGACGATCAGCGCGGCGAGCGCCGTTCCCGGCTCGCCGAGCCAGGAGCGATAGCTGTCGAGGAGGCCGAGCTGCGTCAGCGCGGCATTGAGCGCGCCATACTCCGGATTGTAAATGAGCCGCCAGAGGGTCGCGTTGACCACCGTCGGCAGTGCCCACGGCAGGATCATCAATGCACGAAGCGCCGTTCGCCCGCGGAATTGCTGGTTGAGAAGGAGCGCGGCAAGGACGCCGAGCACCATTTCTGCGGCAACCGAAATGACTGCGAACCAGGTCGTGGTGACGAGTGCCCGCTGAAAGTTCGATCCGGTCAGCATTTTGATGTAGTTCGCCGGTCCTATGAAACCGCCCTCGGTGCCGACGAGCTTCGCATCTGTGAAGGAGAGCCGAACGGTGTCGACGAGCGGCCAGCCGATGACGGCGGTCATCACCACGAGGAGCGGCAACATCAGAAGCCAAGCGCGGGTCGAAATCCAGGTGCCGGTCATGAATTGAAACCTCTTCTTCGGTAGCTACCGGCAATACGCAATCAGGACCCTCATTCCTGTGCCTGTCACAGGAAACCAGCCAGCCCAGGTTCCTGGGCTGAAAGCTCCTTCAGCGCCGCAGACGCGGCGCCGAAGGATCGCTGTGACAAGCACAGGAATGACGAGGAAACGCCGTCGCCGCACCGACCGCGCGCTGGGGCGCCGGCCCGGACGGCGAACGCGTCCGCGACCGATCGAGCCGTCATCAGAGACCGCTGTTCTCGGCGGCACTCTTCAGGGCATCTTCCGCAGAAGACTGGCCGAGCAGTGCTTCCTGGATCGCCTGCTGCAGGGCGGTCGAAAGCTCCTGATATTTTGGCGTCGTCGGGCGCGGATACATGGCGGCAAGTCCGCGCTTGGCGGCAGCGATCAGTTCCTCCTGGCCCTTCGTCACTTCGGGGTCCTCATAGGAAGAGGCCCAGATCGGAAGGCTCAGCTTGGCATAGTCGTTCTGCGTCTCCTGCGAGGTCATATGGACGATGTATTTCCAGGCTTCTTCGGGGTGCTTGCTGGTCGCGGTGATGCCGAGCCCCATGGAGCCGTTGACCGCCGAAACCTCGCTCTTGCCGGCAGCGCCCGGGGCCGGAACGACGCCCACCTTGCCGGCCACCTTGCTCTCTTTGGGATCGTTGGCGAGATTGTACATGTAGGTCCAGTTGAGCGCGAAGGCGGCTTCGCCGTTCTGGAAGACCTTCCGTACATCCTCCTCGAGGAATTCCTTCGAGTTCGGGTTGGTGAGCCCCGACGTGTAGCTCGTTACCATGTAGTTCAGCGCATCGAGCCCGCCGCCGGTGGTGAAGGCCGGCTTGCCGCCGTCGAGGAATTTGCCGCCATAGGCGCTGACCAGCGTCGTGTAGTCGCAGATCGCCGCTTCCGCCTGAGACCAGCTCCAGGCGATCGGGCTTTCGAGCAACCCCTTGTCCTTGATCGCCTTGGCTTGCTCGGCAAGTTCCTCCCAGGTCTTCGGCGGTTCCTTGATACCGGCTTTGTCAAGGATTTCCTTGTTGTAGAAGAGATACTTCGTGTCGAGGATCCACGGCATTCCGTAGCGTTTGCCGTCATATTCCACGGTCGTCCATGCTCCCGGCAGGACGCCTTTGTTCATCTCGTCCGTGACGCGGTCCGTAACGTCGAGGAGGACGTTGTTGGTCGCGTATTCGGCAGGCCAGATCACGTCGAAGAGGACGACGTCATAGCCGCCGCCGGAACCCTGGGCGAGCACCGTCTTGTCGTGCAGTCCCTCATAGGGAACGAATTCGAGATTGACCTTGATGTCCGGGTTGGCCTTGGCGAAAGCCTCCGTCATGGCGCGGACATCGGCCTCGCTATAAGCGGCCTGTGCCATGAACAGCGCGTTCAGCGTCGTCTCGGCCTGGGCATGGCCGGTGAAGCCAGCCCCGATGAGGGTCGCGCCGATCAAAGCGTTGCGGGTGGATTTCAACATTGTCGCCTCCAGTAGCTGACCGTTGCAGTCTTCGCTGCGCGCCTGCCGCGCGCCGAACAGGAATTCCGCCGCTTCTCCGCGGCCGCCATCGACAAATCAAACCGGAGCGTTCGCGGGCATTTCGGGCCGCTTTCGTTCCCCGAGGTTCTTCGACCTCTTAATAAGTCAATTGTCTTGACTTATTTCTTGTTCAATAGTCCAGATGTGTCAAGAGGATTTGTTCATGAACGAGATCCGCCCGATCCGGGCGAAGAGCGGCACCAATCAGGAAGGCGCGAGCGCACACAACCGCCGCGTCATGATTGACGCTCTGCGGCTGAACGGGCACTTGTCGCGGGCCGACCTGGCGCGTGCGACCGCACTCACCAAGCAGGCCGTTTCCAACATCATCGAGGAGCTCGAGAACGACGGGCTCGTGGCGTCGCTTGCCGCGGTGCGCAAGGGGCGGGGGCAGCCATCGACGCCCTATCGGCTGGTGCCGGAGGGCGCTTTTGCCATCGGTCTTCAGATCGACCGCCACGTGACGCGCACGGTCGCCGTGGACCTGGTCGGCACAGTCCTCGCCCGCAACGAGGTAATCCTGCCAGCCGGCGGTCCTGAGACGGGTGTCGGGGCCATACTGACGTTGATCGACGAAACACGGCAGGAACTTTCGGCCATCGCACCGCAATCCAGGGACCGTCTCGTTGGTCTGGGTGTTGCTATGCCCGGCCCGTTCGGCGTCGACGCCGAGGCCGACGATCCCTGGATGATGGCTGCCTGGCAAAGCTTTCCCTTGCTTGAAAGGCTCTCGGCGGGGACCGGTCTCGACGTGCGCCTCCAGAACGACGCGGCGGCGGCCGCGACCGCGGAAAAGATGGTCGGCGCTGCCCATGGAGTGGACCACGCCCTCTGCGTCTATCTCGGTTACGGGCTTGGAGCGGGGCTGATCCTCAATGGCGAACTCTATCGCGGCTCGCATGGCAATGCCGGCGAGATCGGCATGATTCTGAGCAGGCCGCGTGGCGGCGCCGACGACGGGAGGGCACCGCTGGAGCATCGCATATCGATCGCCTCGCTGTGCAAGATTCTCGAGATCGATCCCGCCGATGGCGATCTCTACGGTCGCATCGACGCCATTGCTTGTTCGAAGGATCGTCGCGTAGCTGCCTGGATCGCAGACGCGGCGTTCGAATTGCGGGCGACGATCCAGTTGCTCGAAACGGTTTTCGATCCGCAGACGATCATTCTGTGCGGCGGCATGCCGTCCGGGCTCGCCCGCCTTCTCATGGACGCTCTCCACCCGCTGCTGCCATCGATCGCCGAGCGGAGGCAACGCAGCGCGCCGCGGCTGCAACTGGGTTTCACGGACCCGTGGGCGGTTGCGATCGGTGCCGCGGCCGAGCCGATCAGTCGGACCTTCGATCCGCGGTTCTCGGCGATCCTGAAGACGCGGGCCGTGGGGTTGCCCTGAGCGCTGCCGGGGCGCCGAATCGCTCGCGGAAATAAGGATTGTTATTCTTACTTGAAATATTGCCGATATAGCGCTTAAATGCGCACCAGTCGGCGGGATCACATTTAACTGCTGCACGATTATTTGATTGCGTCTGCAACATTTCGCAGGCGGCTACTTTTTTATTTGCATGCCATTTTTATTATTTAAAATCAGAGGGATTGCGATATGTCTCTTCCCCATCTTCGGCGGCTCGAAGCCGAAGCGATCCATGTCATTCGAGAAGTTGTTGCAACATTCTCAAACCCGGTCGCGCTTTACTCGATCGGCAAGGACTCCTCGGTATTGCTGCACCTGGCGATGAAGGCGTTCTACCCCGCCAAGCCGCCATTTCCATTCCTGCATGTAGATACCAAATGGAAGTTCCGGGAAATGATCGAGTTTCGCGACCGGATGGCGCGAGAGCTCGGCTTCGATCTCCTCGTTCACGTCAATCAGGACGGGATAGATCAGGGCATAGGCCCTTTTACCCACGGCTCCAACGTGCACACCCATGTCATGAAGACGATGGGGCTCCGGCAGGCGCTCGAGAAATACGGTTTCGACGCGGCGCTCGCGGGCGCGCGGCGCGACGAAGAGAAGTCGCGGGCCAAGGAACGCATCTTCTCGATCCGCAGCGCACAGCACGGCTGGGATCCCCAGCGCCAGCGGCCCGAGATGTGGAAGACCTACAATACGCGGGTCGGGCAAGGCGAGACGATGCGGGTTTTCCCGCTCTCCAACTGGACCGAATTCGATATCTGGCAGTACATCCTGCGCGAAGAAATTCCGATCGTGCCGCTTTATTTCGCGGCCAGGCGCCCGGTTGTCAAACGAGACGGCATGCTGATCATGGTCGACGACGACCGCATGCCCATCCAGCCCGAAGAGGAGGTTACCCGACAGCTGGTGCGTTTCCGCACGCTTGGCTGCTATCCGCTGACCGGGGCGGTCGAGTCCGACGCCGTCACTGTTCCCGAGATATTGCGGGAAATGCTGACGGTGCGCACGTCCGAACGGCAGAGCCGACTGATCGACACGGATGAAGTCGGGGCGATGGAGAAAAAGAAGCGGGAGGGCTACTTCTGATGTCGTATGTTCAATCCATACCGCCGCATGACATTGAAGCGCATCTGGCCGAGCACGACAACAAGTCGATCCTCAGATTCATCACTTGCGGTTCGGTCGACGACGGCAAATCGACCCTGATCGGGCGGCTGCTTTACGATGCGAAGCTGGTCTTCGAGGACCAGCTCGCGAACCTCGGGCGCGTCGGCTCTCCCGGCGCCGCCAACGGCAAGGAAATCGATCTCGCCTTGCTTCTCGACGGGCTTGAGGCCGAGCGCGAGCAGGGCATCACCATCGACGTGGCCTATCGCTATTTTGCCACGTCCAAACGCAAGTTCATCGTCGCCGATACGCCCGGCCACGAGGAATATACGCGCAACATGGTGACCGGAGCTTCGACGGCGGATCTCGCCATCATCCTCATCGACAGCCGGCAGGGCATTCTCCAGCAGACCCGGCGCCATTCCTATATCGCTTCGCTGCTCGGCATCCGCCATGTCGTGCTGGCCGTCAACAAGATCGATCTCGTCGATTTTCAACAGCAGGTGTACGAGGAAATCGTCGCGGACTACATGGCTTTCGCCAAAGAGCTCGGTTTTGCCAGCATACGGCCGATCCCGATCTCGGCGCGCGACGGCGACAACGTCATCTCGGCTTCGGCCAATACGCCCTGGTACAGAGGGGCGGCGCTGCTCGAATATCTGGAAACGGTAGAACTCGAGCCAACGGACCAGGCAAAGCCTTTCCGCTTCCCGGTTCAAATGGTCATGCGGCCGAACGCGGATTTTCGCGGCTATGCCGGGCAGATCTCCTGCGGGAGGATTTCCGTGGGCGATCCGGTCGTCGTCGCGAAGACGGGGCAGCGCACATCGGTCAAGGCGATCGTGACCTACGACGGGGAGCTTGCGACGGCAGGGGAAGGCGAAGCGGTGACGCTGGTTCTCTCTGACGAGGTGGATGCGTCCCGCGGCAATATGCTCGTCGCCCCCGGTGCCCGGCCCTTCGTGGCGGACCAGTTCCAGGCGCATGTGATCTGGTTCGATGCGAACCCGATGATGCCGGGACGAAGCTACATCCTGCGCACGGAGACCGACAGCGTCAGCGCGACGGTCACCACGCTCAAGCACCAGGTCAACATCAACAGCTTCATCCGTGAGGCGGCGAAGTCGCTGCAGATGAATGAAGTCGGTGTCTGCAACATCTCGACACAGGCTCCGATCGCCTTCGACGCTTACAAGGACAACCGGGCGACGGGCAATTTCATCATCGTCGACCGGGTGACGAATGCCACGGTCGGTGCTGGGTTGATCGATTTTCCGCTCCGGCGCGCAGACAACGTCCACTGGCATGCGCTCGAGGTGAACAAGAGCGCGCGCAGCGCCATGAAAAATCAGCTCCCTGCCGTTCTCTGGTTCACCGGGCTTTCCGGCTCCGGAAAATCGACCATCGCGAACGAGCTCGACAGGATCCTCCACGCCCAGGGCAAGCACACCTACCTGCTCGACGGCGACAATGTACGTCACGGCCTCAACCGAGACCTCGGCTTTACCGAGGAGGACCGGGTAGAGAACATCCGCCGCGTGGCGGAGGTGGCCAAGCTCATGGCCGATGCCGGTCTGATCGTTCTCGTCTCCTTCATCTCGCCGTTCCGCGACGAACGGCGCATGGCGCGGGAATTGATGGAGGAGGGCGAGTTCATCGAGATCTTCGTCGACACGCCGCTCGACGAGTGTGCGCGCCGCGATCCGAAGGGGCTCTACGAGAAGGCCCTCGCCGGCCAGATCGCGAACTTCACTGGCGTATCCTCGCCCTATGAGGCCCCGGAAAATCCGGAACTCCATATACGCACCGTCGGCCACGAACCGACCGACCTGGCGCTCGCGATCGAGGAATTCCTTGACCGCAGGATGGAGGAGAAATGACGCCCCTTTGCGAAATGCTGGAGCGCATGGCGCTCGATGCGGGTGCGGCAATTCTCGACGTCTACGACGCCGGTCCCCAAGTCTGCTACAAGGACGATCAATCGCCCGTCACCGAGGCCGACGAGCGGGCCGAAGCGATCATTCTCGAGAGACTTGCGGCGGCGTTTCCGCACATCCCCGTGGTTGCCGAGGAGTCTGTTTCCTCGGGCCGCGTCCCGGATATTAGCGGCGGCACGTTCTTTCTCGTCGATCCGCTCGACGGCACGAAGGAATTCATCAATCGCCGCAACGACTTCACCGTCAATATTGCCCTCATCGAGGGCAATGTGCCGGTTGCCGGCATCGTCTATGCACCCGCGCAGCGCTGTGCCTATGTCGCCGATGGCGGCAGGGCGGAAAAGCTTCTGCTCGATCCCGCATGGGCACTCGAGCACCGGCAGCCGATCCGCGTGCGGATGCGGGGTGCGGAACTGACGGCGGTCGCCAGCCGCTCGCACAACAGTTCCGAGACCGAGGCCTTCCTCACCGGCCATGGCGTGATGAATTACGCTTCCGTGGGATCGTCGCTGAAATTCTGCCTGCTGGCGGAAGGCAAGGCGGACGTCTATCCGCGGTTCGGCCGCACGATGGAGTGGGATACGGCCGCCGGCGACGCGGTGCTGAAAGCTGCCGGCGGATCGGTCGTTCGCTTGGACGGCTCGCGCCTCCTGTACGGCAAGACGGTGCAGGAGGAGGACAGCGCCTTCGCAAACCCGCACTTCATCGCCTGGGCGGATATGTCCTTGCTACACCTGTCCGGTGCCGAGGGTCTTTCGCCGGCTTACGCGCTGTTGTGAACAGCGAGATGTCCGCCGTAGCGTTGTCAAAGGGACGAGTGACGCATGAATGGACAGGACAAGATCTGTGCTGGCAGCCCTGCGTTCTGCCGGTATCGGGATCTCAGCCGAGAGCAACTGAACGTGGAGTTCCAGGTCCATACGAGTTGGACCGACGGGCAGGCGACGGCGCTTGAAATCCTTCAAGCGGCCAATGAACGCGGTCTCGCCGCGCTGGCGTTCACCGAGCATGTGCGCGAGGACACGTCGTGGTTTCCGGAATTCAGGGACGAGATTCTCTCCGTTGCACGGGGTTTCGGCCATATGAGCGTCTATGTCGGCTGCGAGACGAAGGCCATGGCTGAAGACGGCAGGCTGGATGTATCGCAGGACGTGCTGGATCAATGCGATATCGTTCTCGGCGTCGTTCACCGGCTCCCGGACGGCCGCGGCGGCTATCTGGATTTCAAGCAGCTTTCCTATGAAGAGACGGCCGAGATCGAGTTCCGCCTGTCGATGGGAATGGTCAGGAACGCGCCCATCGACATCCTGGCCCATCCGGGCGGCATGAGCCTGAGGCGGCACGGGCGTTTTCCGGAAACCTATTTCAGGGACTTGATGAGAGCGACCCTCGAACGGCGGATCGCGATCGAGATCAACTCCTCCTACCTCGTCGACATGCCGGCGTTTCTGGCTCTGTGCGAGGACGTCAATCCATTCGTTTCGATCGGTTCCGATGCACACCGGTTGGACGAACTGGGCCATTGCAGAGATCAGTTAATCGAATTGGGAGCAGGGCGGTCATGAAGGTCTTTATCACAGGGGCAGGCGCCCTGCTCGGGCAAGGCATCATTCGCGCCCTGCGGCGCTCGACGTTGAACGCGAGGGTAATCGTGGGAGACCCAAGTCCGCTCTCGGCCGGGCTTTACTGGGGGGATGCCGCCTATCTCGTGCCGATGGCCAGGGACCCTTCCTATCTGGACCGGCTTGGCGAACTCCTGGGTGCCGAACGGCCCGACATCCTCATTCCGGGAACCGATGTGGAACTTCCGATCCTCGCGGCGAACAGGGAGGCGATCGAGAGAACCTACGGAACCAAAGTGATCATCAGTTCGCCGCGGGTGGTGTCGATTGCCAACGACAAATGGCTGACCTCCGAGTTCTTTCGCGAACGGGGCCTGGGATATGTTCCCTCCTGTCTGCCGGGCGACGAAGACACGCTGATCGAGGAATGCGGATTTCCGCTCGTCGTCAAGCCGAGAGTTGGCGCCCGTTCGATCGGCTTTAGTGTCGTGCGCAATCGGGAGCAACTGGCGCGCGCAATCGAGGAGCAGCCAGGCATCGTGATCCAGAAACATGTCGGCTCCGAAACGAGCGAGTACACCGCCGGGACGCTGACTTTCGACGGGAAATGCCGTGCGACGATCGTCATGCGCAGGGACCTTCGGGACGGCAACACCTACAGGGCATTTGCCGAGCCTTTCCCGGCGCTGAACAAGGCCATGGCAGAAGCTGCCGATGCCCTCGGCGCCTATGGCCCGGCGAATTTCCAGTTTCGTTTGGACGACGGTGTTCCCCGCATCTTCGAGATCAATGCGCGGTTCTCCGGAACGACGGCGGTCAGGATTCATGCGGGCTTCAACGAGGTGGAAATGTGCATCCGCCATCTCCTCTTCGACGAGCCGATCGAGCAGCCGCAGATCACGCCGGTGACGATATTGCGGCACTGGTCTGAAACCGTAGTGAGACCCGGCGATCTGGTCACTGCTTCTTCTGCGAAGCTCGACGAAACGGTGTAGGGGAAATGCGGCTGGCAGTTACCGGCGCGACCGGGTTCATCGGTGCCAGGTTGATCGATCGAGCCCTATCCAGGGGCTACGAGGTCACCGCACTTGCGCGCGATCCGGAGCGGGTGGCAGCCGGAATGGGCTCGGGCCTCCGGATCGAGAGATGGTCGGTTGGCGATCCCCTCCCGCCGCTCGGTCGAACCGATGCGGTCCTTCATCTTGCCGCCTACATTCCCGCCGATCTCAGCGATGCGCGTCAGGCCGCCAGATGTTTCGAGATCAACACGACCGGAACCATCCAGGTCGGCATGCAAGCGGCATCGCAAGGCGTGAAGCGATTTGTTCTGTTCGGATCGGCGCAGGTCTATGCTCCTGGCGCGGGCCTCGCTTCGGAAGCGAGCCCGGCCTTTCCCGTGCACCGCGCGAGCTATTATCTGGCGAGCAAGCTCGCCGCCGAAATCTGCCTGCTCGCCCTCGGCAAATCCAATGCCATGCCGGTGACGGTGCTCCGCCTCGCATCGGTTTACGGTCCCGGCATGCATGACACCGGCATGGTGCCTGTCTTCGTGCGGACGCTCGGAAACGGGCGCTCCCTGGTCATTCAGGACGGGGGCCAGTACAGCGTCGACCTCGTTTATGTCGACGACGTCGTGACGTTGGCGCTCGAGGCTGCGGAGAGAGCCGAAGGCGGCGTCTTCAATGCGGGGAGCGGGCGTGCTTCTACTTCACTGGAGGCCGCCCAGATCGTCGCCGATGCCGTCGGAGCAGAACGGCAGCTCATTGCCGTCGAGGGCGGCAGCACCGATGCGGCGCCGCGCGGCTTCAGGGCCCTCAATGTTTCCAAGGCCGCAAACGAACTGAACTATGCGCCGCTCTCCTTCCGTGAGGGGATCGAAGCATGGAAATCGATGACCGGCCTGACGGATTTCAGGACGGGAGCGTGAACGCTTAGAGGCTTCGAACAGGCAATTGGTTGAAGCGCTGCGCCGCGTGTCCATACGCGCGGCGCAGCTCCGACCCTTCCTTCACCGATCAGGCGAAAAGGAAATCGCTGCTCGAAAAGTTCGCGGCGCTAAGGGTGCCGTTGGGATCGTCCAGCAGAATGGAGAAGGCTTTGCCGGAGGAGTCGTAGCCTTTTACCAGCACGTCGCCTCCGGTGCCATCATAGGCGTAGACGGTGCCTGCAGCGCCTGAGCTGGAGTATTGCTTGATCCCGAGCTTCTCTATCACGAGGAAATCGACACCATCCTGGAAATCCATGACGGTATCCTGGCCGCTGAGCGCTGGGGCGCCTTTGAAGACGAAACGATCGGCGTCGGCTCCGCCCCATAGAATATCGGTTCCCGCCTCGCCAACGAGGACGTCCTGGCCGGCGTCGCCGCGCAGGGTATCGTTGCCGTCGCCGCCGAAAATGCGGTCGTAGTTGTTGCCGCCGCTCAAGGAATCGTTGCCGGTTTCGCCGTACAGCATGTCGTCGCCGTCATCCCCGAAGACCCGATCGTCGCCGGCGCCGACGAAGATCTTGTCATTGCCGCTGCCCCCGTGGGCCTCGTCGATGCCGCCCTCGGAGTCCAGCACGTCATGACCGTCGCCGCCGTCGAGATAGTTGTTCCCGTCTCCGCCATCGACGATGTCATTGCCGATGCCGCCATAGACCCAATCGTTGCCGGATTGGCCCTTGAGAGCGTCGTTGCCCTCTTCGCCATATATCCTGTCGTGGCCGGCGCCGCCGGCAACGGCCTGCTGCGTGACCTGTCCGGTCGCGGGATTTACCCGATTGTTGAAGCCGTCGTCTCCCGAACCAGCATAGATGATGTCATCGCCATCGCCTGCGTCGATATAATCTTCTCCTGCGCCGCCGAAAATCTTGTCGTGGCCCCGGCCGCCCAGGATTTGGTCATGGCCGTCGCCGCCATCGAGGATGTCGCTGCCATCGCCGCCATCTAAGATGTCGTTCCCCAATCCGCCCTTTAGCGTGTCGTGGCCAAGGCCGCCGTCGATCCGGTCGTTACCCACGCCGCCTTCGGCATAGTCGTCGCCGGGTCCGCCGACGATGAAGTCGTTGCCATCGCCGCCAAAAAGCTTGTCATTGCCCTCGACGCCATCGAGATAATCGTCGCCCGCGTAGCCCCAAAGCTCATCGTCGCTCAGAGCGCCGCGGATCGTGTCGGAAAGATTGGTTCCCTTCAGAATCATTTTAATTTCCTTTAGCTTTGGGCCGGAGGGCGGGTAAATTGAGAATAGGTCGCAAAGTGATACTTATCCTATAGTCTCTTGCCGCCATCAGGAATTATTTACGCTTCCAATAAAAATATATTAATACTATTTTTCCTAGAAATCATCAATTACTTTCAACTGCACAGAAAGATTTGATGAAATTCTCTTGTATGAACCTCACTGGAAAAACGATGTTGGGCCATAATTAAACGGGATAGTCATATGTATTTTCTTGTATTCAAGCCGCCAGAAAATCTGAATATTTTGCGGTCACCGCAGCAATCGCATACTCACTTTCGATGCGTTCGCGCGCCGCGCGCGCATAACGCGCATACTCCGCCTCCGGCAGGTCGAGAAAGGCACGCATCGCACCGGCAAGCGCTTGCGGGTCGCGCGCCGGTACTGCGATACCGGCCTTTCCGGCGATCGCGGCCGCGTCACCGACATCCGTCGTGACGATGGGCTTGCCGAAGCTCATCGCCTCCGCGATGACGTTCGGGAAGCCTTCGGTCCGCGAGGAGAGGACCAAAAGATCGATGCTTTGATAGAATGCAGGCATGTCGCCGATCTCCCCCCGGAGATCGACGGCGTGGGCCGGAAGACCGGCTTGTGCCATCAGCTCGACGACGGCCGGGTTGTCGCGGACCAGGCCATTGCCGGCCGCGGAGAAGACTGCCTGCGGGTGGGTCTTCACCACCTGAGCGGCCGCCTTGAAGAAGGTTCCGTGATCTTTCTGCGGGTGGAAGCGACCCACTATACCGATCCGCCGGGCCGTTCGCGGTTCGGGAGCCGCGACTTGCGGAAGGTCGAAGCCGTTGGGAATGACGATCGCGTTCCGATTTGCGTAGCCGTAGGCGCGATGCAGTTCGAGCGCGCGGGCGCTGTTGTAGATGATGCCGCTCGGCCGGTGCGACAACAGTTTCGCGGCCGCAATCGCGACGCGGGAACTGCGCGTAAGGGAAGCGGGATCGTCCAGCGACTGGCGCACGTTCCAGAAGACCGGCGCTCCATGCCGAGCCATGCCTGCCGCCAGGGTGCCGGCGACCATCGCGTGGTACATCCAGCAGAGGATCACGTCGGGCTGCTCCTTCCGGATCAGCCGGGCAAGCCGCAGGATCGCGCCCGGAAGCGCCGCGAGCGAAGCGGCGCCTAGCGAGACATAAGCGACCCTCGGATTGTCGGCGAGGCGACGGTTGCGCTCGGAAACGCCGATGAGAGAAACCACGACGATGCGCTCGTCCGTCGCTCCGTGCAGCAGCCGTGCCAGCATCGTTTCGGCTCCGGCACTCGCGGTGAAATTGGTGATGACATGCATTATCATCGCGGTGCCCCATGTCTGTCGCGGCGACGTTCTACATGGCTGATCTGCAGCACCATGAAATCCCTCAGTCGGCCAGGTGCATGCCGGCAAACAGCATCCTGTTGATCATGTGGACGTCAAACTTGGATTCCGCGAGCTCTCGCGACCGCTTTCCCATTTTCTCCGCCAGGTCCGGGTCCCGCGCAAAAGCGGCCATGGCGTCGGCGAGCGCTGCGACGTCGCGCGCCTTTACGACCATCCCGTTGGTTCCCGGCTGCACGGTGTCTCGGCAGCCCGGCAGATCCGTCGTGATTACCGGGCGTCCCGTCGCCAGGGCCTCGAGAATGCTCCGCGGAATTCCTTCACGGTAATAGGAAGGCAGGACGAAAACGTTGGACGCCGCGAGATAGGGCCGCACGTCCACTGTCGTGCCGAGGTAGTCGAGTATTCCCTCGCGTACCCAGCCATCGATTTCCTCGCGCGAAATCGCCGTCGGGTTGCTGTCGAAATGGCCGAGCAGCTGAAATCTGGCATGCGGGAAAGAACGGCGCACGATCCGTGCGGCTTCGACATATTCGACGACGCCCTTGTCGCGCAGCAGCCGGGCGACCATCAGGAAAGTTGGCCCGCCCCGAGGCGGCTTCGAGAATTCGAAATGGTCGAGATCGACGCCCGATCCGGAGATCATCGTCGGCGAGAGGCCGCCCTGCAACATTCGGTAGCGGCGAATGTCGTCGTCGTCCGCGTCGTTGTAAACGAAGACGACGCGGGCACCCCGCAGCGCCGAACGGTATAGCCGGACACACAGGTGTCGTATTGCCCGCGCCTTGAGCGAAGCACCGGCGGCTTCCGAGAATATATGGCCGAGCCCCGTGACGAGGAAGCAGCGCTCCTTTATCCCGAGCGTCCTGGCCGCGATCCCGGCGTAGATGATCGGCTTCATGGTATAGGGAAGGACGATGTCGGGCTGCAGGCGGGCGAAGTGGCGCCGCAGCGTCCAGAAGGTCCGCAGGTCCTCCAGCGGGTTGAGCCCGGTGCGCGCCATGGGGATCTGGATGAAGCGCACGCCGATGCGTGCAAGCTCCTGCTCGACCCGGGGGTCGTGTTCGGGTGCGAAGGCTATGACATCGTGCCCGGCGGCGACCAATCGCTTCAGCAGCTCGAGCCGAAAGATTACGAGAGAGGCTGTCAGGCTGGCGACGACGGCAACAACGCGCTTCTGCCGCAACGGGCGCGCCACTCCGTCGTGTTTTGCCGAACGGTCCGTAAAGTTCTCGGCTTCGGTTCGAGAAACCTTTTCAACAAGATCCACTGCTCGTCTCCCGGGATCGGCTCCACCGTCGAGCGGTGGTATTCAACGTTCAACTTCCAACTGCGTCGGCCGTACACGCGTGCCGCGCGGGGTGCGCCGACTGGTCTGCTGCAAGATCGGCGCGCGACACGGCTTCCGATCGGCGGACTTTCGCAGGCGGCCGCAATGCCGTCCCGATGTATCCGCACCGATCGTGTACGCCGTCGTCACCTTCCGGGCAGGCGGACCTCCGCGCCGTAGCCGCGTGGTGATTTCGCTGCCTTGGCCCTGATCCGGCTCTTCGGCCGCAACGGCGTGCGTGTGCTCGCCGCCGCCGTTTTTAAATCCGCCTCGTGCTCATATCGCGGCAGCAATTCGCGCATGACCGCCACGACGCTGGCCTCGTTGCCACGTTCCGAATAGCGCTGCAGGCGCGCGAACGCGTCCCTCAGCGTCGGCAGCGGAATGGGTTCAGGCACCGCTCCAAGGACGCCCGGCACCGGCGAGCTTATGCGCTTGTCGGTCTCGTCGAAAAGCTCCTCGAAGAGCTTTTCACCCGGCCGGCAGCCGATGATCTTGATTTCGATCTCCTGGTCCGGCGTGAAGCCGGCAAGCCGGATCATCCGGCGGGCGATATCGATGATCTTGATCGGCTCGCCCATGTCCAGCACGAAGATTTCGCCCTGGCCCAGCTGCTTTTCAAAGCCATAGGCGGAAGCCTGCAGGGTGAGTTCAACCGCTTCGCGGATCGTCATGAAGAACCGCGTCATATTCGCATCGGTCACGGTCAGCGGGCCGCCCCGGGCCAATTGACGCTTGAAGAGCGGGATCAGCGAACCGCTGGAACCCAGCACGTTGCCGAAGCGGACCGTCATGAAGCGCGGGCCGAGACCCGTTTCGATGCCGTTCAGGTCGAGCGCCTGGCAGTAGAGTTCGGCAAGACGCTTCGTCGCGCCCATGACGCTCGTCGAATTGACGACCTTGTCGGTCGACACCTGGACCATCGCGAGCGTGCCATATTTCTTGGCGGCGTTGGCGACATTCATGGTGCCGACGACATTGGTGAGCACGCCCTCGCAAGGATTCATCTGCACCATGGGCACGTGTTTCAGAGCCGCGGCATGAAAGACGAGTTCAGGCCGGTGCCGCTCGAATATCTCCTCGACCCGCTGGCTGCGGCGGACGCTGCAAAGGTAGCTCCACCGCGGCACTTGGGGGAAGCTTTCCGTGAGCGTCATGTCGATTGCGTAGAGATTGTATTCCGTGTTGTCGATCAGGACGATCTCCGCCGGATCGCAGGCGGCGACCTGGGTCGTCAACTCGCTGCCGATCGAGCCGCCGGCCCCGGTGATGAGTATCCGGCGCCCGCGAACGAGGCGACCGATCGCCTCCCGGTCGAGCGCTGCCTGCGGCCGCTCCAGGAGGTCGGTCAGTTCGATCGAGCGCAGCTCGTAGGGGTTGTCGCCCTTGGCCCGCTTCAGCTCCGTCATCTGCGACAGGCGCGAGACGGCGATGCCCAGCCTTTCGGCGGATCGCAGCAGGCCGTCGGAGGCCTCCTCTCCAAAGGCCGCAGGGGCCTCGGTGAAGACGATATGACGGGGTTGCTTGCCCTGTTGCTGCAACTCCGCAACCACCCCTTCGAAGTCCTGGATACGGCCGGCGATCGGCACGCCGCGCAGGCTCATGCCGATCTGATCCTCGCTTCTGTCGAGGCATGCGACGGGCGTATAAGTCGCGTTGGGATCGCGTGCGAGAGCGCGAAGATAAAGGTCGGCGGCATCGCTCGCACCGATAAGCAGCAGCGGAATTCGGTTGTCGTCCTGCGCGTCCTTGCTGCGCCCGGGCCGCCTCAGCGCGAGTTCCTCGGCGCGGAAGCTCAACCTTGCTGCTGCCAGGAAGGCGATGAGCAGGAGAGACTGCATCGGAACGACGGTGCGCGGGATGTCGGTGAGCCTGGTGGAGAAAAACAGCAGCGTGACGAGCAGCAGGGAGGTCAGCAACACCGCCCGCAAAATGATGAAGAGGTCGGAAATGGAGCCATATTTCCAGTTACGGCTGTAAAGGCCCGAGAGGGGGAAAACGAGTGCGCATATAGCGAGGTATTGCGCACCGGACCAGAACAGCACCGAGGCGGTCTCCGGTCGTGCGGAAAGCTCTCCGACGCCGTAGCGCAGCAATAATGCCATCGCGAGCGCGACGCCGACCGATGCCAGGTCGGTGAGATAGAGGGCAGGATATTTTTGAACGCTGCGGACCGCTCCCCTTATCCGCCTGAAGCCGATATCGAGGGCGGCTCCGCAGATCGCCCAGAATATTCTGGCCGGTGCTCTGCTGCCCCCCTCTCTTCCCAAAATAGTCGGTAACGTCAGGAAATGATTACGAACTGCCTTCGCGGCGGCGTGTATACGCTGCATGACGGCCCCTTCCAATACTTATAAGCCCTACAGCTCCGCCGAACGACGAACGCACGACCCCCAAAGCTCTTATGGTGGCTAAGAACAGTGCGTCTGTTGTGTGTCTGTTCGACCAGCTCGAAAGGCTAGATAAAATGAATTCAACAAAAATAGGCGTTCGCGATCATTCCAACCGCAACGCAAAATTCCTTGGCATATTCGAATACCGTAATAAAAAAGCACGTCTTTAATGGGTTGTAAACAGTTTTCCAGTATTGGCCCAATTATAGTTTTCTACTGTTCTTATGTATTTTGCCCAGAAGCCTGGACCGGCTCCGACCCACCGAGCTTGCCGTGAACCGGGGGCCGCCTGTCCGAGATCCATTTCCATGCGTGCACCTCGATGCATTCCCCGTCGCCGCAAAGCACGATGAACCCTCGCTCCGTATGCGCCTGAATCTGCCCCCTCAGGCCGATATATTGCCTGGAGTTCTCGACCGGGGTTGCCGTATCGATGCGTATTTTCTGGCCTTTGTAGAATGTAAAGGCGCCCGGATAGGGATCTCCGACCGCGCGGATCAGCCGCAAGATGGATGCGGCCGGGTCATGCCAATCGATCCGGCCGTCCTCCGCGGTGCGCTTCGCGCAATAGCTTGCCTCCGCTTCGTTCTGCCCGATCCGGGCCGCGTTTCCCGCTTCCACCTGTGCCGCCGCCACGACGACCATCTCAGCCAGGTTTTCGGTGTGCCTTGTATAAAGACTGCGCGCTGTTTCGTCCGGGGCGACGGGAAATTGCCGCTGTAACAGGATCGGTCCCGAGTCGATGCCGTCGTCCAGCCAGAAAAGGGTCGAGCCCGTTCGTTCCTCACCCCGGAGGATGGTCCAAGGGATGACGCCGCGGCCCCGCAGACGCGGCAAGGCTGCCGGGTGAAAACCGACGGTGCCCGCGCGCGCCACATCCCTGAACGGGCGCCGGCAGACCTGCGACCAGCCGATAACGAGCGAGAGATCCGGGGCGGCCGCTGCAACGGCCTCCAGCGTCGCCTGGGAATTTATGTCTGTCGTGTAATGGATCGCGCTTCCGGCCGCCCGCCCGATCTCCCTGAGGTCCACAAAATCGGAATGGCGCCCCGCCGCTTCGGGCGGCAGCGTTATTACGAGCACCGGTGTGCGCTTTGCCCTTATCAGCGCTTCCAAAGCAATCTTGGAACTCTCGACGGCGCCGATGAATACGATTCGCATGGTCACACCATAAAGCTGAATGTGAAATCACTGACTGCCCTCGAGGGGGACTTCAAAGAAATGCAAGATCAATATCGCCCCATCGAACACAATTGCTACGGGGAAGTCCAGAGTCGTTCCGGGAAAAGCACTTTCGTCGTGAACCCGTGCATTTGCAACAGTTTGGGGAGTTTCGGTGTCGGCGAGGAGGCGTTCGATGCCGGCTGCCTGCAGCCCCTCGACGCAATCTTCTCGCCCGAGGTGCTTGCAGAATCGCAAGGAACTGTATCGGCCCCACCTTCGATAGGTACCGCTTTGCAGGCAAGCATTGGGCTTTGCCTCTCGATGCGGCGACGCAAGTCTCGGCAAATCGGCCGGATTTTGCTGAGTTGCTCCGCGCCCGTTACATGGGACGAAGCCGTCACCTTGTCTCGCAGCAGCAGCGGCGGCCTGGAAACTGCGATGTCTTGCGACATTCGCGTCGTTTCGGAACTCACAGTTTGCCGCGCCTGAGATCAAGCTCGGCTGGATAGGGGGCGGCGGCATGGCGGCACATCTGACGCATTCGATCAGGGCTTCGAATGCTGCTCTCATGCTTCTGACGGGGATCTCGTCAGCGCAAAAAGGGTCTCGCATGGGGGCTGGTGAGTGAAGTGGTCCCGCAAGGGGAGCTGATGGCGCGGGCACGGGCCATCGCAGTGTCATTGTACCGCGGCACCGCGACGGCCAAGGCGAATCTGAAGGCCGCGGTCTCGATGCCACTCGAAAAGGCGATTGAATACGAACGGGATCTGCAGACGATCTGTTTCGCGACGGAAGACGGGGCGGAAGCGCCGGATTTAAGGAAAAGCGCAGCCCGGTTTTCCGGCGCAGATAAACGGCCCGGCGGCATGGGCCGTCAGGACCGAGATCGGAAACATGCGGTGCACAGAATGCTCCGGCGTCTGCGGCCTGAATGGCGGCCGAATAAATCGGCACCACCAGCTAACGTTGCAAATTGCTGCGCCTCGGAAATTATGATACGTCTTGGCTGAGCGGATAACGCCGCCAGTCATTAGATAAGTTTTTGAATATTAAAAACGCATAAGAAGACGCCACGTCGTGGCAAATTTTTTAAGAGGGCGACACCCGCCCTGCGACGGAACGGTATTTCAAGTTCCGAGAAAAATATTCGCTTTTGGTTGAATGGATACGGATTGTCACGCCATGACCGTAAGTGCCAAAAAATTTTATTCATTGAGTTCCAACACGTTCGATCTGGTCTCGGAGTCAGCTTTTTTCGCCCGGTTGAAGATGCGTAATGGCACCTTCAAACTGACTCAGCCGTCCCGATTTCGGGAGCTGGAGGTCGCGTTCCGTCCGTTCATCGCCGAGCGCGCTACTTTCCTCCACGACATCCTGGATGTGGGTGTCTCCACCGGACTGACGACGGTGGAACTGTCAAAATTTCTCGAAAGTTGCGGCGCCGCGGTCCACATTACAGCGACCGATCTATTCGTAGAGGCCCACATCGTCGAATTTTCTCCCGGAATCACGGTCTTTTGCGACCCGGAAGGCTGGCCGCTACAATATGATCTGCGCGGCGTCGCTGTTCGGCCCTGGATCAGAAGGCTTGACTACGTGACGCTGGCATTTGCCCCGCTCCTGTTGGCGCGCGTCCTCTTGCAACCGCGCCTTCGCGACCGCGTACGGGAAGGCAAGAGCAGGCAGGTGCAAATGATCACGCGATCATTGCCCGAGAACGGCAAAATAAATTTCGTCGAAGACGATATTATGAGCCGGTCGCAGCACCTTGCCGGTCGGTTCGATCTCGTGAGAGCCGCAAACATTTTGAATACGAACTACTTCTCGCTGGATCAGATCCGGACAGCAATCGAAAACATCCACTCCTATCTCCGCGGTCCGGGCGCCCTGGTCGTGGTGACCCGAACGAACCGCGCGCAGGAAAACGCCGGAACCTTGTTCGAGCTCAAGGAGGATGGTTCTTTCGCCGCGCTGGAACGCGTCGGGGGCGGATCGGAGATCGAAAAGCTTCTGCTGGATTTCCGGGCATCGTGAGGCGGAGCGATACACGGCCGGAATGGAACGTCGCGGTCTCCCGAAGCGGAGATCAAACTTCTAGAGAATGGAAGGCTTCATGATGCCCTCGCAACCAGTTCGCATCGCTTATATCGCAGGTTACGGACGCAGCGGGTCGACCATACTCGACATTGCGCTGGGACAGCATGCTGCTGTGGTGGGGGCCGGAGAGATAACGTCGCTCACACGTCACGTCTGGCGTCACAACGAATATTGTGCGTGCGGCAATGCAATTCGCGACTGCTCCTTCTGGAGTTCAGTCCGCCGGGAGTGGTCCGCCGGCCAGGAACCCGGACTAATGGAGGAGTATTGCGCCCTTCAGCAAAAGTTCGAAGGGCTTTCGATGATGACGAGATTGCTCGGCGGCATGGGTCTCGGAAAACAATTTTCTCTTTATATGCTTCATACGAAGCGCCTGTTCAGCGCAATGCAGTCATGCTCGGGCCGGCAGGTGATCGTCGATTCCTCGAAGCTGCCGGGGAGGGCGATGGCCGTTGCACAGATACCCGGGATCGACATGCGGGTCATTCATCTGGTGCGTGACGGGCGCGGTGTAGCCTGGTCGTTGCTGAAGGGTTACGAGCGCGATGCCAAATCGGGCTTACAGAAGGAAATCAAGCCGAAATCAGTATTCAGGACAGCCTTGCGCTGGAGCATGGTCAATCTTGCGGTCGAATATCTCTCGCGAAAATTGGGCTCTGAAAAGGTCATGCGTGTCAGATACGAGGATTTCGCGTCTGACCCTGTTGCCGTTATGCAGCAAATCGGGACGTTCCTCGAGCTTGACCTCAGTCAGGTGGGTACATCGCTGCAGAATGGCGAGGCCATGGGGCCGGGACATCAGGTGGCAGGCAATCGGCTGCGCATGAACGCGTCGATCGCGCTCAACAAGGATGAAACGTGGCGAACACGGATGCCGACCCGTCAGCAGGTTTCGTTCGAGCGGCTGGGCGGCTGGATGCTTCGACGCTACGGCTATCGTTGAAGGTCGGTGTCATATTTCTGCGGGTTGGCGGCGCAAGAGCATGACGGTAATCTACCAGGCGCATGACGTAAGGGCATTTAGTTTCACAATAGCGCGTTGCCTGATGCTGGCGGGGTTGGTCTGCGGATCATGGGTCGCCTTCTCGCGGGAAGCTCTAGCCCAGGCGGCACTGGCCGAGCCCCTTTCACCCAAGCTTCCAGACGGGAGACAACGTGCCTTTCCCACGGCCGAAGGCTTCGGCGCCGGCTCTCTTGGAGGGCGGGGGGGCAAGGTGATCTATGTCGTCAACACGAACGAGTCGGGGCAGGGCTCCTTGCGTGCGTGCATCGAGGCATCCGGCCCGCGCATTTGTATTTTCCGCACGGGCGGCACCATTGTTCTTCGCGAAAGATCGCTGGTCGTTCGACATCCATTCCTGACGATTGCCGGAGAGACGGCACCGGGCGGCGGGATCGCCATCCGGAACGGCGAGACGCAAATACGCCCTTCAATCGAAATCGTGACCAATGACGTGATCATCAGGCACATTCGTCTTCGCCCCGGTCCGCATGCCGTGAAGGCTTGCTGTTCCGGAGGCCTCGGAATGTATTCCAACTCGGCGAAGGATATTATGCTTGATCATATCTCCGCCAGTTGGGGATCAGACGAGACGATCGATTCGGAAGACGCGAGCAACTTCACCTGGCAGTGGGGTATTGCGAGCGAACCGCTGCTGCGTGGCGGCCCCGGGAAAGACAAGCGTGCGCGCAACATGTTGTTCACGAAAGGCGGCAACGTCTCCGTGCATCACTCTCTCTTCGCTTTCGGCCAGTTCAGAAATCCGCTGATAAAGATGAAAATTCCCGGCGCCGTCGCGGATGTCGTGAACAACGTGTTTTTCTCGCCGAAGTGGCAATATGTCCTGAGCTTCGGCGATGAATGGGCGCGGATCCAGGCCAATGTGGTCGGCAACTACAAGATCGCTGGGGAAAAGCTGCGAAACGACCATATGGTTCATCTCTTCGAAGAAAGCGGACGCGGGCACGCGATTTATCTGAAGGACAATTACGACGAACCCTATCGCACCGGTGCCAGTCAGGATGACAGCCTCGTTTTAGCCGAGAAACAAAGAAGATTCGTTTCAGCCTGGGCATTTGATGCACCCGCGGTCCGCGCCTCTGCACCCGAAATTGCTTACGAGGAGGTCCTGACGGGTGCCGGTGCGACGAAGCCCCGCCGCGACGCCGTCGATCGCCGCATCACCGAGGCGGTCAGGAACCGCAGCGGGCGATTGCTCGTGAACGATCCGCAGGACGTCGGCGGTTGGCCGGACCTCGATGCCGGGGTGCCGTATCCGGACAGCGACATGGACGGTATCTCGGATGACTGGGAGGTCGAAAACGGTACCGACCCGGCAGATGCCAGCGACAGTCGACAAGACTTGGATGGCGACGGATGGACGAATCTCGAAGCATTTCTCCATTTCATGGCGGGCGATACCGTGGACTAGAGTCGGTCAGCCTTAAGCTGAATCGAACCGGGATTCCCTTTTTGTTGCGATTGTGATTCAAGATCATTGCTGGTGCGGAGGGCAGCAATGATGGTGCGACCTCTTTCTCTTGATTTACGCCACGCGTCGCCGACGCCTTGGCAGGAGGCATGACGGTGCGGGCGGCAGCGTTGCGCTTTGGAATATCAACGGCGACGGCGGTGCGGATCGGCCAACTCGACCGGTCCGGCCGCGGTTTGGCGCCGGCCAAGATGGGTGGCCATGTCAAACCCATGCTGCGGGGCGCGGCGGCCGATGAGGTTCACCGTCGGCTGGCGGCCAAGCCCGATTGGACGGTGCAGGCGCTTGCCGCCGATCTGAAGGCGGCCGGCATCGTTGTCTCTCATGACACCGTTTGGCGTTTCCTGCGCCGCGAAGGCAAGGCATTTAAAAAAAAGCTGATCGCCAGCGAACAGGACAGGCTCAAGGTGGCGCGGTTCCGAAGCCGCTGGAAGACGATCAACATCGACTTGATCCGCGCCGCCTGGTGTTCGTCGATGAAACCTGAGTCAAAACCAACATGACGCGCACCCGCGGCTGGTGTCAGCGCGGCCAGCCGCTTAGAATACCGCATGGCCATGTGTGGACGCCCCCCTGACGGCATCAATGTGCCACGACCGCATCGTCGCGCCCTTCGTGCTCGATGGCCCGATCAACGGCATTGCCTTCACCGCCTAGGTCGAGCAATGCCTGGCACCAACCCTCAATCCCGGCGATATCGTCATCCTCGACAATCTCGGCAGCCATAAGGGCAAGCCTGCGCGCAACGCCATCCGCGATGCCGGCGCCCATCTGTTCTTCCTGCCGCCTACAGCCCCGATCTCAATCCGATCGAGATGATGTTCGCCAAACTGAAGACCCTGCTGAGCAAATCCGACGAGTGCAGCGTCGACGCGACATGAACACGCCTCCGCGAAGTCCTCAAAGCCTTCAGCCCGCACGAATGCGCCGCCTATCTCAGGCATGCAGGATAAGTTTCAACATAAGCCTGACAGACACTGAGGTCTCCTCATCCTGTGCTTGTGACAGGAACCAAAGATCCAGCAGCGCCGCGTTTGCGGCGCGGGAAGAGTTCTTTCATCCCATGGTGATCTAAGCGACATTCGACGGGCGCGTGATCGAAGGTCTCGCCGCGGGAGCATGAAGCGTGTTGACGTCCGTGTCCGCCCGTTCGGGGAATGCCCCATTGCCTCGGACGCGATGCCAGCGGCCGGCCGGGATGCGCTTGGACGTGATGACGAAACCCCCATAGCGGTGGCGCCTGTGGGTTTCCGGATTGACCTGATTGATCACAGTGCCGATCAGATGCGCATGGTTCATCCGGAGCTGCGTAGCAGCTTCCAGCAGATGCTCTTCAGTCGTTTTGCCCCAATTGGCTATGAGGATCACGCCATCGACAAAGGGCGCCAGCCAACTTGCATCGCCGGAGGCGAGCACCGGCGGAGCATGCAGCACGATGAAGTCGTATCCGCTTTGCTTAAGATCCATGATGAGTTCGCAGAGCTTGTCGGAGTCCAGCGATCTGAATGGCTCCGTCATCACGTGCGTCGCGTCGATGAACCCGAAACCGGGCAAGGTCGGAACGGACTGGACGATCTCGCCTATCACCGCTTGATTTCGGAGATAACGTTCGATCGGTTCCGGTGAACGTTCCATGCTTTTCAGATAGGGAACGTTGTGGCGATTGAAGTCGAGATTCACGAAGGCGGTAGGGCGGCCGTCCGCTGCTGCGGCTGTTGCGATTCCCCAAGCTGTCGACGCGTTTGCGACGTCGTGGACGCAGGAGGTGACCATCACTATGCGGCGCAGTTGCTTCGCGTCGGAATAGCGACCGGCCATATAAACCGCCCGCTCCGCTTCGGCGGACGTGAAATTGCTCCAGTCCGGAATGCAAGAGGATCGCTTGGCGCCCGGAGAGGTCAGATGCTTCGGGACCTTCGGTATGTAGCCAAGATTCGGGATCCGCAGCAGTTGCGCGGCGCGTTGTCCGCTACGGACACGGGTGTCGGTTGTTTCCAGCAGGAGCGCGAGCACGCAGGCCAACAGCGTGGAACCGGCGAATGCCGCCGGAATGATAAGGCCTGGCTTGGGAAACGACGGTGAACTGGGGAGTTCCGCTGTCGATACGATTCGTGCGCTGGGTTTCAGGGACTCGGCTTCGAGATCGGACAGGATTCGCTGGACCTCATCCTCGATCATGCTTCGAATGCCTGCTATCTGCGAATCCGCATCGATCATCTGAGGATGATTCTTGCCGTATTTGGCAGCGAGTTCGGCCTTGCTCTGCAGCAACCGGGCCTCTTCGTTCCGCAGCGTAATCAAAAGCGGCTGTGTCATGCTCTGTCGAAGGAAAGCCACTGCACCGCCGGTGTTAAGCGCGCGTTCCTTGTCCGCGACCCGCTCGTCCTGTTTGAATTCGAGCGAGGCTTCGACATAGAGGGTGGCGATCGTGTTTGCGATTTGCTGGGCGAGTTTCGGATCCTGATTGGTTACGACAAGCCGTACGGCGAGGCTTTCGCCGGTTCGGCTCACCTCGAACTGGGACAGCAGCGCTGAGATCGCGTGATCCCGTTGCGCCCTCACATCCGGTACTACTCGATCGGAAGTCGAAGACCTGCGAATACCGATGAATTCCTTGATGTCGTCCACAAGGCCCTGGTCGTCCGACTTGTCCCCGCCCGGCGCATATGGATTGAAGCTAGGATCACCGATGAGGTTCAACCGGTCCACGATGCGGCCGGCGAACTTCCGCGACTGCAACACGTCCATTTCGGTTTCCGCGGCCGAGCGGTCGCGGTCGATGGACGTCAAAGCTGCATCGGTGGCAAATGGCCGGACATCTTTGCGCTCCAGCACCACCTCCGAGCTGGCGGTATAGGTTTTGGGGAGCGAAAAAGAAACAATTGCAGACAGCAAGGTGCAACCGACGATGATTGACGCAAGAAACCAGAATCGCCTCTTTACCACGGCCCAGAGATCGAAGAGGCCGACTGTAGTCCCACTCTGCTGAGCGGCAAACTCGATGGTTTCTCGGTGATGAGCGCGGGCAGATAGGCTGCCATCGGGAACGAATGTCGTCATGGAAACCTGCTAATATCAAAAAATTTTCTATATTCAGTTACTTTAGTAAAATATTGAATAAGGCGCAATGAATTAGTTCGATGCTGCCAAAATTTACTTCGGCTGCACAAGCACGTTGTCTTTGACCAACGCCCTCGGGCATGCCGTGGCGCAGATGAAGTCGCAGATACTATGTCGATACGCCCTGATCAAAAACGAAGGGCGTCACAAGCTTAAGGATACCCCGGATTTCGCGGCACGGCCAGTAAAAATCGTAACCTGAATGTGCTCAGTTGCTGACGGTGGCCGTTTGATTGGGACGTCGCTTGCATGGTTCACGGGGTTTGAGCCTTGGTCGGTCCGACACCTCTCAGCTGCGTAAGGCCCAGTCCGAAACACAGAAGAATCGGCATGGTCCAATATCGCGCATACATATGCGGATTGAAGAGAGCAATTACCAAGAAGACCAGGATTGTCGTCACCACCGCCGCGAGCGCGCGTTTGTCTCCGCCAACCTTCAAAATCGCGAGCGCCAGCAGCATGCCGACGCCCGAAAACATCAACCAGCCGACAAGCGCGAGCAATCCGCCTTCGACCCAGAGGAGAAGATAGATATTGTGAACCGGGGCGCTTTGAACGCTTCTCTCACGGAATTGATCCGCACCGAGCCCCACGAGCCGGATCTGATCCTCCGAGATTATATGCATCGCCTCCTCCATCAGCGCGGCTCTGGAGAGGAACGTCC
Source organism: Sinorhizobium meliloti (assembly GCF_035610345.1). Next base: position 1,531,386 of record NZ_CP141213.1, on the reverse strand, counting down.
CCGCTTCGGATATGTCTCCGGAGGACAACGCGCCCAAAACGCGTGTCTGGAATGTCTTAGGCAGCATCTCCTTACTGCCGAATAGTGCCGCGCCGCCAACGACGATGGCCACTCCAAGTGCCAGTCGCAAGAGCAGCCGCGGCGTCGAAATCATCGCGATGAAGACGGCAAGGCAAAGCGCCGTTGAAAACAGCCCGCTGTTCGAACTCGTCAGGACGACCGTGACGATGACGATCGCGAGAGCGGGCAAAGCGAGGTACGATTTCAGGCGGCCCGAAGACCAGAAAAACAGCAGAATCGGCAGCGTCAGGGCGTTTATCGCCGCGGCAAGGTTTGGGTTGCGCAAAACGGTAGCGAGGCGCTTCCCGCCGGTCACGACGCCCTTACCCTCTCCGGGCACATACCCGACCGTATAGAACGTGATGATTCCGTGAATATCGATGAGAATGACGCTGGCCAGAAAGATGGCGGCCAGCCGATAGGCTTCCCTCGGGTCCTCACGAATGAGGATGACCATCAAGATCAGGTAGGCGAAGAGATATTGCCCCATCACGATCAGCCCGCGTTGCGGACTGCCGTGAAACAGGCTGCCAAGCATGATCCCGATGAACAACAGAGTGAAAGCGCAAAGCCATATCGACGTCGTTTGTTCGAGCGGTCTGCTCCTGATACGCCCGGTGATCAGAAGAAGGAACAGGCTCAAGCAAAAGAAGAAATCGCTGAACGTGAAGAAAAGTTCGGAAAACCGGAATGTCGCGTACGGCGCCAGGAAAACGGCCAAATAGACGACGGCACGTTCGATCGCCGCAAGGCGAAGGTTCTTTCTGCTGGGCTGGCTCGCATAACGAAATTGATGTGCCGCTGTAAAACCGGTTTCTGACACGATCGCCTCACAACTAGCGAGAGCGGGATATGTCCCGTCCGCACTCTTCCTCATCCCGCTCTGGCGGAGCGCTGCATGGCGGTGATGCCTGTCAGCTCTTCATAGACCGATGTAATCGCATGTACGTGACGCTCGAAGCTGAAACGGGATCGTACTTCGCCGCGCGCCGTTTCCACGATGCGATCGCGAAGCGCCGCATCGCTGAACAGTTTCAGGCACGCCCTGGCGAATTCATCCGGATCGTCGGCGCGCACGAGCATGCCGGTCCGGCCATCTTCGACCACTTCCGGATTTCCGCCCGAGTCGGCCGCGACGACCGCCGTGCCGAGAAGCATCGCTTCGACGAGGGTTCTTCCGAGCGGTTCGTTGACGGCCGTCACCAGCAAAGCGTCCAGTCCGGCGATCCAGGGCTCGCCCGGATAACGGAAACCCATGAAGTGTATGCGATCGGCAATTCCAAGCGCCTCGGCACGCGCTTTCGCGGCCTCGTCAAGGCCGTTGAGCGCATTGCCGAAAAACAGACCCGCAACCTTGGTCTCAGGCGAAAGCCGTTTCAGGGCGGCAACCGCTTCGACGAACAGGATCGGTCGCTTACGCTCCACCAGGGTGCCGACATAGCCGAGAAGCTTCGTCTCGGGCGTACACCCGATCGCGGCCAGCACATTGTCGCGGGCTTGCTTCCGCTCGAATCCGGCCATCTTCGTGACGTCGAAGGGGCTGTGCACGACACTGCATTTGCCCGCGGCCGAGAAGAGCCCGGGGCGGGGCGATGCGAATTTCGATACGGCCACAAGGCGGTTGGGAAGCCATGGCGCGACACGGCGCAGACCGAACGAAGTCGCGTCGCCGCGATGATGCCAGAGATGCTTCGACCCTGCGACGCGCGCAGCGAGACCCCAGATGAGGTGTGTGCGGCCATCGTTCGTGTGTACGATCGAGGCATTGTTCGCTCGCAGGAATCGGACGAGCGCGGGCAGTGTGCGGATAACATTGACGATTGCGGCGCCGTTGCGCGGAGCCGCCCGCTTCAGGCGGTTCAGAACCGGAGCGGCGACAAAGTCGATGCCCTCACGGCGAAACAAATCTGCGACCGGTCCATCGGTGTCGTGCAGCACGACCAGTGGCATGAAACGCGATCTTGGGAGATTTCGTATCAGGCCCAGCGAGGACATGTGACTCCCGCCGACAAGATCTCCAATGAAGGGAAGGCACACAACCACCTGATCGCCGCTGCCTATGCTGGGCGTTTCCGCTTGGCTCAGATCAACTGCTGCAGAAGACGTCATTGCCTTAGATCCCAGGGAGCTGATGAAGGGCTTGATCACCCGGTACGCCGGGCCGGATGTCATTTCTCGGGGCCTCTGTTTCTCAGCCAGCCCGTCAGATCCCTTCCGACGAGGGCGCCGAGTTTTTCCGTTTCAGGCGCGAAGTAATCGGTCATCCGCGCGCGCAGATCATGGCTGAGCGGTGCGTATTGAAGCTCACCGGCGATCAGCGAGCGCAGTTTCTTGAAACCGGTATTCTGCCGGAATGGAGCAGCAACCGGCTTTAAGGGACGCAGGAGACGGCGCAGGGTCGGATTGACGACCGGTTCCGATTTGTCCTTCACCTTTTTTGCAAGCGGCTTCAGCGGAACATCGGCTTCAAGCCCGAGGAAGCCGCGGACGCGGGCGAGTTGGACGCGGGCGTCGACCTTCAGGTCCTCGTAGAGGAGCACCAGAAGCTGCTCCATGGGGAAGCGATCGAGATAGCCCTGCAACTGCTGAAAATAAAGACCGCCGTTCAGGAAGCGCCCGCCCGCTCCTTGTCGCGGATCGAGGTACTGGGCGATGTCGCGCCCGACCTCGGCGCGGCGATAAAGCATGCAATAATCGGAATAGGCCCGGTCCACCGGATTGCGAAGCTGAGCTATCAAGCGGGCCTGGGGCAGTCTTTCCCTTATTCTCTCCGCCGCTTCCGGCACATCCATGTAGGAGTTGGATTTTTCACCGCGCAGCCGCCGGTGCTCCTGGCCTGCGAAATGTTCCAGATACCATTCGTCGCCGCGCTCGTAATAGCGGCTGAAATAGTGCAGTTCGGGATCGGGCATGAATATGCCCGGGTCCTGCTGCAACGATTGCTGAAGCCACGTCGTCGCGCTCTTCGTCGCTCCGATGATCAGGAAGTCGATATCCCGCATTTCCATCTTTGGCCCTTTCATCGATCGCCTCCAGGGCGATTGCACCGAAACGAACGGTTCGCCGCCCCCCAACAGGGGCTTTGGTCCTGGGTCAAACAGTGCTTCCGAAATTCGCTAGCGTGAATGGGGTGCAGCTACGGTCGGCCGTCGGTGTTGAATGTATAGGTTGAGGTTCCGTGGCGAAGCAGCAGAATTTGCGCGAAAAATCCGGAAAAGCGACCTCAGTTTTAAGTGTTAATCCCAGCAATATTTGAAATAAATAAAATCTGACGGCGAATTTCACAGAAAAACAGGCTGGAGGCAAGATGCTTCTTTAACTTTGCGTTTCAACCCTCACGGCGCAGGGGTTCGGCGGTAGCTCAGCATCATGGTGGACAGCCAGATCGAGGCCATGACGATGTGGGCAACGTTCGCTCCCATCGCGCCTATGACCGGAATAAGGGCGAAGGCGGTGGCATGAAAGCCGATCGCTGCGATCGTTACGCTGCGCAGTATTTCGTTTTCGCGTCCCATTGCGAGAAGTGCCGAGCGGATGACCGCACCGCACAGCGTCATGGTCACTGCGACCGACTGCACCACGACGAGGGGGCCCGCAGCTGCGAAATCAGGCCCGGCGGCCCAGGTGAGCAGCGGGTCGATCACGAGGTAAAGACTGCCGATCAGCAGCAGGCCGCAACCGAGAAGCAGTCCCTGCATCTGCGCGACCGCGCGATGGAAGGCGCCGAGGGCTTTGGTTGCCCATGCCCGGGCGAGTTCCGGATAGAGGACTGCCTGAACCTGCACGCCGGCCTGCTGTGCGATGCGGCCGATGCGTTTTGCAATGTGATACAGGCCGGCGGAGGTCGGATCGGCAAGATAGCCGACGAGCAGCGTATCGAGCTCATTTGCGCTTGAACGAATGGTGAGCGAGAGGTTCGCCGAGATCGCGAACTTCCACAGACCCGGAAACCGCTTGGTAATGCCGCGAAGCGGAGCGCTCATGAGGCCCGAAAGGACGCCCTGCCGTCGCAGTTCGGCAAGCGAGAAAATCACGAGGACGACGGTGCCGAGAATCTGAGCCGCCATCCAGATCAGCGCGAATTCGAATAGGCCTGCGCCGGTGGCGACGCCGATGGCGCAAAGAACGACCCTCAGAACGCTTGTGACGACCTGGCCATAGGCGATCGCCATGAAGCGCCCGTAGAGGCGCAGCACGGCGGTCGGCATGCCGGAGACCTGGAACGGCAGGACCGTGCAGTAGAGAATGGCAAGGTTCGCCCCGTCCCCCGATATGCCGAACCAGGGCGCGGCTACCAGGATTAGCAGGACGGCAACCAGCCATCCCGCCAGTGCCGCGGAGATGTCGAGCAGCAGGCCGAATTTGAGTAAGGCCGGAAGTTCGGTCGCATCGTCGGCGTTCTCCGCGAGCGAATGCGCGCCATACTTGATCAGTGGCTGCCACGACTGGAAGCTGACGATCCGCTCGACCGCGCGCGTGTAGGAGAAGCATAGCGCGAGGACACCGTAGCCTGCCGGACCGAGTGCCCTGGCCGTGAGCGCAAAGCCGATAAGGCCGATGACCGAGCTCAGAATGTTTCCCGTGAGCAGGTGCGCAATGCTTTGCAGGCGCTCCAGCATCGTTTTCTCTCGACTGAGAATTTGCCGCAAGCTGCCGATTTTCTTGAGAAGTTTCTTTCGGAACGCCACTGGAACCGCCTATGATTTAAGAGATAAGATAATAGGTATATGCAAATGCTTTGTGCGGAGCCGGTAGTCGTACGCCGCTCAGGAACGGACCATCCGCCATGATTTCTTGTGTAGCCTTAAGTGAATCTCGTCAGGGGAAGAGCCGGCGAAAACCGTGCCGACAAGCTCGCAAGCCGTCCGCATTTGTTGCAAGGTGAACCGCCCTTTCCCCCGCCGACGCTCCTCTAAAGACGCAATAAGTTTCTGCAACGGTTTGAAATATTATAAAATTTTCATCCATGAGAGGGATGGCTCAAGGATCAAATCCAACAATGAGGCTGCGAATAGTTAAAAACCTTTGACGTGATAGCGCATCGAAGAATATAGTCGCCTAATATTTTTTGGTAGAGTTTTCTTTATTCCTTTTTGGAGGCTGTGAGATGGGGATTTCACCGGCCGTTTATGGGACGATTTTGCCCCGTTTGAAGCTTGGGGCGTTCCTGCTGCTGATGGTACTTTGGGCGCTTGCGTTCCCGATAATTACGTCTATTCCCGCTCAGGCCGGTGATTACCGGCTCAACTCGGGAGATGTTCTGACCTTCGACTTCCTTGACGATGCCGACTTGCCGGTTACTGCGACCGTCTCGGGCGCCGGCGTAGCGCAGTTTCCGCTCATCGGCGGGGTTGAGGTCGTCGGCCTCACGGTGCCGGAAGCGCTCGCGAAGCTCCGCGGCGAGTACCGCAGGCGCGACGTTCTCGTCGATCCGAAAATCTCTCTCGATATTTCGACTTTTCGGCCGATCTTCGTGCTCGGAGAGGTCAAGACCCCGGGCTCGTTTCCTTTCTACAGCGGGCTGACCGTCGAGCAGGCAATCGGTCTTGCCGGAGGCATGCAGGTCGCTGCGGCGAGCGCATCCGACCGGATCGTCGCACGCGCCCGTCTGCGTGCGGAGGCGGAGGCCGCCAACGCCGAGATCATCCACGAGGCCATCTATGCGGCGCGGCTTGTGGCTCAGTTGAAATCCAGCGACAAGATTGACCTTGCCGATGTGCCTCAGGTGGCTCGCGACTATGTAAACGGCGTGCCCCTCGATGGCGTAATCGAGCTCGAAGAAAAGATTCTAAGGGCGGACCTCGCCGCAAATAAGTCGCAAGCGCAGATCCTGGCCGAGGGCATAACCCAGTCAGAGGGCGGCATCGAGATACTGAACCAACTCATCCTGCAGCAAAAGGACGTGGTCCAGAACAGCAAGGAAGATGTGGAGCGTATCGCTACCTTGCGCAAACGCGGGCTGAACACCGAAAGCGATCTTTCCCGCGCGGAAAACAATGCTTCGGCCGAACAGGCGCAGCTTCTGGAGACCTTTGCCACACTTGCGCGATCGCGCCAGGAGTTGAGCGGGTTGAAGCTGCAGTTGGCAAAGCTTGCAGCCGACCGTGAGAAGGACATACTGACGCAGCTTCAGGCGCGTGAGATCGCTATCAAAAAGCTGATTTCCGGAAAGCACTCCGCCGAAGAGCAAATACTCCTCATGGCCGCGGTGGCCGAAGACGAGTCCAAGAAAAATCAGATTTCATATACCTATGAGATTCGCCGTAACCCGGTCGGCGGCACCCCGACGAGCATAAAGGCATCGACCCTGACTGAACTCGTGCCGGGCGACGTACTCATGGTGTCAATTGCCGGAATGTAAGACTTAATTTCAGATATTTTTAAAACAGGCTTTAAGCGCCCTGCGCCAAGGGAATATTGAGTTGAAAACCTACAGAGAACCTGCGGCCGTCAGCTTTGGCTTGCCTGCCTCCTTGGGATTTTACCGTCTCAAGCGTTTCCTCGATTGCCTGTTTGCCGGAACCGTTTTCGTCCTGTGCCTGCCGCTGATGGCGGTCACCGCAGCGGTCGTTTGGGCTAGCCTCGGCCTGCCACTATTCTTCACCCAGGCGCGTGCCGGTGCGGGGATGCGCGTCTTTACCGTTGCCAAATTCCGCACGATGACGGATGCGCGGGCGCCTGACGGCACGCTTTTGCCGGATGGGTTGCGGCAGACCGCCGCAACCGCTCTGTTGCGGCGGCTGCGTTTCGATGAGCTGCCGCAACTCATTACGGTGCTTTCCGGTGACATGTCGATGGTAGGTCCGCGCCCGCTTCCCTTGGCGACCGTCGCCGGCTTCGGCGAACTCGGCCGCATGCGCTGCCGCGTCGCCCCGGGCATGACCGGCTGGGCACAGGTAAACGGCAATACGCGGCTTTCGGACGAAGAGAAGATCGCTCTCGACCTCTGGTATGTCGCACACGCCGGTCTCTGGCTGGATGCGCGGATCCTCCTGTTGACCGTGAAGACGCTGGTCATCGGCGAGCGGGTTCATGCACGGCATCTGCAAGAGGCCAGGGAGTTTGTTTCGCGTCGTGTTGGCGCGGAGACGCCGAAGGCGTGATGCGGCGGATGAGCACGCGCCAAGGCGACAATATTTTTGATCAGGAGGTTTTATGGGTGGCGGGCAGATATCTTTCGGGCGCACTTTGGTCGTGGCGCCGCATCCCGATGACGAGGTGCTCGGCGCAGGCGGGACGATCGCAAGGCTCGCGGCCGAAGGCGAAGAGGTGTTCGTCGCGGTCGTGACGGAGGGAAAGCCCCCCGCCTTCGATCCGGAGGGAACTGCCCGGATACAGGCGGAAGCGAGGCAAGCGCACCGCGCATTGGGCGTGACGGAAACCATATGGCTCCGGCTGCCGGCGGCACAGCTTGCGGAAACGGCGCATGCGACCGTCAATGCCGCCTTGCTCGAGCTCGTTCGCCGGCTGTCGCCGCAAACCGTCTTATTGCCCTTCGTGGGCGACATGCACATGGACCATCAGTTGACCTTCACGTCGGCGCTGGTCGCCTGCCGGCCGCATCAGGCGGAATTCCCGAAGCTCGTTCTCGCCTACGAGACCCTGTCCGAGACCAATTGGAACGCGCCCTATCTGTCCCCGGCATTCGTGCCGAACGTCTTCGTCGATATCGGCGAACATCTCGAGGCAAAGCTCAAGGCGATGGAGATGTTTGCTTCGCAGGTACGCCAGCCGCCGCATGAGCGCTCGATTGCGACCCTCAGGGCGCTGGCGACCTTGCGCGGCGCGACCGTGATGCGGCAAGCGGCCGAAGCTTTCGTATTGGTCCGGCACGTCGTTTAGGTTGAGGAACGGCGTCACACGGAATTTCTCATTAACGCCATAAGACCCAATTCAATTCGGAGGGACAGATGGGACGCTGGCCGGTTTACGACGAGGAGCAGATCGAGGATGTCGTGTCGGTCCTCAGATCTGGCGAAGTGAATGCCTGGACGGGACCGCACGTACGCAACTTCGAGGCTGCGTATGAGCGCTTTCTCGGCGTAAAACATGCGGTGGCTCTCGCCAACGGAACGGTGGCGCTGGACCTCGCGCTCTACGCGCTCGGACTTGAGCCGGGCGATGAGGTCATCGTGACGCCGCGCAGCTTTATTGCCTCGGCCTCCACGGTGCCGATGGCGGGTGGAGTTGCGGTTTTCGCCGACGTAGATCGCGACAGCCAGAACATCACGGCGGAAACCATAAGGGCGAAGCTGACGCCGAAGACCAAGGGCGTCATCGTCGTACATCTGGCCGGCTGGCCCTGCGACATGCCCGCCATCATGGCGCTTGCCCGCGAAAAGGGGCTGTGGGTGATAGAGGATTGCGCTCAGGCGCACGGCGCCGAAATAGACGGCCGCCCGGTCGGCAGTTTCGGTGATATCGCGGCTTTTTCCTTCTGCCAGGACAAGATCATCACCACTGGAGGCGAGGGCGGGCTCGTGGCGATGAACGACGACGAGCTCTGGAAGAAGGCCTGGAGCCGCAAGGACCACGGCAAATCGTATGACGCCGTCTACAACAGGGAGCACCCTCCGGGTTTCCGCTGGCTGCATGAGTCCATCGGCACCAACTGGCGCATGATGTCGATCCAGGCGGTCATGGGATCGCGTCAGTTGCAGCGCCTGACGGAATGGCGCAGCATAAGAGCGCACAACGCGGCCATTATCGCCAGAGCGGCCGAGGAGATCGAGGCTTTGCGCACGCCCCTGCCGCCTCGTGGGATTCAGCACGCGTGGTACAGGTTCTATACGTTTCTTCGGCCGGAGCGCCTGCGGCCAGACTGGAGCCGGGACCGGATCATTGCCGAAATCAACGGCGCCGGCGTCGCATGCTTCAGCGGCAGTTGCTCGGAAATCTACCTGGAAAAGGCCTTTACGGACATCGGCATGGTCCCGACGCAGAGATTGCCCGACGCGCGCGAGCTCGGCGAGACGAGCCTGGCCTTCCTGGTCGATCCCGCGCTCGATACGGCGGCAATGGAGAAGACGGCGCATGTCCTGCGGGAGGTGTTTGCAAGGGCCAGCATCGGCAGGCCAGCCCTCGATGCCGCGCGGCGTTAGAGCAGCTTTATCCGCAAATGGGTGCGCAGGCGCGGGGTCAGACGTTCAATCCCGTGTGGCCGACCAGACGTTTGGCGGCGACCGTCAGGTCGGCCGCGCACAAACGCTCGACCTCTGCGACCTGCGCCTCGTCCAGGTAGTCCCTGAACCCACCTGCCTTGCCACGGCGCATCCGCAGGCTTTCCACGTCGTTCCGATCGTAGTCATGAGCCGGAATGCCTTCTACCCGTTCCCTGTCCTGCATGGCCTCGAACCGCCCGGCCTCGACTGCAGCCCGGAGCGCCGCTCGATCGACCGGACAGCGGAGAAATTTCAGCACCGCCTCGGTTCGTCCTTCCGTGTCGGCGGAGAGCCCCTCGTAGCTCAGAACGAAGTGCGCGCGGTTGGACAAACCGGCTGCCCAGCGATTGAGATAACTGATCATCTTGGGCATACCCTGGTCATGGTCCTTTATGAACTCCGTAAGGGTGCCGGCGAAACGGTGTTTGTGCCGGGTCGCATGGAAATAGGCCGACACGATCACGTCGCGCGGGTCTCTTACCATCATGATGACCGGACGCCTGAGGAACAGGCTGGCGCGATAGTCCAGGTGACTGACGAGGATCGTCGGGATTGCGTCTTTCGCCTCGCGGAAGCGGTAGCCCGGCATGCCGCGCACCGGGTCGAGATCGAAGTTCGGTACGATCGAAAACATATTGTGAAGGTCGATCGGCTCCGGCACCCGCGAGATTGCCGCGAGATAGTGGGAAAGAACGTATCGAAACCAGGTGCGGCCCGATTTTGGATAGGAGATCAGGAAGCTGTCGGCTTGGGCAGCATGGCTGGTAAGCCGTACCCGCTTCTCGACCCGACGCCATGCCCGCCTGAGAATGCTTGCCATGGTTTGTCCCTCAAATTGAGATCACCGGCGTGCGGTGCACGCATGGTAAATGTAGTTTTGGCGCACTGATCGCGCAGAATAGAACAATATGTCGTTACAGAAATAATTCTACCGCCTATTTCATAAGGATATTTGGAATGAAAAAAAGAAATTCTTTGCGTGTGCAGTGGTCGCGCGTCTTGTGTGGTATTGATTCTTTGAAGCAATTAATTAAGCTTATGGTGCCGGTCGTCCCGTGGCTGGCAATTTCAGGCATTCGTTTTAGCAATTTGAATATGAAATGAAAAACAAGCATTCTGTCAATAACGTGCTTGCATAGGGCGTGAGGCGCGCCCGGTAACATTCCAAACGGCATTGGTGAAGATCGTGATGTTTTGCATCGCGAAGACGGAATGGAGGCACCAGATGATGTCCCTTGGGCGAAGAGAAACCGTTGCTGTGGCGGCAGCCATGACTCCTGTGCGTGACGTTCGCGGGGCTTCAGGGGAGGGGAATTTCGAAATGAACGGCAGTTCGAATTCCCCAGCGCTTGAGGCGTCGAATATTTCCGGAGCACGTGTGACGATCGTCCTGCCGGGCCTTGGCGCCGGGGGCACGGAGCACGTGGTCAACCTTGTCGCCAACCATTGGGCCCGGCTCGGCTGCATGGTCACTCTGATCACTCTCGAGCCGCCGGATGCGAAGCCCTACTACGAATTGGATCCGAAGATCGCGATCAAACGTCTCGATTTGCCGCCGCAAAGGGCTGGGAAGATCGAGGCGGGCCTGCTCGTGCTCAAGAGAATTTCTCGCCTGCGTTCCGCCATTCGCCGCTCGCAACCCGATTTCGTGTTGAGCTTCCTGACCCGAACGAACGTACTGACGCTGCTGGCGACGGTTGGGCTGCAGGCTCCGGTGATCGTTTCCGAGCGCAACAATCCGGCCCTCCAGCCTTTCGGTCCAGTCTGGAAATGGGTTCAGCGCCGTCTGTATCCGCGTGCGTTCGGTCTGGTGACGATGACCAGGGGCGCGCTCGACTATTTTCCGGAGAAGATGCGCAGCAGGGGGTGGGTGATCGCCAATGCCGTCGACCTGCCCGGCGAATGGCAGAAGAGACGCGGCAACAATATCTTGACCGCGGTTGGCCGGCTCACGCGTCAGAAGGGCTTCGATCTCCTGATCGAGGCCTTTGCACGGATTGCCACGAGGCACCCCGAATGGAAGCTCGTCATCTGGGGCGAGGGCGATGACAGGAAATCGCTCGAGGCACTGCGGGACGCGCTGGACCTGAAGGACAGGGTTGAGTTACCGGGCGTGACGCAAAGACCGGGGCTATGGGTGGAGACGGCCGACGTCTTCGTATTGTCGTCCCGTTACGAGGGATGGGGTATCGTCTTGCTCGAGGCCATGGCTGCAGGGCTTCCCGTGGTTTCTTTTGCATGCGAGTGGGGCCCCTCGGACATGGTGAAGCATGGCGAGGATGGAATCCTCGTTCCCAGCAACGATGTGGATGCGCTTGCCGAGGCACTGTCTAGGGTGCTCGGCGACGGTGAACTCAGGAGCCGTTTGGCTACCAATGCCGAGGCGAGCGCCAGGAGATACTTGCCAGAACGCATACTTTCGCAGTGGGACGCAGTCGCATCGTCGGCCCTGAAACACTCGGCCCGCGAACATGCCTCCACAGTGTCGGCTGCTGAAGCCGGTTCGGCTTGAGCCGGACCATAATCCGGAGAGCCTTGCGCCGGCCTACTTACCGGACGCGCAAAAATCGCCGTGGCACTTTGATCTGCTGCATGCCTTCCGTTACCGGATGGGATCAAAGAAGACATGTTTGGGCGCCGCGCTTCGGCGTGATGCCCCGATCCATGCACCCTTCGGAGTGCACGGGATTGCGGGGTGACGCATATGTGTTGATATGCCACTATCATCGCCGAGTGGTCTGGCGATCAGGGGGCTATCGCATGGGTGCAGGTGTAGGGCGCGTCGCAGCAGTGGTGGCCTTTTTTCTCCAACTGATCTTTGCTTCTGTGGCTCTCTCGGCGGCCCAAGACCAGGGGGCAGCGCCTCCGGCCAAGGTGCAGCAGCTCATTCAGCTGCTGGATGATCCCGAGGTCCGTCAATGGATCGAGACTAGGCAGGGGATCGAGACCAGGCAGGCGGCCTCCGGGCCCGTTACCGTCACGCAGCCCCAGAGCTTCGCTTCGCGCTGGATGGCCGAGGCCAGGAGGCACCTTGCTGCGCTTCTGAATGCCGCGCCGCGCGTATTGCCCGAATGGCAGGCGGCGAGAGACCGTGTGTACGGGGACATGGAGGGCCAGGGAAGATTGCCGATCATCTGGGCGTTTGCCCTGGTTCTGCTGATCGGCTACGGCGCCGAGTTCCTTCTGCGCCATCTCCTGCGACGAAGCGCCAGCCGCAACAACGTGCAGGCAGGAAGCGGGTTGGCGGCCTTCGTTCGCATCGCGCCGCTTGTCGCCTTCGCCATTGCGGCCGTCGCTGCTTTCGTGATCGCCGATTGGCCGCATCACCTCGGGGCAGCGGTGGCGCCGCTCCTTATCGCCTGGATCGTGGCTCGACTTCTGATCGCGATCGCATCGGCCGTGTTGACGCCGGCCATCTCGGAGGGGGATCAGGCAAGGTCGTATGTATCGCTTGCTCCGCATCGTGCCCGTTACTGGCTCAGGCGGTCCGTATACTTCATCTGCACCGTCGCTTTCGTATGGGCCGTCGGCGATATGATGCGCGCGCTCGCGTTTCCCGAAGACGTGCGCAACCTCACCGGCGCGGTCCTGGGCCTCTTCGTTCTCGGACTGGCGATCGACACGACCTTGCGCCGGCCGATTGCCGAGATGGCGCCCGCGCGTCGCATCCTGCGAAATGCCTTGATCGTTTCCTTCCTAGTCTTGCTCTGGGTCTTCTGGGTTGCAGGCATGGATGTGCTGTTCTGGCTCGGCGTCTATGCCCTCGGTCTGCCGCCTCTGCTGCGCTTCACCAGCGCCGCGACCAGAACGATGCTGGATGCTGCCGCGGCGGAGGACTTCCGCGTCCTGCGCAATGTTCTGATCGAGCGAGGGGCGAGGCTGGTGATCATCGCGCTCGCGGCCGTATGGCTTGCCATGACCTTCCGCATCGACGGCGCGCAGATGATGCAGGACGATGCCTTCAACCGCATCTTCCGTGGCGTGCTGGCCGGCATCGTCATACTGCTTGCGGCCGATCTCGTCTGGCAGCTTGCCAAGGAATCCATCAACGTGCGCATGGCGCGCGCCAGCCTGACCGTGCAGGATTCCGCCGAGTTCGCGCGCAACACGCGCCTGCGCACGCTGCTGCCGATCCTGCGCAATTTCCTTGCGGCCTTCATCGCGGTCGTCGCCGGTATGATGGTGCTTTCGGGGCTTGGCGTCGCAGTCGGTCCGTTGATCGCCGGCGCTGGGGTCTTCGGCGTCGCCATCGGCTTCGGCTCCCAGACGCTCGTCAAGGATATCATCAGCGGCATCTTCTACATGATGGACGATGCCTTCCGGGTCGGCGAATATATACAGAGCGGCAGCTATAAGGGCACGGTGGAGTCCTTCAGCATCCGCTCCGTCAAGCTGCGACATCACCGGGGACCGGTGTTCACCGTGCCCTTCGGCTCGCTCGGCGCGGTGCAGAACATGAGTCGCGACTGGGTCATCGACAAGTTCCTGATCAATGTTTCCTATGACTCCGACGTCGCCAAGGTGAAGAAGGTCGTGAAGGGCATCGGGGCTTCCTTGCTCGAAGACCCGGAGCTCGCGCCGATGATCATCGAAACGGTGAAGATGAAAGGCGTGGAGCAGTTCGGCGATTACGGCATAACGCTGAGCTTCGCCATGAAAACCAAGCCGGGCCACCAGACCCAGGTGAGAAGAAGGGCCCAGGCCATGATCAAGGAGGCCTTCAAGACCAATGGCATCCAGTTCGCCTCGCCCACGGTCCAGGTGGCCGGAGACGACGTGCAATCGGCGCCGGCGGCAGCTGCCGCGACACGCGACGCGATCGCCAAGAAGAACGCGGCGCTCGCCCAGGGCGGGGAGGCAGCGGCGGAATAGCCGGGGCACTGCAGCCGCACGTCGTCGGGCCGGGGCCTGTTGACATCGCGACGGGAGGCGGGATAGCTCGCGCCGAATGAACATCGTCTTTCATGCGCCACTGAAATCACCCGACCACCCTGTCCCTTCCGGCGACAGACAGATGGCACGCATGCTGATCGAATCGCTGCGGCTGGCAGGTCACGACGTCAGCATTGCCTCGGAGCTGCGCACCTTCTCGCGTGATGCCTCGGATGCGGCATTTTCAGCGTTCCGCAAGGAGGCCGAAG